>WJIV01000054.1 GCA_014730055.1 Candidatus Bathyarchaeota archaeon
ATCTGGAGATGGCTGCGGATCTCCTTGATAACGTGATGTACGAGCCGGAGCAGTTCCCAGGTCTGATTTACCGGATGCAGGATCCCAAGACTGTAATGCTTGTTTTCTCATCGGGCAAGATAGTCTGTACCGGAGGTAAGAGTGCGAATATGGTAAATGAGGCAGTACATAATCTCTTTAATGTATTAGACGATTATGCCTTATTTTTTTAGCATCTCATTAGTATAGTTAAAAGATAGTTTTTTACAGTTCATATCGATTTATTTAATATGAGTTACTTAAGAACAGTGCTTTTCTTTTTAGTAATTATCATGTTATCTTTATCCCAAGTAGAGTTAAGTAGAGCTATATCTACTGAGATAGGTCTTGAAATGAATCAACTCCCATTTGATATTTCGTCGTTATCTCCAACTATCATAGCTATTCTAGGAATCCTTATCTTAGTAGCAGCTTATCTCTTATTTCAGAGACTATTACCAGGGATAGTAGTTGGTGGGATATTATCATATGCAGCTATACAGTTACTGCCTAGAGTAGGAATAACAACCGAAAGCACAACAGGTAAAGTGGGAATAATAGCCACATTCTTGATTGGATTCATACTTGGTCTTAAGATACCTGTAACAGAGGGAGATGACTGGGATTAGAAGGAAAAGGGATTAGTCTATATTTTTCTCCCAGTAAAAATAAAGCCCAACAACCTTAAATCCAGTGACCTGATAGAGCCTCTTAGCAGCAGGATTATCAGCTGAACCAACATATAGTAGACTTGGCTCATATTTCCTTAACCGTCTCAAACCCTCGCATACCATGGCTTTTGCGATTCCCATGCCCCTGTATTCCGGGAGTGTTCCCATGGGTTCAAGTTCAGTTATTCCACTTGGGAGATCGTATCTGAAGGTACAGAATGACACAATTCTTCCATCAGTATCAGTTGTTACGAGGTCGAGGTCACTATGATAATAGGTTGCTTTGGAATTCTGCTCCAGTATTTTCCCTGTGAACCACTCGCCGTGGCCAAAGACTACCCGGATCGCTGAGGCTATCTCATCGAAGTCATCTTCGGTGACAGAGCGAATGGTATACCGTTCTGGTAAAGAAAAATTCGGGATGGGACCCTCCATTTTCCGGGTCATCAGTATTCCATACACTCTCCCCCGGTTGAACCCCATTTCCTCTAAAACTTTTTCCCTTGATCTATTACCGTCAAGCGTAACAATTGAAAGTGTGTGAGGTTCACTGGACGCCTCTCTACTTGTGTTAATTATCCATTCGAAGATATCATTTTCAATATATGCGTGGTCCGGATCAACCTGGATAAAATACTTGTTTTTATCCTCGGGGTTAGCCATTGCCACGATATCAGAACTACTCTCGTCATTTATTTTATTGAACCATAGGTGTGAACCTTCACCCATTTCCCTGGCGCTGTTCTCGAAGCGAGGGGGCAACCAATTTTCCATGTTACCTCTCCGTGTGAAATTATCACGGAGGAATGCCATCACGGAGTTAAAATCCTTCTTGTGTTTATAGCTCCGTGAGATAATTGTCATAGGAACGATACTATGAGAGCCGATAATATTCTTTACTTAAATAAAAGGGGCTAGGACTTGATCCGACCCGTGTATAACAGGAAAACCAACATACCTGCAAGCACTGCATACACCGGAAAACCGGGTATCCCGCCCTGTGGATCCTGCGTCTCATCGGGCTCCTCCTCGGGTTCCAGTACCTCCATATCGGTAACTATAGATAATCATAGAAAATTGCGTAAAGATACTAATAACAAATACTAACAGAATTCAATCCTTATATTAACTCAATTTGTTTCATATAGTGAAATGAAAGACGCATTAGAACTTTTGAAGTCACGTAGAAGCATCCGTAAGTACAAGGACAAACCTGTTGAAGAAGAGAAAATACAAAAATGCTTGGAGGCCGCAAGATGGGCCCCATCAGCCTCCAACAGACAGCCATGGGAGTTCCTAATAGTAAAAGACGACGAGAACCGACGAAAGCTTTCAGCCATCCACCCCTATGCAAAATTCGTGGAGCAGAGCCCAGTAGTATTCGTACCCCTGACTGACCCTGAGGCCCACAGTAAATATCACTGGGCAGATACTGCCTTAGCGACACTGCAGTACATGTTAGAGGCACATAGTCTCGGGCTTGGTACATGCTGGGCTGGCGTTATTGACTCCTCCATCGAGCCAAAGGTCAAGGAACTCCTTGATATCCCTGAGCATCTAAGGGTACTCGGGCTTGTGGCTACAGGTTACCCAGACGAGGAGCCAACAAAAGATAGAAAAACCCTTGATGAATTAACCCACTACGAAAAATACTAACATTTTTTTCCTCATTTTTATTTAAGAACCCAAATTTTTTCCTATTTTCACTTGTGACCGAGAAAGATGACAGATGACATTATGACTGCGAATAAGATTTCCTTTGTCAGAGTGTTCAAGGACATCGCTGAGAATATTGTGGTAGCAAAGCCCATTAGAATACCTGTGATCAATCGTTTCTGGTTTGTGCTACTCCTCCACCCCCACGATTGGGTCAACCAGTCGATAATTAACGGCGTAGCAAGGACAGAAACTAGTGATCCCAGATATAGAGGATTAGCAGTAAAAAACCAAGTTTCAAATTTATTCATTGCAAATAGGGAGGAAAATAACCCGATAAGATAGCCTGAGCAGCGTGCACATAATCTGACTTTAAGGATCTTGAAGTCGAGAGTTATCCAGTGATTGTGAGCAAGCAGCCTCCAGTACTCCATCAAGTTTACTCCTTGATCAGCTCTTCTCCACAGTATGGGCATAGCTGGAATTCTTTCTGGACCGGTTTCCCACAAGACGGGCAGTTAAGACCTATTGGGGTAGCTGGGATCTTAAGGGGCATATCGGCCTTGAGCTTTACTACCCTATCTTTAAGCTGCGATCCATAAGTTACGGTTATTACGGTTCCACCATCTTCTACCTCAGTGAATTCAAAGTAAAGTGGACCCGTAGAATCGTTCATTGTGAGTAAGCGTGGAGGTTCATTTTCTTTCTCCTGGAATCTCTCCCCTGGAGAGCCACCTAGTAAGTTCCTTATGGTGGAGGTGATACCTCCTCGGCTCTCAGACCTCTCTTTTGCATCGAATCTCCACTTGTTGACCCTCTCCTCTACGACACTGAAGGCCTCTTCAATCTCCTGAGTAGTGTAGAAGTTATCCCTCTCCCTACCTGTACCCGCTGGCTTCTCTCCTCTTCCACCCATACTCAACATACAGCATAGTAATGGTAGGAGTAGCCAGATCAAATCTAGACCACCCCCTCCTTCTTGACTTACGAAAGTTTCGATCATATCATTCAGTTAATGA
>WJIV01000055.1 GCA_014730055.1 Candidatus Bathyarchaeota archaeon
ATCTTCCCGATACCTTCTGGCGTGGAAGTGATAAGAGCCTACCTCGTCAGAAATAAGTCAAGGTCAAATATTGGGAAAGCAGTCTCCAGCGTTATATTGAACAAAGTCTACTACTTCATTGCATTTGGTGTTTTAATAACACTGGGGGGAATAATGGTAACATTGATTCGGGGGCTACCAATACCAGTTGATTTTAGATTTGTCTGGTTTGTAGTTATTTATGCAGTTATGAATACCTTATTCTTTTTCATGGTATTGAGGCCAGGATCCTTGTTGAAAATTTACTATACTAGTCCATCTTGGATAAGAAAAAATATTTTCGATAAGGTCTATGACCATCAAAAACATTTTTCTGGTTTTGATAGATTTGTGGATGAGATAGAGCATTCAATTAAAAAGTTGAGAAAGAACATAGGTTTAAACCTGTTATCATTACTACTCGTTGCTTTCCATTGGAGTACAGGCAGTATAACAGCGTATCTAGTAGCAATTTCCTTGGGGTATCACATAGATTTCTGGATAATTGTTCTCATATATGCAGTTATTGAGTTTATTCAGCAGTTGAATATTATCATCCCGAGTGGCTTGGGGATTGTTGATGCTGGTCTTACAGGAGCAATTGCTGTTTTGGGAATCCCTTTGAGTGAAGCTAGCGCAATTAGTCTATTAACCCGTTTGGCTACCTATTGGTTTGAATTAATCCTTTGTGGTTTTATAGCAATTAATTATGGATATAATGATATTTTGAAGGATCTTTAGTTGAATGATGCGATATGCTTTTATTCTTTGCTTCATAGCGTATCGCTAGTGATATGAGTGGAGTTTCCCATAGCACAGTTCCTTAGGTTAGGATTAGCAATAATGGGTTACCTTATAGGCATGGCCTTTGCAGGTAGCTTTCTAGGTCGTAGATGGATGGGTACCGTAGATGTTTGGATGCATCGTACATTTAAGTTGGAGGTAACCATAGGTAAATACCTTTACTGGAAGCATTTCTGTAATATACCCAATCCGCCAAAGCCTCCAAACATGGATAAGCCTAAGGGTCTAACTGATATGCTCTTCTGTAGATTCTTAGAATAGTAACCCAACTCTTTTAATTCCGGGTTCGGAATTCTGGATTATGCTCCAGCTTGGGATAATAGGTTGTGGAAGAGTTACCACAATGTTTCACTTAAATGCCCTTGATACGCTGGATACTATACGAGTTCATGCTTTATCAGATGTTGATAGGGATAGGTTAAGAAAAGTCGCAAACAAAACAGATGCTGAGCTTTTATCTACTGATTATCGCGATCTTCTCCGTGATAGTAATATAACCGCTGTAGTAATTAATACACCTCCAAAATTCCACTCAGAAATGGTGCTAAGCGCAATTGAAAATGGTAAACATGTACTCTGTGAAAAACCCATTGCACAAAAGGTTGAGGATTTACTTAATATCAAAAAGCTGTATGAGTCAGGCCATGTAGAGATACTTCCGGCCCATAATTATGTATTCTCTCCTAGTCTTGAGACGGCAGTAAATCTCCTTAATAAAATCGGTAGCTTAGAGTCAATTAATATTTGTTTCAATAATAATCTAAGAACTTATAGGCCTCACACCAACTTCAGGACTTTAAGCAATAGGGGTATAATAGAGGATGTTCTACCTCATCTACTATCTGTATTGTTTCCATTTACTGGTCATAACTTAGAGGTTATTGACACTCGTTGGTGGTGCAGTACTTTTGATGTATGTGATAACTTAGTGACTTCAATGAGGACAAAAGAAGGTACTGATATCAAATGTAGCCTTAGCTGGACCAGCATTATACCAAAGTTTACCATTAATATAATTGGAGATCGTGGTTGCATTTCGACAGAGCTAATGTGGAATCCATATTCCGTAAAGATAAAGACCAATGATAGTTCTAAGACCTATAAGAGTAGGGGTTTAGACTGGTATATAGATCTCATTAGGTTCAGGCACCCTAGTTTCAGAAATCAATATATACACTTTGAAAAGTTAGTGAAAGGTCACGAAAAGCCTAGAATTAATGTAGACGACGAGCTAGCAATTATTAAAATCGTGGAGGAAGTAGCGAAATATACAGAGTAATTTTGGAGGGATATAATGCAAAAAGTTTCTATTATTAGAGCTAATGATAGTACAGATATCGCTGTAAGAACATCAGCTGGATTAGTCGGCGGCTTAGACATCAATAAAGATGACACAGTTGTCTTGAAACCCAATATATGTAATTCCAAAAACCCAGCTGGTATGGTAAATACTGATATTAGAGTTATTGAATCTGTTGTTGAACTGGTTAAGGAATATGGATGCGAGATAAAAATTGTTGAATCCGATAATATTAGTGGGACAGCGGATAGGAGAGTAAAGGAATCTGGTTACCTTGATTTTTTCAATGAACTGGGTGTCGAATTTCTTAACTTGTCCAATGATGATTTCATTGAGTACTCAGTTGCCGATACAATCTTAAGGATACCTTTGACTGTCACAGAAGCTGATTACTTTATCAATATTCCGAAGATTAAGACGTGTGCTCATACTTTAGTTACTCTGGGTATAAAGAATCTTTACGGGGTATTTCAGAGAAGATCTAAAGGTAAGCTTCATAAATATCTCGATGAGATACTTCCATTTTTAGCTAGTACTATTCGGAATGATCTAATCATCGTAGATGGCCTTACTTGCATGGAGGGCAATGGACCTGTCATTGGTACCCCACGATGTCTTGATGTGATAATCTCCGGAAAAAATCTTGTCAGCGTTGATAGTGTATGCAGCATGATCATGGGGTATAACCCAGGTGAAATTCCACACATTGCTTTGTCAGCTGCTAAAGGCCTTGGACCTACTAGCTTGGATGAAATTGAGATAATTGGAACTGACCTTGGAGAATTCACTGATGGATTTGAACCCCCTTACAGTCTGAGAGCGACATTAGGGAGCCTAAAATCTATTAAAGATATATACCTAGGATAACATATTCTCGTCGCACGTCGAACATATGTTCGTTTTACGTCGTGTTGCTTATATA
>WJIV01000056.1 GCA_014730055.1 Candidatus Bathyarchaeota archaeon
GTTTTCTTTCCTCGTTCGGGATCGTGCTCATGTATCTTGGGACAGTGTACTCCTTCTCTTTCCCATATATGTAGTATAATCCGTAGAGGCCTAACGGTATTAGTAGTACTAGTAGCCTGGAGCCGTAGTAGAAGCCTAGAGCCGCCCAGTGCTGTAACCGGACTATTCTATTTGCATCCACTGTCTTCTGCCTTACATTATCTACCTGAGTAGGATATCCATCGAAGGCATCAACAGCATCTCTCTCCATCAAAAGCTCAACTTCTATCAATGCATTCTCACCTGATGAACCGGTGATTACCAGATCCTGTCCATCCCTACTCATTCTATATGATGGGGGATGCGGGTAAGCCTGAATTATGTAATCGGCGTCTATGAAAACTATCTCTACATTATGATATGGTATGTGTTCATCAGCGAATTTAATGTTAAGATGCCCTATATCTTGATCGTACTCGAGTGGTGGGTGCATAACAAATTTCATGGTGACATCATATGTACCCGGGGTATAGTATCCCTGATTGAAGGCTCCCGCTTCATTTCTGAAGGCAAGATTGCTTATCGTTCTTGAGATATCCTGAGAAACATCCTCATCGGAATAGATGTGTATCTGCCCATCATTACTTTTATGATAACCCACCGCACCTGTAGGGGCCTCTACCATCAACGGCTCGATAAAAGGTTGACCTGGATCACTTGTTGATAGAGGGGCGTCCCAGACCCTATATAGGAATCTATTCTCATTCGTGTTTAAACGATAAGTATATTCTTCCTTAAGCGTGCCATTGGGGTAAAACTCTACTCTGTAAGATTCGACATATGCATCGCCTTCACCTAGTGTAGGTGTGATACCCATTAAAGAAAGAGCTGCGATTCCTATAACTAGGGTTATGCCCACCAGAGTGAGTATCTGTCGACTCTCACTCATTCTCAGATATCCCCTCTATGATGGGTGCCTTCTCAACCTCTTCCTCGAACTCTAGGTAAGTTAGATCCTCTGTTCCAATTGCACTTGCTATGAAGCTGGATGGAATTGTATCCCTCATGGTATTGAACTCCTGGACTATGTTATTGTATGTATATCTATGCCGTGCGATCTCATCCTCGACACTTATAATCGCATCCATCAATCTCTGGACTGTCTGATCTGCTTTCAAATCGGGGTAATCCTCAGCTATTGCTGTAATTGCTGAGAATATACTTCGACTCTGTCTATCAACGTCCTCTAACTCCCCTGCTCCCCCTCGGGTTATCCTGCTCCTGAGCTCTGTTACCGTCTTAAATACATCCTTTTCGTATCTTACGTATCCTTTGACTGCTCCCAGCAGTTGGTCTATCATATCCAGCCTTTTCTTCATGGCTACCTCAATTTGACTGAGGTTAGCATCAGCCGCGTTCTGTAGCCTCAATAATCGGTTAAATATACTTACGAGATATACTGCGATTACTATAATTATAGCAAGAACTATTCCAGGTATCAGTAATTCTCCATATGCCAAATCTATCACTGCTTAACCAGAAGTATCTTCTAATACTTATGTGTCTTCCTTAGGCAAGAGCTTTTTATGTTTTAGAAAAAGATTAAAGGTATTAACCAGGTGCTCAAATACAATAGCAGCAGTACCGCGCCTGATCTCTTATCATTAATACCACGATAAGTCAGTAGACCAATAACCAGGGTATGCGTAACTATAGCATAAGAACCAGTAAACAATATCTCCCTTGACCTGACCACCATAGGGCTGATAAATGCAGCGAAAGATATTGCTAACGAGAGATCGACAATATTACTGCCTACGATGTTCCCCACGGCAAGCTCATAGTATCTTTTCCTGATAGACGAGACTGAAACAACTAGCTCAGGCAAACTAGTTCCTATAGAGAGCAGGAAAAAACTAACAAAATACTGCGAGATACCGAAAATATCTGAGATTAGTACTACGGACTCCACCACGAGGTAAGATCCAATAGCCATAGCCACAAACCCAAGTAGTAAACCTAAAGCCGTCCAGCCCTTCCTTATGCTCTCAATCTTATAATCTGCACTTTCTTCTACTGCTATCCTTTCCCCACCAAATCTTCTCATAACCCATATGGATAAAAACCAAGCAAAAGTTAGAATCAAAGCATCTAGACGACTTACAAGACCATCAACTGCTAAAACCACTGCAAGAACAAGCACAATGACCTCTGATGCTCCTACTATCATGAACGGTCTTGGTATTAACCGGCAAAACGTGCAGAAAAATGGAATTAAACCAAGTATCAATAGGAGTTGTGCGTTAGATGATCCAATACTATTACCAATAGCTATATCTCCATGACCGAGGAATGAAGATAATATCCCATTCACGATCTCAGGTAGATCCGATCCAATAGAGGACACAATGAAACCTATGTTAAACGCTGAGACTCCGAGATAACGTGCTAGTAGAACAAGTTTCTCGACAACTACCTCACTTGAAAAATACAGTAACGCAAGTCCAAGTAAAAGAGAAATCAGTATTGTAACATATATCAAATATACCCCTCCCTGAATGTCTTAACTATTCACAGTTACTCAAGATTTAAAATGGCAAGAAAAAAATGGATCCTTTTATGACGAAAAAATTAGAGTATTTTATCTAGTTTTTCATCCATATCCTCATCTAAGCTCGGAGGTTTCCAGTCTACATGGATAGCTTTGACGTTCTGCTCCTTTA
>WJIV01000057.1 GCA_014730055.1 Candidatus Bathyarchaeota archaeon
GACTGGTTTAACGCGGTAGGCGAGTACTTGCCTATTAGGGCGGGAATTTTCAACTGTATCTTCAGCAGCCAAGTATGGCATCACATCGAGGACAAGCAGGCCACTGCTGATGAGTGTGGAAGAGTCATAATGAGTAGAGGAAGAGTTGTGATAAGGACTATCAGTCATGACCAGCTGGAGCAGAAGGTAGTTTTTGATTACTTCCCTGAGATCAAGGATAATCAGTTGAAGGTATACCCAAGTAACGAGGACTTTGTGAGATACTTCAAGGATGCAGGATTTAGGGAGACAGAGTTTTTTGATTACAGCCTCGAGAGATATCAGAGTATCGAGGATATGATTGATATTGCCAGGGGAAAACTATGGAGCATGTTCAGACCCATCACCGAAGAAGGGTTGGAGGCAGGGATCAGGAGGCTAGAGAGATATCATGATGAGAGAGCAGGTGCGCCTTTGAGAAATGACGAACTCATAACTTTGGTGGTGAGCAGAAAATAAAAACCCCAATGCTTGTCCCCTATCTTACCATGATTATCTGAAAATTTACTGATTAAGCAATTAGCTTTTCATAATCCGTTTCAATTCATTATTAATGAGACTTTCCAAGAATAAAGATCTTGACGACTTACTTGAGGAGATCAAGAACGACACAACACATGGTGCGGATTATATTAGTAATTTAGCCTTGAAAGTAATGATCCATCTAGCATCTAAAGAATATTCAGAATCCGATGACTTGATGAGAGATATGAGATTCTATGCTAGAGAAATTATCGAACTCCGACCTAGTATGTCGCCATTAACGTCGAAAATAATAGAGTTAATGCATCGAATCGATCCTGGATTGTCTCTTGATGAAGTTAGAAGTCAGGTAAAAGCGTCAGCTAGGATAATTATACGAGGATCAGATGACAGGTTAGAGAGAATAGTAAAAAATCTACATAGCGAGACCGGAGATATAGACTCTGTATTTACCCATAGTCGAAGTTCGACCGTACTTGGTGTAATTCAGGGTCTCGGTGCGAAGAAATGCCTCTGTACTGAATCAAGGCCATTATTCGAGGGAAGGGAAATGGCGAAGATGTTGAGGGATAGAGGTGTTGATGTTACTCTTATTGTGGATTCAGCTATTGGTATGTTCATCGATTCAGCTGAGCTCGCATTATCTGGCGCTGATAGTGTTCTTGCTGACGGAAGTGTAGTGAATAAAGTTGGGACAAAAGTTCTCGCACTTTCAGCGTTAGATGCTAGTGTTCCCTTCTATACTGTATGTGATACTTACAAGTTCAATCTATTGAATTACTTGGGTAAGGATATAGAACTTGAGGAGCATGATCCAGAGGAGGTAGCTGATATCGAAGGGATAAATGTTAGGAACCCGTATTTTGAGGTTATTCCCTCCAGTCTCATTAAGGGAGTAATAACCGAAAATGGGTTGATGACTCCATCTACAATAAAAGATCATATGAGTGAGAAAATCAAGAATGTAGAATCTCTTCTTGATTATGGATCATAACATTATACGTCTTGAAAGTAAATATTATAGACAAAGAGATTGGTGAAGTTTTTCTGATCTATTTTTTGTAGACCCCGTGTTCCATGACAACCTTTGCAACAGTGTTGTAAGTATGTACAGGGGCTTCACTAGTAACAGTACACCCTCCTGCCAAGATGAATCCACCGCCTTCCTTTGCATCCTTAATTGCCTTTATAGCCTCTTTCTCAATTTCCTCGGGAGATTTTGTGAGTGTTGATTTGTGATCGAGTCCACCAGCCAGACAGAAGCGACCTTTGAATACTTTTTTTGCTTGTGATAATGGTGTGAAGTGATGGTCCCACCAGTTCAGTATGTTGACTGGATACTTTTCGAACCACCCACTGCTCATAAGTTCCCCGTGCCTCTCTGGATTTTCATCTAGTGTGTTACATATATGAAGCATCTTTAATGGAGCATCTATAGACTCAAGAGCATCCTTGTCGTATTGTAGCGTCCATTCCTCAAGATCATTTTTATTGAATCTGCTCCAGTAGTCTCCCCTGCCCGCAATCCCGTAGAAGAATCCGGGACATCCTTCCTCAACTGCTGATTTCATGAACTCTATATTTGTCTCATTTATGGTCTCAAGCCCTTTTCTGACGGCCCCCGGGTGCTCTTTGATATGCCTATGCACCGTTTCTGGTGTTGAAATACCGTGTAACGCTTGGGTCATGGGGCTTGAGATGCTGTATATGAAGGGAATGTTACGTAGATCTCTCGAAAGATACTCAATGCATCTAAGATTCTCTCTCAGTTCCTTACGGGGGTCGAGTACCCAGAGTTTCTCCCAGTCTACCGGTTCTTTTACGACAACGTCAATTTCTTCGTCCTTTCCGGTGTTGTTCCTGAACTGGAACTTGCTTCCCCAGCGGTATGCCATGGAACGGAAAAAGGGCGTCACTTTCAGTAGGTCCATCTTATAGTCAAGTGATCTTAATAACGCTAAATGCGCCTTTGCTTGGTGTTCCCCATTTCTATTAGCCAGTTCCCAGCTATAGTGCTTTAGCCACGGGATTGCTGGGTAATGTGCCCATATGCTCCATGGGATTCTATCAGGTACCTCTAGGTTAGCTGCCGCCAGGACTCGTTGATATTGCTCTGATTCCATATGAAAAAATATGGTTTCTTCGGTTTATTTCCTTCTCTCTAGGGCCTCTCTTACCCTAACGGTCCTGTATGGTTTATCGACGTAATCGATCCTGTCTCTATGTATGAGGCGTGCTTCTTCTGGCTCGACATTTATTATTATCCTATCTGGATGGTCACTGGATCTATCTATCCAAAACTTATCATGCTGGTTAGGGTGCCAAAATAGGTACCACCACTCCCATTTTTGCTGTACTTCCGTCCTAGATGCAAAAGAGGCGGTACCCTCTATCTCGAAGAAAAAGTCTGAGTCTCCGCTTGGGAAGAGTATACGTACCTTGGGGTTTTCCTCGATATCTTTCACTTTCTGGGTATTTCTAAACGTCGGGAACCAAAGAAGACCATAGGGATTCTTGTTGTAGTTAGTCATGGGCCGACTGTGGCTCTCCCCGTCCTTATCAAAAGTTATCAGATAGATAACATTATGATTCTTGAAGCTCTCCTCAAGTCCTGGAATTTCATTCATC
>WJIV01000058.1 GCA_014730055.1 Candidatus Bathyarchaeota archaeon
ATTGGTTCCTGTTGGACCAGTGATAATTAAGTCTCCCATTTTCTCAAAGAAACTATAACTGTCATTATTATTTAGATACTCTTCCGGACTTAATTTCATTGAAATTGCTTTAGTCATACTTTGACCGTCAGCAATAGCACCTGCTGCTTCAGTTGGACCATCAATACCATCAGTACCTAAAGTCGCTATCAAAGTATTAAGGCCATTTATCATTCTAATCGATGATAAGGCTACTTCCTGGTTTCTACCTCCTTTTCCGTTTCCAGTGACCTTAACAGTTGTTTCACCGCCAATAATTAGGGCAGCAGGGGGATCAAGAGGATTTCCATTTTTTATGATGCTTTTAGAAATTCCGCCTAAAAATATGCCAAGCTGTCTAGCTTCTCCTTCTATATAAGTGCTAAGCACATTTGATTTATATCCAAGCTCACTTGCTTTTGAAGCTGCAGCGTTTGCTGCTAGCAAATTATTGGCAACTATGAAATTATCAACTTTAACAAAAACCTTGTCACCAGTCTTGGGTGTTTCAGCGAGCTTTCCAACAACACCCATCTTTAATCTTTTTTCTACGTTTTCCGGAATCTGATTGAGCAGTTCATATTTTTTTAAAACATTTAAGGCGTCCTCGAAGAAACTATCATCAGGAGCAGTTGGTCCAGAGGCTATGGTGTCTAGGGGATCACCGATTACATCTGAAAGTATTAAACCAATGGTTCTTGCTGGGAATATACTCTTTGCTAATTGTCCTCCTTTAATTGAAGACAGATGTTTTCTTACTGAGTTTAATTCATTTATAGTTGCTCCTGCTTTGAGTAGTCTTTCTGTCACAAGTTGAACTTCTTCTAGTGTAATATTCTCTGCGGGGAAGGGCATTAATGAAGATCCCCCGCCTGATATTATTGCAAAAACAAGATCATTCTCATTTAGATCTGAGACCATTTCAAGCATAGTTTTAACGCCTATCATACCTGACTTGTCAGGGATAGGATGCGAAGCACCATTAACCTTAATGTATCTTAAATCTTGCTTGTTTTTTGTTTCATGTAGGGTATTTACTATGCCATTATCTATTCTATCTTTTAGAATATCTTCTAATGCCCTTGCCATTGGTACACTGGCTTTTCCTCCACCAACAACCAGTATTTTATTTATATTATTTATATCAAGAACGACGTTTTTTATTGTAAGTTCATTATCTTCAATTTTTATTATCTTTTTTAAAGCAAAATAGGGGTTAACAGATTTAATCGCTTCCTCAATAATTTCTGTAGAGTCGTTTCTAAGATTTCTGAAAACCTCTAAACCTGAATTCGAAATAAGCTTTTCTTTGTTTTGTATTTGCAATTTATACACTAGTTACAAAAAGTGTTATTTAAAAAAGATAAATATTGAGTTACTCTCTTACAATGTATTCGGTTGCTCGTGGAGGGTCTGGATTCATTCCCTTTCGTTTCCTGATCTTTTGGATGATATCCAATAACATGTTGTCAGGAATAGGTGACCAGTGATCGAAAGTCATCTGCCAGAAAGCGGTCCCACTTGTAGCAGCTCTCATTTCCTGAGACAGACCCAGTGTTTCAGATACAGGAACCATACCTGTAACATTCACGATGGGACCATCCTGATCAACATCATGGATGCTTCCCCTCTTCCTACTTAATAGACCAGTTACATTTCCCATTTCAGTTGCTGGGACACGAACTTGTATCTTGTATATAGGCTCTAGTAATGTAGGATTTGCACTTAGTATACCTGCATAGAGTGCTCCTCTGACAGCTGGCATCATCTGTGCCGGTCCTCTGTGGACTGGGTCTTCGTGAAGCCTTACATCAACCATATCCACGAGAAGGCCTCTTACAGCTTCACCGGCAAGTGGTCCATCCTTTAAAGCCCACTGGAATCCTCCACTTATATGTTGTTTTACCTCTCTTAGGCCCTGTATTCCCGTTGTTGTATCTATTAGTAAGTTACAGTTTTCATTTATTGCGAATACTTGTCGAGCTTCTCTTATGGTCCATCCTGCTTTCTCAGTAAGAACGTCTTCTCTCATGCTTGAGCTAAGGATCTCACTAAGCTCTCCGTCTCTTATCAGTTGGACAATATTTTCATCAAGAGGTTTAAGGTTGAAGAACACTCTGTTATGCTTGTTTGGACTCTTACCCATGAATGGGCCAACTTCTTCCCTTATAGCCTCTCTATAAACTACAGTTGGTTCGGATTGAATAATGTCCAAGTTATACTGACTCTTGATGTCTTTAACAGCTATCTCAAGATGGAGCTCTCCCATTCCTGCCATAAGATACTCGCCGGTTTCTTGATCAATCGTCGTGACAAGGTTCGGGTCTTGAATGCTCATTTTCTGCATTGCATCTATTAGTTTAGGAAGATCTGTGGGTTTTTTAGGTTCAACTGCTATTGTTAGGACTGGATCTGATACATATTTTATGGATTCGAATGGTATTGCCTCATCAGCAATATCGCTACTTACAATTGTTTCTCCAGCCCTAGCTTCAGATAATCCAAGAAGAGCTACGATATTTCCAGCTGGAATTTCTTCAACTATCTCCCTGTACTGTCCCATATAGATACTTACTTGCTGAGCTTTCCATGTACTCTCTGCTCCAACAAGGTTTAGATCATCACCTCTCCTTATTGTTCCGCTGAAAACTCTTCCTGTACTAATTACACCTGCCTGAGGGTCGATTATTACGTTGGATATACAGATAACGAGGGGGCCTTCTTTATCCACTGCCATCATGGATTTACCCATCTTGCTTTCTAAGTCGCCTCTCCATATCTGTTTAATTCTTTCTTTCTGATGGTCAAGAGGCCCAGGTAACTGATGTACTGCCATACCAAGAATAGCTTCACTTAAGGGCAATAATTCTTGAAGTGTCTCAAGTTCTCCATTTTTATACATTTGAATAATATCTGGTAAGGTAAGACCCTTTTCTTGAAGCATTGGTAAGGTAAATCCCCACCGGTCTAACGCAGACCCGAATGCTACTTCACCATCACCAGCGTTAACAGTCCACTTGTTTCTTATCTCCTCAGATCCATAAGTCTGAACTATCTCATTGAACTTGTTTATAATCCGAAGTAGTTTCTTTTGTATAGCATCTGGGTCCATCTTTAGTTCTTTAATTAAACGATCAAACTTGTTGATGTAGCAGACTGGTTTAACATGCTCATCAAGAGCTACCCTTAATCTTACCTCAGTCATTATCTGGAATTCTTCTACGGCGTCAACAAGTAATACACATCCATCGAGTGCTCTCATGGCTCTTGTAACTTTTCCGCTAAAATCTACGTGTCCAGGGGTATCGATGAGGTTAATTACGTATTGGTTTTCTCCCTCTGTATATAATAGACTGATGTTTGCAGTTTTGATAGTGATTCCTCTTCTCTGTTCTTCTTCGAGGAAGTCTAGGGCTCTTGCTTCTCCAGCCCTACTTGGTGCCATTAAACCTGCCATAGCCAGGAGGCTGTCACTCATAGTTGTCTTTCCGTGGTCTATGTGTGCAATGATCCCTATGTTACGGACCTTCTCCCGATTATGCATCAGTTTCAAGATTTCGTCTGTTTGCTTGAATCTCGGCATAAATACGTCAAATCCTAGTTATGATTGACTATAGACACAGATAGGAGTCTTTTAAACCCTTCTTATTGTAATACTATGAGAGATTTTTATAGAGTAATATATAGTAAAAAAGAAGTAGTAATTACTTTTTTCTAAGATTATTAGACCTATTATTTACACCATTGAGTAATCATTTTTGCACATATTTTGATTGCGTCAATGTATTCATCAATGCCGACCCACTCATTTACTCCACCAGTTGTAGATAATCCTCCAGCCTGTGGCCCAAAACCTATCATGGGAATATTATTTATTAACATTGGAGTTCTGAGGTCACTCTTACTATATAGTGGATTGCTAATTGGTTTATTACCTGTAACTATCTTAAATGCATCTACAGTTGTTTTAACTAGTGGATGATCGACCGGGATTTCTGTTCCCTGAGTCCCTTGAACCCATTCAAGTTCGGGGGGGTTATCTTTAAGCCAAGGATCTGCATCTGTAATCTTTTCAAGGTATTCTTCGATCTCTTCGACAAGTTCATCAATATCCTCATCTGGTGGAAACGTAAGCCCAAAACCAATTATACATTCTTTTGGTATATCTGTGAGATTATCTTTTTTTCCTGCTTTAATGTAACTTACAAGTATATTGGTTCCTCTCCCAATTTCCTTGTTCAAAGGCTCGTACCTGATATTTCTGATTCTGTGTTCATTAAGGCGTCCAAATGCCTCAATGATATAAATTGCTTTATCGATGGGGTTTACACCGAGATTACTAAACGTAGCTTGTACAAACTCTGTTTTTGGTGGCCTCATTCCTTTTAATCTTATTCTAAACTTTAGTAATCCTGAGGTTATAGTCTTAATCTCTTTAAGCCCAAGTTCCGATTCAGCAGGATGCAAGTAGACCGCAGCATCTGCAGAGTACCCCTCTCTTAAAATAGCCGCAATTCCATATGCATTTCTCTTAGCGGATGCACTAACAAGAAACACATCTCCATCAGGACTAAAGCCTGCTTCATTTAATGCGTCTAGTGCTTCTGTCATAATAGATATTCCAGAGAGATCGTCAGCAGCACCCCATCCATAGATTTTACCATTAATTATTTTTCCTTCATGTAATGGTACGGTCCATCCTTCTGGGTTAATTGGATCAGCATCTGGATGAGCAATTAGCATTAAACTATTACCCTTAGAGCTACCAGGTTTTTTTCCTATAACATGGATTCGTTTTATTCTATCGATAACTTCCTCTGATGCAAATTCCTTATTTAGCTGAACTGTTGATGGGTATAACTGAATTGTTTTTACCTTGCAACCAACTTCTTTG
This sequence comes from Candidatus Bathyarchaeota archaeon, assembly GCA_014730055.1. Next base: position 4,913 of record WJIV01000058.1, read on the forward strand.
AAACGAGATGCTATATGATTTTGCAGCTTTTTTTCTCCTTCAGGATAAAGATTGATAAGCTTCTTGAGTCTCTTGATGTATGTTTCTTTGTTTTTATCTATAATATTAAATATCTTTTTTTCAGTCATTTTCTGCACTTATTTTAAATTTTTATACCTTGATTATTGGGTGTGAGAGTGCCCTTTCCTTAAATCTAACTCACTTTTTCCTAACTTTTTCATTATTTCAGCAATTATACTGTCCAGAAGAATCAGTGCACTGAGCTCGAACATTGTCCCTAGTGGGGCCATATCATATTCTCCAGTAATAGTTCTACGGGTATAGTCAATTGTTGCATCTTCTTTTGTTCTTCCCTTTATTAGTAAAACAGTATCTGATAATTCTGCTAACTGGCTTGTTGGCTGAGAGGTAATTGTCATTATTGTTGCACCAATCTCTTTAGCTATCTCTGCTTGAGTTACAATAATTTTAGTTGTACCTGATCCGGAAACAGCTAAAACTATATCGCCTGGAGATAATGCTGGAGTGATGGTCTCTCCGCTTACATAAACATTAAATCCACTTTGCATAAGTCTTAAAGCGAAGGCTCTGGCTACAAAACCACTTCTTCCGCTTCCCATTACTAGTATGCGTTTATCTTTCGAATCAACTAATTCATTAATAAATTCGTCAATCTGCTTTACGTCAGCTTCCTGGATAATACCATTTATTCCTTGTAATATCCAAGATGAGACCTCTTTCACAAAACTCATTATTATCTGCCTTATAGAACAGGCTATTAACTATTTATGTTATTAAAAGTAATGAAAACTATTCCTCGGGCGGATTTTCAGTAATTCGGCATATCTCGTTATCAGATTTAAGCACATTATCAATAGAAATCGTTGCAATCGTCGTGCTGTACTCTGATATTATCCTTAGCCCCCAAGCAATTTCATTTACATTTGTCGTAATAACAGGATCATGCTCCTCAAGGAATTCGCGTAGAAGAGAATCTTCTTCTCGATCAACTGCTTCATATAGGTCAACAGCATCGCTTGCTAGTTTCATATCTTTCTCGAAGACACTAGTCATTGCCTGATCAAACATTGTGAAACATATCATTGCAATTTGTGATAGCCTTTCCAGTAAATCCTCATCAGATAGATCCCTCTTTTCTTCTAAGGCCATTATGTTGTAAGCTATGGAATTTAACCGGTCAGCTGTCATCTCTAGGTACCAAGCAATTAGATTATGCTCAACAACTTCCATAGGGTCCGCGATTCCAATTGACTCAGACACCATCCTGCTCTGTTGTGCGCTAGCAAGTAGCCTAGCTAGAAGCCAAAAGATTGTATCAGCTTCGTGCTCTCTAGCAATTGCGTCTTTGGCTAGTTCCATATCTCGGTCAATTAATGCGTCAATTGCTTCCTTGAACATAATGCTTGTAATAACATATAATCTCTTAATTACGGTCTCAAGTGGGAAGCTTTTAGGATCAATGCTACATTGTAAAAGCAGGTGTCTATCACTTTCCTCAATAATACCGATTCCTAGTAGTCTTTGTGTTACCTCTCTGATGGTTTCAATCTGTTCCCTCATTAGTCTTCTTTCTGATTCTACTCTAATGAGATTCCTGCCTAGTACATAGTTACCAACAATGACCCTTCCAAGAACTTTTGTGTTATCACATTTGTCAACATTAACCACATAAACACTGGTATCTTCTTGTCTGGTTGGTTCAGGAGTGACCCTCAACGCACCATCATTTTCCTCTGATAAGAATAGAACATCTCCTTTCTCTACACCTGTTTTCTTTGCCCATTCCATGGGAAGCGAAACAGATAATGTCGAGTACCCGACTTTCTGGACTTTTCTAGGCTCCACTTATTACACCACTTTTGGCTAACACGACGGAAAAACCCGTCAAATCTGAAAATAGCTTTCTCATCTTGTTTTTTGAGAAGCTATTTATCATCTTTATTCGGCTTATGTGGTTTATGCTGACTTATAAACGCTTTCTTAGATAATTACTGATCATAGTGTAGATACATTTTATATAATGATCGAGGAAAGTATGCATTATACAACTAAGAAAACTACCAAACTTGTACAGGATTAATACGTAAATATATCATTATGAATATTGACGTTAGACTAATAATCAAAACTACCCAGTCGTAGCTTCTCATTTCAAGGTCATACAAATTTGTCCGTTTTTCAGTTGCGCCAAAAGCTCTAGATTCCATTGCCTCAGCGAGTTCAAGACTTCTTCTAATTGAATTAATTATCAAGGGTAAAAGTATAGGAATATAGTTTTTTATCCTTGTTATGAAGTTTCCTTTGTCTAACTCGAGTCCTCTTGATTTTTGCGCATCCATAATTGTCTGAGCTTCGTCTGCTAGTACAGGTACAAATCTTATCGCAGTAATAAAGGCAAAATTAAATTCATAGGGTATCCTTGCTTTTTCAAGTGCAAGGCTCATTTTATCTGGTGAGGTTGTTAGGAAGAAAATTGAAAATGAGGTTATTAATACTATGAATCTTAAAGTTAGGGCAAGGCTATATTCAATCAAAGCCCAGGAAAGATCTTGGCCTTGAAAATAATAAAATGATAGAAGATTGCTAACAAATATTATTAATGCAATAAAACCAGCACCCTTAATTGATTGAAACCATTCTCTCAATACTTTACCATAGTAAATTATTGGGACTTGTATCAAAAAAATGATTATAAGAGGTATCAACTGAAGATATATTATAGAAGCCGTGAAAAAAACTAATGTGAGGATGAATTTAACCCTTGGATCGATGCGGTGAACGGGAGAATCCCCTCTAGTAAATCTTAGGCTCTCTAATAAACTCAACCTGAATTCCTCACCAGTTTCTTTGATAATAAATCATAGGCTTCGTTAACGTCAAGTACATCCTCAGGAAATCCATAACCATGAAGTTTACTGAAAAGTCTTGTAATTTCAGGCTGAGCAACACTGCATTTGGCAAGCTCTTCTGGGCAAGTCATTATATATTTCGCTGAACCTTGACCCTGAACTTTCCCATCACTCATTAGTACAATTCTAGGTTGACTTTCAGCTACGAATTCAACATCATGGGTTACAATAATAACCGTTTTCCCCTGAGTTCCAAGCTGCATTAGGAAGTGTCTAAGTCTTTCTTTCTGCCCATAATCTTGTCCTATTGTTGGCTCATCAAGAACGAGAATATCGGGATCCCAGGCTAGTACTGAAGCCAAAGCGACTCTTTTCCTCTCGCCACCACTTAGTGTAAATGGACTTTTATTCTTGTACTCAACAATATCTAATAGATTAAGGGCCCAATTTACACGTTCATTTATTAGCTTTTCATTCATCCCAAAATTTCTTAATGCAAAAGAAATTTCCTTTTCTACAGTTTCTTCAAATAATTGATCATCAGGATTCTGGAATACCAGACCAATTTTTCTCGCTAGTTGTGCAACCGTACTTGATGATATGTCTTCTCCATCAACCAATATTTTACCAGTATTAGGTCTAAGTAAACCATTAAAATGTTTGACAAGAGTAGTCTTACCAGCACCGTTTTCACCCATAATAGCAACAAAATCACCTTTATATATTGTAAGGCTTGCATCTTTTAGAGCCTGTACAGAACCAGGGTAGGTAAAAGAAACATTTTTGACTTCAATAGCTGGAATATGATGATGTTCTCCTGAAAAATCATCAAATTCTGGTCTACGTTGGTGAAGTTCAACCTTATCAGGTAACTTACCTTGAATATTATTGTAAAAATCCTCTGCTGAGAGGGGAAGTCCATTAAAAATACCTATTTCTTTTCGAAGTTTTTTGGCTAATTCCAAAACTCTTGGAATGCCAACCCCAAGCAACCTGATGTTTTCATCCGCAAGTATCTTATCTGGTTTACCATCATCTATTACCTTACCTTTATCGAAAACGATAATCCTATCAACATACTTAGCTGCTAAATCCATTCTGTGCTCTATTAGCACGATTGTCATGCCAAGTTCTTTATTCAATTTTTTTAAGACTTCGAAAATGTTCTCAGCACCAACAGGATCAAGAAATGAGGTAGGTTCATCCATGACTATGATTTTTGGATGCATTGCAAGCACTGATGCAATAGTAAGCCTCTGCTTTTGTCCTCCTGATAGCTCGTGTGTAGCTCTTTCTCTCAAATCTTGGATTCCTGTCACTTCTGCGGCCCAGGCGATCTCTTTTTTCATCTCTTCTCTTGGAATTCCCAAGTTTTCTAAACCAAAGGCTATATCTTTTTCAAGTGTCAAAGCAAATATTTGATTGTCTGGATTTTGAAATATTAATCCAATTTGTTGTGCGAGGTTCATTATTGGGGTCTCTTTCGTGCTCAATCCATTAATGTAGACATCTCCCTTCATTTCCCCGCTATAAAATTTCGGGATTAAACCGTTAAGGGATCTACAAAAAGTTGTTTTACCACAACCACTAGGACCTGTAAGTAGAATGAACTCTCCATGTTTAATTTGTAAATTTAATTCCTGTAACGCGGGTCTATCCGAGCTAGGATAAGTATACCACAAATCTTTTACTTCAACTAGTTCCAAGATTAACCCTCAATACAGAGATTCCGTTTAAAAAAGAATCAAGAAATATAATAGTTTCTACTATAACATCTAACCAATTTTATCTTTGATTATTTTAATTGTTTTTTCTTCAAGCTCTTCAACGGTACCTCGACCGTTAAAACCTGCAGCAGTGGGATGTCCACTCCCAGATCCATTTAATAATATAGCAAGTTCAGAAGCTACATTGCCTAAGTTAACACCTGTTTCATCGTAAAATTTCTTTGTAGAGCGTAAACTAGATCTCAATTTATCTTTTTTAATACCAGATACCATCACAAAATCTGCACCTAAAGAAATTAGCCCTCTTGCTCCAGATGCTTGATGAGAACTTATTTGGCTTATTACTAAGACCCATTTATCAATTCTACTGATTTGTAGTCTTTGAGCACCCTTAAGCCTAGCGATTTTCTCGGAATAGGTGGGAGGTAAATTCATTATTTCCTTAATGTCTGAGATCTCACCGGCGATTTTGAGTAGTTTTGCAACTTTTTCAAACATTTTATATCCTCCAAGACTAAAGAATTTCGAGTCGTAAGCTATACCGGATAGGAGTGCTTTTGCAGTTTTTTTAGAGGGTTTCAGACCTATTAGATTAAAAATATCATATACGATTTCACAGGTAGAGTTAGCTTTTGGCCTTATTAGATAGTAATCAGAAATCTGATCGATTTCGGAGTCATAAATATGATGATCAATCGCAATAATTGAAAATTTTTTACTTTTTAATTGTTCTTTCCATCTTCCCAGTTGTGATAATTTCCCAGTATCAACAATGATAATTGTTTCAGGTTCAAAGGTTTCCTTTTCATGAATATCTAAGTTCAATTCTCCTGCAATATTTTTTGATAGTTTGCTAAGACCTTCTGGGAATAATATTTGTACCTCTATATCAGGTCTTATCGAAGAAATAATTTCGAATATTCCTTGTGCTGATCCGAGGGCATCAGGGTCACCATTATGATGCCCTAAAATTAGTGTGTTTCCTTTAATGTTATATATAAAACCAAACTCTAAACACAGTTTTAAGCCCTCAGAGATATCTTTCTTAAAAGGAGATATTTATGATTAGCCTTGCTGCATTCCAAGGTCTTTTTGCAGATTTGCCTGTATCTCGGAAAGCCTTTCCTTTGTTTTATCTTCCTGTTTTTGTATGACCTTCATTCTCATCTCAAGGAATTCTTTTCGTTCTTCAAGTTCTTTTACGATAGCATCTTTAGGACGTTCAACTAAGACAGCTCCAACTGACTTGTATACTCTTGAATCGTCATCAGTTTCTGCTAGCGTCTCTAGAGCCTTGCTTGATTCTGTTATTTCCATCTCGATTCTTTGTTTCTGTGTTAGAAGCTGTTGCATCGTGTTTTGAAGTTGCTGAAGTCTCTGTATACGTTCTTGAACATTTGGGGGAAGTTGTCCTATGCTTGACATTAATATCCTCCAAATAACAAGATTGCTATCCTTTATAGTTATTGGGTAAAAATTTGGAATTAACTGGATTTTGTCCAGTCTCGTCCTAAAGTTTCACGTGCAATTATAATCTTTTGTATATTTGCAGCACCTTCAGCACCTATACAGTAACTCATAACTCCACGTAATCCCATCTCGAGAGGGGACTCTTGTGTATAACCGTATGCACCTAACCAGTACATTACCCTCCTGAATGTATCAAGAGCATGATGTGGTGCAAGATATTTGCACATAGCTATGTATTTTGCAACCTCTAACGCTGTGAATCTACCATGCTGATATTTCTGATCTAGCATCCAAGCTGTTCTGTATACAAGAGATTTTACCGCTTCATGATGAGCTGCCATGTCAGCAAGGTCAAATTGTATACCCTGATACATCGCCAGGGGCTGTCCGAAGGCTTCACGTTCCTTAATGTAATCCATTCCTACTTCCATAGCTCTCTCCGCTGCACCAAGGCAACTTGCTGAGACGAGTACTCGGGCTGCATCGAACCCTTCCATTGTATAGTAGAAACCTCGGTTTGTCTCTCCTAACTGGTATTCCTCAGGGACCTCTACGTCTGTCATCTTGAAACCACCAGTGCTAATTGCCATTCTTCCCATGTTATCAAAACGTTTGGTTATTTCAACACCTTCTTGATTAATTGGTAAGAAGAAAGCCGTCATACCTCTATGTCCTTTTGAACGATCATTATACCCAGTTACGAAGTACCCCCCATCCATCTCAGATGCCTCTGCAGTGCCGCTTATGTAGGTTTTCTCACCATTAACAAGCCACCCATTTTCTTTTGGTTCTAAGCTGGTTTTAAAACCAGCCACATCGGAGCCTCCACCTGGTTCTGTGACGCCAATACCAATGAAACCATTTCCTTCAGTGGCTCTCCTAATGTACTGATCTTTAACTGTATCAGAAGCAAGCCTATTTACTACATATCCCCAGCTTGCTTGAACAAGATAGAACACAGGTATTGCTACAGATATATCTGCATATCCGAGTTCCTCAGCCGCAATAGTTGCGGTTACCCAGTCAGCACCCACTCCACCATCTTCCTCAGGTATGGTGAGTAATAATAGACCAAGGTCCCCTATGCCTTTAATAAGGTCCTGCGGAATCTCATGTTTTGTATCATTTTCCCTAACCTGTTCAAGTGTTAGGTTCTGTGACAACCACTCTTTTAATGAATCACGGAAAAGATTCTGTTCTTCTGTGAACGAGAAATCAACCATTATTAATCAATAAGTGTATTTTCATTATACTTTTAAGCGCTTCGACAGGTAGCGAAATAAAAATCGACTAAGAACGAAATTTTTTACCGTTTACTCTAAATATGCAGATTAACAATTTCAAATGGAACATAATGAAAGTGTTAGTACTTGGTATGGGATTAATGGGTCCTACTATTGCAAAAGATTGCGCAGAGGAAGCGGATGTAACTCAGGTAACTGGTTGTGATATTGAGAAAGAAAAATTAGAAGAAGCAATTAAATTCGTCAATAATGAAAAATTCAATACTGAAATTGTAAATGTAACGGATCATGACAAGCTTTCTGAGAAAATGTTAGACTATGATGTTGTGATTAATGGCACAGCCTCAAAATTCAGCCTAGATGTTCTTGAGGCAGCCATAGAAGCGAAAAGTAATATCGTGGATCTTGCCGGAGGAGGGTATCCTCAAGAAGGTGAGATATATAATAAAGTAGAGAAAGCGGGGATCACGGCAATTCCGGGATGTGGAGTAGATCCAGGTTTAATAGATATATTATCAGGGCAGGCTATCAAGATCTTGGACAAGGTAGAATCAGTAAAATTTGCGTGTGGTGGACTACCTAAAGATCCTGAACCTCCGCTTTATTATAAGATAGTTTTCGGAGGCACTAGGATGCCGGTAAGACCTGGAAAAGTTCCCATGATCGTTGATGGAAAAGAGGTGTTATTAGACAGATATAGTCAATTGGAGCCAGTATTCATAGATGGACTTGAACAGATGGAAGCTTTCCTTGATGGTTATCCTTCAAGCCTCCTTAAATTATGCTTAGAAGAGAAAGTGAATAATTTCCGTGGAAAAACAATAAGATATTCTGGTTTTGTAGATAAGATCATGTTTCTTAATGATTTAGGTCTAATAAGTGAAGAAGAGATAGAGTATGAAGGATTTAAAGTAGTTCCAAGAGAGTTATTCCATAAAATAATATATCCCTTGGTAAAATTCAATCCTGCTGAAGGAGACAGAGACCTTACAGTCTTACTAGTAAGAGTTGAAGGTTCCAAGGATGGAATTGAAACATCGATAAACTATGATATGGTGGATTTTTACAACGAAAAAAAAGATATGACTTCAATGGCCAAAACAACAGGATATACCGCTGCTATAATTGCTCGTATGCTTGGACGTGATAAAATTAAGGATAAGGGGATACAATGGCCTGTTAGAGTCATTCACGGTGATTTATTCAATGAGCTGATGAGAGAACTAAGAGAAAGAGATGTTATAGTAAATGAGACCATAACTTATAATAGAAAGATCTAATTTTTTCCAATTTTGTCTATCCTTCCTTCTTTGTACTAATGGTAAAGTAGATGATGAATGATATAATAGTGGGAATATGAAAAACTAAAACTTCGAATATAGGGTCAAGAAATTGAAATCTAGTTCGTTGAATGATCGCAATTAAAGCAGAAAAAATTAATAGGATTATACTTGTTATCTGCCACGATTCCTTTTCTTTCAACTTTCTCACAGCTGTATTTGAAGAAGATCGATTAGTGGGATGTCCTGGTAACTTCCTTCGGGTAAAGTCCTACGAACAGTCATTGGAAGAACGCCTTCTTGTAGCTCTAGTATACTAATGTCTATGGGATCACTTACATCCTCAGGTATTTCCACTAATATTGGAGCACCCAGAGATACCTGTAAAGCTCTGGCTCCTACTATTCGGGCTCTCTCAAACCTTGTAAGCTTCGGTGGTCCAATAATTACGTTTTCACTCAACTTGATCCCTTCATTTAAATATTATCGCTTTTAAAGCATGTACTTGGCATAATTTATTTTACTACTATGCTAAGTATATCCCAAACCAGAGGAACCAGATATAAACATTTTTCTTATTATCAGCGAAATATCAATGAAAAGATGAAAAATAAAAGGACTGATAGAGAAAAAGACTGAATTATTCAGATATAACCTTGTTTTTCAAAGTGCCTACTTTCTCTACACCTGACTCAATAATATCTCCAACATTAAGTAAGCCCTTAGGATGCGCCGCACCGACACCTGAAGGAGTTCCTGTTGCAAAAACATCACCCACTTCTAATGTAATACCGTCACTTAGTGTACTTATTATAGTTTTAATGTCAAAGATCATATCCATAGAATTTGCTTTCTGTCTAGTTTCTCCATTAACCTTACACCATAAATCAAGATCCTGGGGATTTCCAACCTCGTCAGGAGTAACAAGATAAGGACCCATAGGTGCAAAAGTATCTTGACTCTTGCCCCGATACCATTGATTATGTTGACTCTGTAGTGTTCTTGCAGAAATATCTTGAAAAACCGTGTAGCCGGCGATATGATCTAATGCGTCTTCTTTTGAGATGTATTTTCCTTCTTTTCCAATTACAAAGGCTAATTCAACTTCATAATCTAGACGTTGAACAGCTTTATTGTAAATAACTGGGTCATATGGGCCTGTAATAGAAGTGGTTGGCTTAGTGAAGAATACAGGGTGAGGTGGAAGATCTCTATTGGAGCCGCCCTCCTTAACATGTTCCGCGTAGTTAAGTCCGAGGCAAACTATGTTCTTCCTCGTCCTGGGAATTGGTGCTGATATTCTATGTTCATTAAGACTTAGAAGGTTCGACTCATTTGCCGATTCTATTGCCTCTGATACTAAAGAAAACCCATTCTTCCCCTCGTCTAGGAGATCAAGCATTGTCCACTTATTATCTAGAGCTTCATTTAGGTCTAGTATTTGGTCTTCAACGATTACCCCAAGTCTCTGTAATTCATGTCTATAGAATGTTAATAGCTTCATTTCAGGTATTGTGCTTTATTTCAAGATATAATACTTATCGATTAGGGTTAATTTGAAAAATAAAGAGGGCTACTTAGTTTCATGGAAGTAAAAACTCATTTAGAAGCAGAGACTGAATTACTAGGAAACCCAGTAGAATTTAAGACAGGAGAGTACTCTATAGTTGAATTATTAGCAATTGAATCAATGCGTGTAGATCATAGAGGTCTAATCCACGGAGGATTTACTTTTGGTTTAGCTGATTACGCTGCAATGCTAGCAATTAATCATCCAAATGTAGTCTTAGGTTCATCAGAAGTAAGATTCACATCCCCTGTCTCAGTTGGAGATTTAATGAAAGCTAATGCAAAAGTTATTGAGAAAAAGGATAAACGATTTTTAGTAGAAGTCGTGGTAACTGTAGGGGAGAGAGTTGTGTTAAATGGAAAAATGACTTGTTTCGTTTTAGACCATCATGTATTAGAAAAAACTCCATAGACTAAAAATTATTGTATATAATAATCATCCTTGGAAGTATTGGATTAATTAACACACTATCAAAAGGTATTATGAATAAACACTTTTGCAACAAATATTAAGAGAAAAATTATTTACTGCTAAGACTTTTATAGTTAGAGAAGGGTTTAAAGGAAAAGCTCAGGTGCTAGCATGACTTTAATTATTGACCCTTCCAAAGAAGGATTTGAAAAAGTTCTTAGAGATTATCAGATTGAATCTTTGAAGCATATATGGCGTCACGATGGCCCAGGTTTAACATCTAGGGAAGTTTTTGAAAAGGTAAACAGAAGTCTTGGACCAGATAAGAGTGTGTCAAGGGCCTCAATTATTAATTTTCTAAATGACATGTGTGATGAGGGTGTGCTTGACTTTGAAGAGGAGACTTGTAAAGGCGGTATGAGGAGAAAGTATTTTAAAGGACTTGATGAAGCTGGTTTTAAGCGGTATATTGCAGCAACTGTATTAGAGAGTCTAATGAAAGATTTCCCTATACAAACAAAAGAGGCAATAAAGGAAACATTAGACAAAGGTGACCTTGATTCTCTATCAAATTAACATTATTGTTTTAATCTCATTTTTCTAATAGTACACTTATGACAATTAGAATAACTGTTGATGTAAAGACCGGGTCCAATTTTGAATCAATAGATGTGGTCGGAGATGACCATTATTTGGTTCATGTTAAAGAACAGCCAAAAAAAGGTAAAGCAAATAAAGCAGTCATTAAAGTGCTTAAAAGTCACTTCGACTCGCAGGTTTTTCTTGTTGCGGGACATACCTCTTCAAGGAAGATATTTGAGGTCTTATAATAGTTGATTTTTATATTTCCGGCACATTTCTGTTAATAACATGGTTGAAGAGTTTAACGGTATAAGGTCTGTAAGAATTTGTGATGCTGACGGATTAGATACAGAGGTATATATTCTTGATTGTGAAGGGGGTTTGATTCTAGTTGATGTTGGATTTACGCCGGAATGCCAACTGAGAATTCAGTCTGAGTTGGACTCGATTGGAAAATCCTGGAACGATATTAAGATGATAATTATTACACATGCACACGGAGACCATATAGAAAATCTCCCTTCTGTTAAAGAATTAACCAATGCAGAGGTGGTAATAGGCGATGGAGATGATGAAGCACTACTTGATAGAACGGGGGTACGGGCTGATGTGGTCCTTGGACATGGTGATTTAATAGGAGCATGTGGGGGAATAGAGATAATACATGTACCAGGTCATAGTCCAGGGAATCTCTGTATTTATTTGAGAAAGCATCGGGCAATAATTGCTGGAGATACAATATTCGGTGACAGTGAAGGGAATCTTGAAGCTCCACCTGAAAAATACTGTACAGATGTTATTGAGGCAGCAAAGAACCTAAAAACATTGGAAGAATATGATTTCGATAAAATCTTGCTTAGTCATGGGAAAAATACCTATGAGAACGCAAAAGAAAAGGTATTGAAACTAATTGAGAAGTGTACCTAATAGTTTAGGTTCTCAATCACTTCCTTAACTACTTTTCCGGGTTCCAGTCCCAATTCATTAGCTTTTGTTGTTGCTGACTTAATTTTCGCATTGAGAACATCATCGAAATTATTTACGCCACTCACAATAGCAGCAGTAGCTTCCAATTTCTCCGCCACCTCTAGGTTAAGATAACCGCACATCACAAACCCCCTATCTCCTTTAATGAGGATAAGTGGTGGTAGGTCCGGTAATGTAACCTTGACGCCCTGGAAGGATTTACCTTTAATGTGGAACTTGTCTATCTCAAACATATCCGATCAACCCAATTTGTATAAGATCAAGCTTATAATTTGTATGTTAGAGGGAATGCAGTATAGACTTTTATTCCTAATACCAAGTTCTCAATAGTTATCCTCTCATCGGGTTGATGTGCTTGACCTGTTAAGCTTGTTCCATATCCTAAACTGGGAATACCCGCTATCTTGCTTGTGCTGATTCCATCAGTACCTCCTGTGAGGATCTTCATATTTACATCTTTTCCAGTTACCTCTTTTAATAGATCCCTAAACTTTATTGCGAAATTACTGTTAGGGACTTCATAGTACCCAGCAGTCTCTTCAGGGACTATTATCTCTCTAGATGGTATGACTTCTAGACCCTTAATACCTGAATCCTCAACATATTTTTTTATCATCTGTATAACATCGTAAGGTTTTGATCCAGGAGTCAAGCGAATATCAAACTGTGCTTCAGCATAATCAGGCACTACGTTGATTTTCACCCCTCCTTCTATAATGTTACATGTAACTGACGGGGTATAGAAGTTTTTTTCCATCTGTTTGATCAAGTCTGACGGTGTAGTTTGTTTGTAGTAATTGACACTGCCTTTAATTAGAGGTTCTAGCTCGCTGGGAAAATCCAACTTATAGTCATCAATCTTCTCCACCCATGGAACTCCATTGATTAGCTTTGTTATTGCGTTTTCACCAAGAAATGGAGTGCTCCCATGGGCAGTTCGTCCTCTAGCAATTAACTTAACCCCTGCACCTCCTTTACAACCTAGGTCGATACTAGGGGCCTTAGGACCACCCCCGTTCCCATCTCCGATAATACAAACATTTCCCTTGAACATACCTGATTCAGCTAGCCATCTGGCTCCTGCTCCTCCGCCAATCTCCTCGTCAGAGGTAAACCAGAACTCCACATTATGTGGTATTTCTTGCATATCGTTAAGTATCCCAGCTGATACCATTGCTGAGGCGCATGCGCCTTTCATATCACTGCTGCCCCTCCCCCACACACAATCGTCAGCAATTTTACCACTGTATGGTGGATATGTCCAGTTTTCTGGTTTCCCCTCCGGAACAACATCAATGTGGCCCACCCAAAGTATTGTTATATCAGATTTACCTTGGAGTTTCGCAACTATGTTAGGTTTCTTATTATTCTTTGCGTGCACCTCGTTCTTGATTCCATGGAGATTAAGATAATCTCGGATGTATTCAACTACATCATCTGTGAACCCATTTGGATGAGATGAATTAATTTGAACAAGTTCGGAGCAGATCTTAGCAACTTCCCGCTCTGACTCGTTTGCTAAATTGTATATCTTTTCGATATTCATGAGTAGATGGTAGTCTTAAGTTAGATAAAAATTGGGATTAAGGGATTGTCTGCTTTTCCATATGATCCCAAAGAGATGTCATAACCTTAGGTAAAAGGTCCCTGATTGGTAATTCGTAAGGACATCTATCCTCACATTGCCTGCAATCAATACACGAATCAAGTTTTTCCTTTGCATCTCTTACTGCTTTAACGCGACTCTCACTCCACCCCATTCTTCTAAGCATTTGTTTCTCGGCTCTCAGTATGAAACTGATGGGGATTCCTTGTGGGCAGGGCTGGCAGTAATTGCACGCCCTGCAGAATTGTTCTCCTAGCTCTAGTTTATCCTGTTCAATGAGCTCTCTTTCTTTATCGGTTAAGGTCCATTCGCCCTGCCAGACCTTGAAGTTTTCATCGACCTCATTCATGGTCATCATCCCGGGTATTACAATGTCTACGTTTGGGTTGCTTAACACGTATTTCATAGCAGTGTTGGCGTTACTAAACGCTCCACCTCCAAAGGGTTTCATAATAATAGTACCCACGTCGTGTTTCTGGCATAGTGGTAGCAGTTCTTGCTCTGGCTCGGTTGTGAGATAGTTGTATGGGATCATTAATGTTGAAAACAGGTCTGAAGAAACTAACTTCAAACTTAAAGCTGGGCTATGACTAGTAACACTGATGTGATGTATCTTTCCCTCTTCCTTTGCAGTATAAGCAGCTTCTAATGCTCCTCCGGGTTCTCTTATCTGCTTCCACTGGTCCTCGTTTGATACATTATGTAATTGATAGATGTCTATATAGTCGGTCCTCAGGTTCTTGAGACTTATTTCCAGCTCATCATTGAGCTCTTCTGCGGTCCTCTTATTACTTTTCGTTGCAAGGTATACGTTTTCTCTCACATCTTCTAAAGCCTTGCCTATTCGATCCTCACTGTTAGAATAGTTACGTGCAGTATCATAATAGTTCACTCCTAGATCATAACATTTCCTTACAACCTCAATCGCCTCCTCTTCGGATATCCTCTGGATTGGGATACCACCAAAACCTAAGGTCTTGACTTTTAAACCAGTCTTTCCAAGAATTTTCTCTTTCAAAACTATCAATTAGTAAATAGCTTATATGTTTTTAAATCGTGGACATTTATAGGATATCTTTAAAATGATGGCTTCCTCTCTAACTCGATTTAAATGTCTCACCCAGTTGCATTCGATGAGATAGGAAAAAGAGTGATCCTTATGGGGAACGAGGCGATAGCTAGAGGAGCCATTGAAGGAGGTATAACACTCGCTTCGGCTTACCCTGGAACACCCTCTTCTGAGATCGGGGATACTTTTGCAAGAGTAGCTAAGGAAATGGAAATCCATTTTGAATGGAGCGCAAACGAGAAAGTCGCATTAGAGGTTGCATACGGAGCGTCCATGGTTGGACAAAGAGCTATATGTAGCATGAAGCACGTAGGCCTTAATGTTGCTTTGGATATATTGAACCCTATTACCCTGAGGGGAGTCTATGGAGGATTAGTAATAGTCTCAACAGATGATCCGAGTCAGCACAGTAGTAGAACTGAGCAGGATAACAGGTGGCTAGGAAAACATAACGATGTTCCAATTATTGAACCAAGTAGTCCTCAGGAGGCTAAGGAATTCACAAAGTACGCTCTGGATTTGAGTGAAAGAGTAAAGTTACCGGTCATCATCAGAACTGTTACTAGACTCAGTCATATGAGGAGCGATGTTGAGTTGGGGTCAATCACCAAACTAAACAGAGATGCTGAATTTGATTGGGAGGGGTTCAGCTATCGTGTTGCTGGATTTGAGAAACTGTTCAGACGTCATAAGGAAAGACATGGTAAGATAGACTCTGTACAGTATGAATTTGATAATCTCGAGTTTAATGTCATGGAGAAGAAGGGCAACGAGAAAATAGGTGTCATTGGGGTTGGATTTGCAAGTACTTACGTTAAGGATGCAGTTGATCTACTCGGCCTAGATGGTGATATTGCTCTACTAAAATTGGTAACCAGCAACCCAATTCCAGAGGGTCTTATTTCGAAATTTTTGGAAAGTCTAGAAACAGTCTTAATAGCTGAGGAAGTAGACCCGTTTGTTGAGATTCATGTAAAAGCCCTTGCAAAAGATGTAAATCCAGGAGTTAAAATTCTAGGTAGGCTTAATGGGGAAATTCCACGAGAAGGGGAGTTAAGCCATGAAATAATTGATAAAAAAATTGCCGAATTAATGGAGATTGAGCTGGAAGCTGGACTTAGAATAGAATTAGAGGAAGAAAAGAGAGAGCTCCTATTTGACAGAATGCTGACAATGTGTGCAGGTTGCCCGCACCGTTCAAGCATTTATGCTCTAAAAAAGGCAGTTAAAGAAGTAAAGGGAGACCTCAAGAACGTAGTAGTCAACGGGGACATAGGCTGTTATGGATTGGCTCACGCTCCACCAATGGATTTTGAGGACACTTACTTTTGTATGGGCGCAAGTATAGGGGTTAGTCAAGGTATGCAGAGTTTTGGGATCGACACAATCGCGTGGATAGGTGATGGTACTTTCTTCCACGCGGGTATTCCTGCTTTGCAGAATGCTGTTCATAACGGACATAATATCAAGATTGTTGTTGCAGACAACAGTGCAGTAGCGATGACTGGATTCCAGACGAATCCTCAGATGGGTGTTACAGCAACTGGAGAGAAAGTGGAGCCAATAATGATAGAAGATGTTGCGCGTGCTTCTGGTGTAAAGCACGTTGAGGTTGTAGATCCCTACGATCTTGATGCTGCCGAAGAGGCATTTAAGAGAATGCTCAATGCTGATGGTGTAGCTATGGTAATTGCTAGGAGAGTCTGTGCAGCAGTTGCCATAAGGGAGATGAGACCAAATAAACCTCCAGTCTATCAGGTAAATCAGGAAATCTGTATTGGATGTAAACAGTGCTTGAACACCTATGGTTGCCCAGCTCTAATATGGGATGATGATATGAGGAAAGCTAGTATAGACTCTACACTGTGTATGGGATGCACAAGTTGTGTACAAATATGCCCAGTCGGAGCGATAAAAAGGAGAGACGAGTAATGGAAACAGTAAAAGTTGTAATCTCAGGAGTTGGTGGACAAGGTACCCTTCTTGCATCAAGAATCTTAGCTGAAGCATCGATAAACGCTGGACTCAGTGTTAAAATAGGCGAGACATACGGTATGGCCCAAAGAGGGGGTCCAGTAATGGGTCACATACAGATAGGGGGAAAGGCCTATAACCCTCAAATTAGGAAGGGTGAGGCGGATGCACTTGTAGCATTTGAACTTGCCGAAGCGACCAGAAGAGGGATAACCTATCTAAAAGAGGATGGGTTAGCTCTGGTCAACTCTAGAATTACCGCTCCAGTCGAAGTTATATCCGGAATGGTTCCTTACCCCCCTAAGAACAAACTGTTATCATTACTAAACAAGGTAACAAAAAACGTATACGACTTTGATGCAACTAAATTAGCCGAGGAAGCTGGGGACTCGATAGCTACCAATGTTGTTATGCTAGGAGCACTATCCAAAAGTGGAGTGCTTCCATATGATGAAGAAATACTACTTAAGACATTAGAGGAAAGTCTTCATCCAAGATTCTTAGAACTAAATATGAGAGCGTTTAACCTAGGAAAAAATGCTTTTAAAAGACTCTAATATTTATTTCAAAATATTGTTTTGGGGGTCAATAAATTTCAGATTTGAATCAGAAAAAGAAGAAATTAACTCTGCGTACTTATAGTGAAATGTTAAAGATTTTACTAAAAGATTTAGACTTTAAATCTTACGTATTAAAAAATCAAATAATTATAATTCTGCGAGGATGTTATAGTTCCCAAATTTTGAAGCTCTGGGGACTTACCTCGTCACTGGTTTTCTTTTGATAGTGATTATCCGGTATCCTGTCCCAAATATCCTTAGCGGTTTCTTGAACCTCCTTAACCAATTTTTCTTCATCGATTGTTAGTAGTTCTCCGTTATCAATTACTAATTTACCGTTTATTATAACATATTTGACATCATTTCGACTTGAAGAGTTTACTAGGTTCTTTATAGGATCCCGGCATGGCACGTTATTGATAGTCTCCATATCCACAATGACAATATCTGCAAGTGCACCCTTCTCAAGACGTCCTAAGTTACTTCGACCAATAGCTCTTGCTCCTCCAATCGTTGCGCTTTTAAAGATCTCCCTTGAGGTACCACTAAAACATGACCAGTCAGCTAACTTACTAGTATAACTGGCCATTCTCATCTCGTTAAGCATATCCTGGGGGGAAGTGTCACACCCAATAGAAACATTAATTCCCTTTTCTATGTATTTACTATGGGAGTGCATTTTGTTACCTCTCTTTATGAAGACAAGAGGATCATGACTTACGGTTGCTCCCGATTTCGCAAGTATCCCTAGGTCACCTTCACCCTCAGAGGGATATCCAAGTAGAGGATGCCCAGAAATTGCCCAACCATGCCCTATTATTAGGTCTGGTCCTAATAGTCCGGTTTCATTCAAAAATTCGATTGGAGTACATCCATACATCCTAATCATATTCTGGAACTCTACAACCCACTGTGCAGCATGTATACTCACTGGCACATTTAGTTCATTTGCTTTCTCTCTCACGGCTCTCTGCAATTCGGCGCTGACCTTATCCACCGTACTAGGGTATAGGGCAGCGATTATTCTCCCATCGGACGCTCCATCGTATTTTTTTATAAAATCTTCAGCTTCATTAAGTTGCGCCATTCCATGCTCTAATCCAAGCCATTCCGTTGTAAGATTGGCTGCTTGATCTCTAATCCACTTACCATCTTCAATATTACATCCTTCGACTGCCCTGATTCCAATCTCATCTATGT
The DNA here is from genome assembly GCA_014730055.1 of Candidatus Bathyarchaeota archaeon. Next base: position 23,463 of record WJIV01000058.1, read on the forward strand.
ATTTTACAGTAGTCTCAGGTCCAAGCGTGCTTACCATACCTATTTCCAACATAGTGGTACATCCGCTTCTTAGGAGTTCAGCCATGCTATATTTTGCAAAGACATGGAAATCCTGAGGCTTTATTGATTTCCCTAGAGCTGTAAGGTTCTCACCTAGAGAAGACATATAAAAATGCCTAGCACCTACATCGTCAATAAATCCCTTATCTTTTGGAGCTGTACTTGCATGAGTATGAGTACATATTAATCCTGGAATAACTAAATGATGATTAGCGTTTATCCATCTGTCAACGGATCCGGAAAAGTTCTTACCAATGAATTTTATCCGATTTTCCTCAGTTATTACTACACCCTCTCGGATTAAGCGGTGGTTTTTTCCGTCGAATCCAATTATCCATTTTCCTCTTATACCAATAGACATTCCAAGTGGATTTGGATTACCGTAATATATTAAAAACTTATTATATTTTTAACAAAAGTTTTTTTAAATAAGCTAAAATTTTTTTCCAAGTTATAAAGTTGAATCGTAACAGCCAAATTATCTATAGTTAAAATACTTTTTATTGCTGTATGTCAAGAGTCATACCAGATGTTTCAATCAGGATCATGATCGACTTCTAACCTATCATTAATATATTCCAATTTCGAATGTTATTCTATCCGTACATATTTATAATAACTAAACCTTCTATCTGTGAATATTATGTCAGATGTTGATAGGAAAACAGAATTTTACAAGGAATCAGCTGAAAAACTTCATGATACCTATAATAGACTTCATCCCCAAGTATTAAGCGAATTTGAGGAAGAAATGCCAAAATATTGGGGCGAAAAATGGAAGGCAAACACAACCGTGGGGAAATTAAGAACGGTTCTTCTTCATAGACCTGGAAAAGAGTTCTTAAACGTTGGAACCCAAACACCATGGCCCCCATATGAGGACAGTCTCGCAGCTTGGAGAATGACAGAAAAACCAGACTTAGATGAATTGGTTAATCACCATGAGAATCTCGTTGATGCCTTCAGAGATGAAGGTATTGATGTCATAATACGGAAGCCGGATCCTCATGATCCAGCCTATCAAGTTAAGGCGATTTACTGTGATGATGTAGCTCACGCGGCTGCGTATGGACACGTAATCCTTCGAATGTATGATCACATAAGAAAAGGTGAGGAATCACCTACCTTCCAAACACTAGCTGAACATAATATCCCTGTAGTAGGAATGATATTTGGAAATGGAATGGTTGAAGGTGGACCTTGTGGCTGGCTCGATGAGAAGCATGCAATAATAGAGGTTCATTATCCGAGAGGTAATACCAAAGAACCTGATATTATGAGAGCTAACGAGTGGGGGCAACATCAATATGCTAACATTATCAAAGCTCAGGACCCTGAGGTGGATATTCGAATGGGTCCAGGTTACGGTACAAGAAAAGGAACGATTCATTATAGCATGATAGACAGGCATACAAGTATAGGGGAGGCAAAATATTATGACCGATACCTAACTGACTGGATGAAAGCTGAGATGGATTGGGAGTTCATAAAGCCACCAGATGACTTAGTAAGTATAGATACCAGAGGGTTTGCCAAAGGACCGGATTGCGGTGTTGTTCTAGAGCCAGGAAAAATAATAACAAGTGACCAGTACCCAAAAGCTACAAAGTGGTTCGAGTCAATCGGAATTGAAGTTATTGAGGTGCATATTGATAGTCTAATACGTCCGAGAAACAGCGGAAGTATCCATTGCTTAGTAGGTAGCCTTAGAAGAGACCCAGAACCAAAAAATTAACAATAAAATTTCTATCAAACATTTTTAAGTAATCGTTTTGATCCCTTTACTCAGGGTACTTTTTATTTAATTCGTTCATTATCATTCTTACCATCAAAGTTGCATCAATTAGAAGATATTTCCCACCTAATAATTTAATGAACTCTATAGGTTTTCTATCCTCACTTACTAGCACATAATTTTTATCGTAAGCATGTTGGGCTATACTTTTATCGTCAGATCCCTTCAACCCGATTTCATCCACCGTAGTAACATCACATCCTAAGATCTCTAGGTGATCTCTTAGCCCAGTTAACATCTCATCAAGAAGTACTTTCATTGTCCCTCACATATCTCTCAATAGTTTCCTGCATTTCTCCACATGAAAATCTACCTTCAGGGCAGTATCCTAATTGGTAGCAATAAGGCCCGATCCTATTGAATATTTCTGGCTCCACCTTTCGAACCTGTTCAAGCATAGAATTGGCCAAAGATCTTATCTCCCATTGTGCTCTATTGCAGCATCTTAATCCAAAAAAATGAGCTAAGGATTTTCCGTCCATTGTCATCAATAGACTTGTCTCAGTAGCATTTGGTAGAAAAAATCTCGCATCCTCCTTAGGAACGCCTTTCTCAACAAGTTGCTCGTATGTATTACTCGAACTTTTTATGAATTCATTTACAATATTCACGTCTTTAATAGTTGGAGGTATTACAATTTTTTCGCTCAAACGTTTAACCGTTATATATCTCTGACTTTGCTGACTAAAGCTTGCCACTCTATGTCTCACAAGTTGATGACTACACGTTCTGCTTATACTCTCAATAGCGAAAGTATAACTCAAGTGTGGAAGCTGGTTTTTCCAGTCTAACTTGTAGCTTTGAATCGTGCTTCTAGGTATGTAAGAGAGAAGCTTAGCTTTCATTTAGAACCCTCAATAAATTCATATATCCTTGGAGAGATATCCTTAATTGATTTAATAATCTGGTCTCTAAAATCATCAGAGTATTTATTCGAATATTCAACCACGGATCTAAGATTCCCACTAATCAGCCATTTATCTTTCTGAACTTTTGTTACATTAAAGAACTTTAAGTTAAGTAAAACCTGCAATAGTTCATCCTCTGAGGCCATGATTTCCCAAATTAAGCGGTTATGTTCCAGTATGTTTCCATGCTGTAATTCTACTCTCCCAACTACTTCATTGACTTTTTCAGGTCTTTCCTTTAAACGTTCAAAAAGAGTACTCGGCTGAGCTCCACTAGTTGTGGTCAACATGCTCGTAGCTATCAGAGTTTCAATATTTGTAGAATGTGAGATTAGATTAAGTCTCAAGGCAGCACCTCAACTTAAGGATGTAGTTTCATTTAGTTCTTTTATTCTTTCTTATATGCTCTGAATTATTCTAATATTTTTAGAAGCTTCTTGGCATAGCTCTATAAGATTTAATTTTTCCTCAATTTCAGTAATAACTTCAATATTTGATCTGGTTGCAGGGTTTTCTGGCACTACGGTGCATCCGTCTACACTCTTCGCTGTGATGTCATATGTACCAATTTCTCTCGCAATTTTCTCGATTTCCACTTTATCCAACCCAATTATGGGTCTTATAACGGGTATCTCAACCGATCTATCTAGCACAAACAGGTTATCTAATGTTTGACTTGCGACTTGGCCCAGACTCTCTCCTGTGATAATACCTTTGGCCTTTTCAGACTTGGCGAAAAGATAAGCTATGCGATACATACTTCGCTTACACAATATACAGGAGTATCTTCTATTTTCAGTTTCTAGAATTCTCTCCATAATATCTCCCATTGGTGCTGAGTAGAGATGAAATTCTTCGGGAACGTAGTCAGCAATTGCTTCAAAGGACTTTACTGCTCTATTGATGTAGCTCTCACCTATGTAAGGAGTTTGATCCATGAAAAGAGGAAGTACCCTGACCCCTCGTTTCATCAGCAACCAAGTTGAGACTGGACTGTCTATGCCTCCGCTGAACAAGGAGACCATAGAACCTTGAGTACCATAAGGTAGGCCCATTACCCCAGAAACCATCTCGGTATATATGAAGGCTTCCTGATCTCTAACTTCAATATAAAACGTATGATCAGGGTTATCTAAATCAACATGAATATCTCTTTCCTTAAGAGCATCCAAGACACTGCTACCAGCCTCTACAGCTAAGTCTCTACTCCCGAAGGGATGATCCCCAACAACTTTTGGACGTATAGCGAAACTATCACCACGATTCATCTTCTTTCTTGCTTCTTCGACAACTTGATCTATGACAACCTCAAAACTAGCAGTTGTTCTTTTAGCGGGCATAGCCCAGACAACGCCGAATGTTTTTGAAACCTGAGTTGCAGCTTCATTTGGAACTCCATCTACATATATTCGACCAAATTTAAGGGTGATATCAGGTTCGGGGTATCCTGCAGCAATAACCATTTTCTTGATATCATTACCTAGTTTTCGCTCAAGTCTCCTTCTAACATATTTACCCTTGAGAGCAATCTCACTGTAACTTGCTAAGATAGTCACAAAAGTAATCATATAATCGAGTCTCTTAAAGAGTTAGGATTATGTTTAAAAATCATCTTTTCATGAATAATAACGGTGTAATAGATGGATTTCTGGGATGATTGGTTCAGAAGATTCGGTCATAGATCACCTTTCTTCGGGGATATAGACCGTATGATAGAGGAAATGGAGAAGGAAATGGCCAAAGCATTCAAAGAAATGGAGAAAAACATGTCCATTAAATCCAGACTTCCAGAAGGTTCAATTCGAAAAGAATACGGTCCTTATGTCTATGGATACAGTGTAAAAATTGGTCCTGATGGTAAGCCAATAGTGAGGGAGTTTGGAAACATGAAACCAGGTATTGGTCAGGGAAGCCCCCCAGTTAGTTTAAGTGATAAAAGAGAACCGCTAGTAGATACAATTGAGGATAAAGACTCGATAAAAATTCTAGCTGAATTACCAGGGGTAGAGAAAAAAGATATTAAACTGCATGCAACCTCGAATAAACTAATAATAAATGTTGATAACCCCGACAGAAGTTATTATAAAGAGCTGGAATTCCCGTTCGATGTAGATGTTTCCACCGCTAGAAGCAGCTATAAGAACGGGGTTCTAGAGGTTAACTTTACGAAATTGACCTCAAAAGAATCTGGAACAGAACTCAGTATTGAATAACCATTTTTTTAACCGATAGGTTATAAAATCAGGGATGTTTATCTAAATTTGGCCGATGATGTAAAGGCATTAGAGCGATAAAATGAGCGATCAGAGTTAAAACTGAGGCCAAAAAAATCTATTTAAATCAAGGCCTGAAAGGGGCATCATGACCAGGTATTACAAGTATAGGATTCAAATCTTTTACTTTTCTCAAACTATTTATTGCTACCTCCGCCTCAATGTTCTTAGTAACAACACTTGGAGCACGTAATTCAAGAAGATCTTCTTTTACAATTGCAGCATCACCAATGCAAGCAATCAGTCCTTCATCTGTATTGGCTAATAACGAGATGCTACCTGGAGTGTGTCCAACAGTTTCAATTATCTTGACATTTTCGGTAATCTGTTCTTCACCTGTAATTATATTAATATCCATGATCCCGAGAAACGCCTCTCTGAATTCGGGCCAATATAATTTATCACAGTACTCAACCTCAAGCTCATGAATAAGAAGAGGTTTTCCTCTAAATAGATAGTTCGCCTCAACGTGATCATAATGACAATGAGTGTTAACTACAATGTCAATATCATCGAAAATTAAACCGAATTCCTGAAGCCTCTTATTAAAGACTCCATATCTTCCTAGTTGCAGGATCCCTGGATCAATTAATATATTTTTATTTTCATCTCTAACAAGGACGGTGTTTGTTGATCCGATATTGAAGGTTCTAGCTGAGTAAACTTCACCAACCTCTGGTTCCGGCATTGGAGTAAGAGGCCACCTAAAGCTCAGTATTGGATGACCTTTTGTTACACCAAAATGAGCATAAAAGCAGTGAAAGAGAATGTCTACTTGTGCTTTTTCAGACATAGTAATCAAAAAGGAGATAAGTTATATTTTACATCTAGTATTGTAGCTCTTTATCTACTAGATTTATTGGAGGTTCACCTTCCTTAACTCTCAAAATATTCTCGACAATTACTTTTATGCCCGCGTCAGATCGGGTATTAGTAAAACCTATCTCATGAGGAATACATATTACATTTGATAAATCCCAAAAGGGGTATTGAGATGGCCCTTCCCCGTCTGGATTCCATAGAGGATCCCACCAGTGTGGGGTCCACCAAACATCGAGAGCAGCTCCAGCAATTTTTCTTTCTTTTAAAGCTGTATACAAAGGCTTTTCCTGAATTATTGCTGCTCTTGCTACATTTATGATATAAGATGTTTCTTTCATAGCTTTAATCTCTAATTCACCTATTATTCCTCTTGTATCTTTTGTCAAAGGTAGCGTAAAGATGTTGAAATCCGTATGTGCAAATGAATCACGTAGATCCATCTCCGTTCCTAAGAATTCAAGACCCATTTTCTCTGCTAACTTCTCATCCAGTTTACGTTTGATACCATAGATTTTCATATCAAATGCTCTGAGAATTTTGGCTATTTCCCTGCCTATGCTGCCAAACCCTATGATTCCGACGGATTTTCCCTTTAACAAGGTCCCTCTCTGCCCGGTTCTACCATGTATGAAAAGTTCATTTCTTTGAATTATTTTCTTGGCTAAAGCCAACATTAATGAGATAGCGCCTTCTGCAAGTGGATAAGGGTTTGAGCCAGATGTATTGGCCATCCATACATTTTTACTTAGTGAATCAAAGGGCATATCATCAACTCCGGCACCAGTTTTCTGGAGGAGTTTCAAATTATTTGCGGCTTCCGCGACTTTTGAACTAAGCCTCGTTGCTAATATTACCTCAACATCCTTTGCGAGTAAACTCAATTCTTCGTCATCACCTCGTTCGGGGATTATGAGTTCAATGTCATCAGGTAAGTAGTTTCTAAGTGTAGTTCCTAATCTCTGATGGACTACTAAGACCTTCATAATATCATTATAATAATAGAATATGTGTTATTATATCAGTCGTCTTAATTAACTGTATTCGAATGTACCAAATTCACTTTTAATCTGTAAAGAATTAGCATTATTACTTTTCTTGCAGTATCCAATTTTCCTAACGCCTATTTTGAATCTTTCACATATACTGATTATTTCATCAGCTATACTAGGTTTAACAATAAATTCAAACCCGATTCCCATGTTAAAGTCTTGATACATTTCCTTCCATGAGACTCCAGACTCTTTTTTAATTATACTGAAAATTTTATCAGGTTCAGGTAGGTGATTCTTAATATATCTTATATTTTTACCAACACGCAAACACTTGGTCTGGCCACCTCCTGTATTATGAACCATCCCATGTATGCCATATCTATACTCATCTATAACTGCTTTAGCAATAGGTGCGAAAAGCCTAGTTGGGAAAAGAAGAGCTTCTCCAATTGTCATCTCTAATCCCGCTACGTCATCATCAAAACAGTACTTTCCAGTGTACCTACCCTTATCAGGATGTGATATTTCAGGATACTTTTCCAAATACTCTTTTTTCATTAGACTTGATCTAGCTAAGGTTAACCCATTACTCATTATACCACTATTTTTCTTGGGTTCATAGATTACCTCGCCACCACTCCTCAATCCAATAATAACATCTCCAGGTTCGACTTTATCACCTGTAACAAAATCATTTAGTTTTGCTCTACCAAACATAGCCACACACACATCAAGTGTACGGAGAAGATCAGGTAGATCTGCAGTCTCACCACCAGCAAACATAATGTTCAAACCCTGTTCTTTCATAAGAGATATGCATTGCTCAAACCCCATTGAAAGTTCAGTGAGTAAATCTATCCTATTTATCAGAAGGGTATTAAATGCTATATAATCTACAAAAGAAACGGGTTGTGCTCCTACACATAGAATATCGTTCAAATTCATTGCAAGTGCATCTTGTGCTAAGCCCCTAAACCATTTAGGATTTCCAGTTTCTCTGTAATGTAGATAAGCTTGAACAGGTTTACTCCCAGCAGAATCAGTGTGTAAGACCATTCCCATATCCTCGTAAACAGGGTCCTGCTGAATTACACAAAAAGCCTCTGGAAAAATATTATTAATCGAGTCCCCGAATTTTTGGATACCTGCTTTCTTAACGTCTACGCCTAGTTCTTTGTACCTTGACATTTGAACAATATTGAGTAAGGTATAAGGCTTTTAGTTATTGCTGTTTTCAAGGATTTCCAAAAGTTTATTCTGATCAACTAAGAAAATATTCGCAGCCGGAAGGTCCTCCAATAATATTAACAAACCAGGGTAGTTTAAACTAATAATTTCCCAAACTGGCTTAGCTCTATCATCCCAATATATCCATAATGTAACATTATTATCTGATAACCATTGAGCATAACTTGAAGGGGTTTCCACTTTATAATAGTAAGGAGAATAATGGTTCCCAATAATATTTTTTGCATTTAATTCATATTTTTGAATTAACCAATAATTCATTGTAGGATAATCTGATACTATCGTTCCTCCATTATAATATTCAAAAACTTTATCAGATGCATAAAAAGCATCAGTTGCTTTATCTTGAAATACACTATAGTGAGGGGGGATTAAAGTAAAGGAAAATATCAGAAAAATAAGGGAAAACAAAAAAGGTAGATCGTTCATTTTTTTATTCTCGGATCCCATATATCTCTTGAATAGATGTATAAGTATGGGAATTGACAACGCTGTAATTGGGTTGATCATTCTTAGCATAATCAAGAAACTTTCGAAATCTGAGCCGATATATGTCAAAAAAACTGGTGATAAAATAGCTAAGGTTGTTATTGAATACAATATTGGTTGATAATTTAACCACTTTTTCCAAGCCATATAAGGAATTAAAAAAGCCGTAGTAAATGCTGCAAACAACAGAGTTATTCCTGTAATTTTTCTAGGCCAAACATTTAACTTCCAAATCAACCATCTCAGCATTAGGTTAAGAAAGTGAATTCCTTCGTTTTCGTTTTTCATACCTCCAAAAATGTTGTATAAACTATAGTATAGTGGAAAAATTGGATTTCCTGTTTGTTGAACTAGATGTATGCCAAATATACCTGTTATTAACATATACCCAATTATGAATGGTTGGCTCCAAGTAGAGAGCCTTTCTCTAAGAATATAACCAGACATAATTACAAACCCAATAAGCAATAGTTCAGTTCTTGACTGCCCTGCTAAAGCCAATAGTATACCAGACCAGAAAGGACGGATTTTAATAAAATATAAAGAAGAAAGTAGAAAGGTCAGAGCTATAGTATCTTGCATAGCAATAATATCAAAAACTGCAGCTACAGGAAAAAGGGCATAAATAATTCCGGATTTGTATCCAATTTCAAAATTATAAAAAGATCTTCCAATGTAAAAAACTAGTAGTGAGTTTAAGGAGCCCGCTAACAGGTTAAAAATACGATACGGTAGGATTTTACTTGTATTAAATAAGTATAAAAGGCTTGATTGAAATATATGCGGAACTATACCCCAGATATATTCACAGCCGTTTAAATCCCATAATCTTCCTTCTCTAAAGCCAATATGTAAACTCATGTAACTTATTTGCCAATGGTGATAGCTATCCCAGTTCCAATCAACAGGGATCAAAACCCATGTTATTATTCTTACTATAATAGCTAATAAAAATATGAAAATATCATACTTTCTCCTAGCAATAACTCTTGAAAGCACATCAAATTGCACATTATTTTGGAAAGATAAGAGACTTAAATATTTATTGGCCGCTTAAAGTAAAGATTTTAGGGTTGGATCTTTCTTTTGAATTTCTCTACATTCATCGATCGTTTCAAAGGCACGTCTAATATGAGGAATTGTGATAGACCCCCCAACGATCAATGCTATGTTTAAAGCATCATACAATTCCTCATTAGAGAACCCTAATTGAATGCACCTAATTATGTGATAAGTAACACAATCATCACATCTTAACACCATACTAGTTGATAAACCAAGTAATTCAAGGGTTCTTTCGTCTAGATGATTAGAAGTGTACGCTCTGTCATCTAAAGCCCAGAACCTCTTTAGTCCTAAATGCCCAGAATCGAATATACGTTCATTCATTTTCGACCTGAATTCATTAAATTTTTCTAGTTGCTTCATAGTCATTCTATATTGATATTTGATTTAAGTTATTAACCAATAGAGTAGTTGTTTTATTCCTTTATTACTAATATTTCTCAATGAGCATAATAAATGAAGGCGACGAAGTTTTATTATATTTAGACAAAAAAAGGACATATAAAGTTAGAGTAGAGAAAAATAGGCAGTTTCATACCCATAAGGGATATGTAGAGTTAGGGGATTTAATAGGAAACAACTGGGGAGTAGTTGTCACAAGTAGTTTAGGGGTTTCGTTTTATGCCTTAAAACCTATGATAAAAGACCTAGTTCATAAAACTGATAGAAGAACGCAGGTGCTTTATCCAAAGGATATTGGATATATCCTCTTTCAACTTGACATTGGATCAGGAAGCAAAGTTGTTGAGGCAGGAACAGGAAGTGGCGCTCTAACGATGGCCTTAGCTAATGCTGTAAGACCAGAGGGAAAAGTCTTCACATATGAGATCGTTGAAAAACATATGAAAACGGCGAGAGGAAATATCCAACGATCAGGACTTATGCCATATGTCGAGATGGAGTTGTTAAACATCATTAACGGGATTCCCCAAAAAAATGTTGATGCTGTGGTCCTCGATATGGCAACACCTTGGATGGTTGTCCCGCACGCATGGGAATCATTAAGAGGCAGTGGGGTCTTTTTATCATTCAGTCCCACTATGGAACAAGTAATGAAGACAGTTTTTACACTTAAGGATCACCCTTTCATTGAAATTGAGACCGCAGAATTAATACTAAGAAATATCACCGTGGCAAAAGACAAGACTAGACCTCAAACTGTAATGATAGGGCATTCTGGATATCTTACAACAGCAAGAAAAGTTGTCCAAATTAAGTAAATTTTTTTATAAAATTAAACTCCTTCATAGTAATTCATAAATTTTTATTGACTGCATTTAGTTAATATTAGTCAATATTTGTTAATTTTAGGTTTAATAAGTTATTCTCATCAACTGTAAGAATAGTTTTTTTAATTCGTTTACTTGGGGGTAACATAAGGGCTGGCTAGTGGGTGCTAGGCTCCTAAGGAACAGTAAAGCCTCTCGCGAAAGTTTTGGGCTACCGGAGCGGGACGCTCCAACGGTAACGAGGGACGACAGCATACCACTAGCACGCTCCGACCACTGACACTTTTCCTCTGACAAACATATAAAACCTCCCAGTCATAGCAATTAATCTATAAACTATAAAGATCTATAGATTTTATCGAACAACTTTACAGGACTATAGTAAAAAACTTGATTCACAGAAAAGAAATTAAGGAATTTCATATCTTTTGCATCAAAGTGTAAACATAAAAGAATTAATTGATATGTTATAGAATTTTTTTTAATTTATTTGTAAAGAGAGATTCAATATTGCTCCACAATGTAAACAGGTATTTAATCCGTTATAGAGTCTTTTCCCAAACTTCGAAGGACAAATAATAAACAGCTGGTAGTCTAAACTAGATTGATAACAATGCTTGATGAAAAAGCGATTAAAATAATGCGCGAGATGATGGAGGCTTTTGGACCTTCAGGTTTTGAAAAGGAAGTAAATAGACTAGTTAGCAGTTATATGAAAGAATACTCTGATGAGATAATTTACGACAAACTTGGATCAGTTGCTTTTGGATTACATGGAAACGGTCCAAAAGTTTTACTTGCTGGACATACGGATGAGGTGGGATTTATCATTTCTTCAGTAACTGCAGAAGGTTATTTGACCTTTAATCAATTAGGTGGGTGGTGGGACCAGGTACTTCTTGGTCAGAGAGTTGTTGTTAGAGGAAGAAAGGGGGATGTAATTGGAATAATTGCATCTAAGCCTCCACATATTCTACCAGAAGAGGAGAGGAAAAAAGTTGTGGAAAAGAAGGATATGTACATTGATGTTGGTGTTAATAGTAAAGAAGAAATTAAGGAATTAGGAATCAGGGTGGGTGATCCAGTTGTGCCTTGGAGTCCATTTAGTATTATTAATGACGGTAAAGTCGCTATGGGAAAGGCTTTCGACGATAGGATAGGTGCTTTTGTTTTCATGGAAGTTATGCGTAGAATATGTGAGCAGAAAATTAGTCATCCAAATACGCTATATGGTGCAGCAACTGTTCAAGAGGAAGTTGGGCTAAGAGGAGCTGAGACAATTGCAAATTTAATAGATCCTGACTTAGCAATAGTTTTAGAAGTTGACATTGCTGGCGATGTTCCCGGTATTAAACCATACCAAGCTCAAACAAAAATGGGAGAAGGCCCAGGATTAATAACTTATGATAGGAGTATGATTCCAAACCAGGAGTTTAAAGAGTTTGTAATAGAGACAGCCAAACAAGCTCAGATTCCTCTTCAGCTTAGTCAAATGAGCGGTGGAGGAACGGATGCTGGAAAAATTCACGTTAACAGAACGGGGTGTCCAACGGTTGTTATCACTGTTCCTACTCGACATATTCACTCTCACGTGGGTATGCTAAGTATCAAGGATACTGAGAATGCAATCAGACTGGTTCTTGAGCTGGTTAAAAAGTTAGATAAAGAAAAAATTGAGAGCTTTACTAAATTATAACAAATTATTTTTTCTTGGTTCCAAAATCTTTTTCGATTAAACGGCTCCAATCAAATCTCAACATTGCCCAAATTATTAGGCCGAGAAGGATAACAGATGCGAATCCTCCAATAATTCCACCTGATGCGAAGATTTCTCTAACAAATTCATAACTGTATCTTCCTCCGTACGCAATCAATGTACACATGACAGTTTTCCCAACAAACATACTGATCATTGCTTTTCGGAGATCATATCTCAATATACCTAAAGGAATTAAAATTAAGTCATCAGGAAGGGGTAGAACAGCAAAAATAAAAATTATAAATACACCATATTCTTGGATTAGTAGTTTAACAGTATCTAATCGTTTCTCATATTTCTCATCCAATACTCTCCTTCCACCTCTTCCTATCAAATATGCTGAAAATTCTCCAATGGTAGAACCAATCCCACATACCATTCCAAGATAGAGGGGGTTCAAAGTAGATCCAAAAGCATAGATCGTTAAAGTAAACGGAACAGGGAAGAATATCGTAAAATTTCCAAAAAGACTAATAACAAATGCGCCAAGGTACCCATATGTTGATACTAGATTTGTCATCCATCCCCAAATATCAACCATTTAATCACGTGATACTGTAACACACAAAGTTATAAACTAAATAATAATTTATTCGATTAATGATAGTAGTTAAAGACCTCACCCTAGATAACATAGAGGATGTTTTTAGAATATGTTCTCGAAATAGGCTAAATGATCCACTTCAGGAAGAAGGAATATGCATAAAGAGAGAGTGGCTTTTGGAAATGTTGGAAGAAATTGGGCCAATAACCAAGATCGGATACTATAATGAAGAACCCTCAGCCCAGGTTATGTTCTACCCAGAGAAAGCTGTACCCTATATTCCATTCCCGAGGGAGATGGTTCTGAGAATAGAATGCATTTATAACTCAAACCCCGAAGCTCAGGGAAAAGGCATAGGATCAGAATTGATAGAAAATTTGAAGAGAGACGCAAGAACTGGCATGGATTGTTTGGGTGGAGAATCTCCAGAGTTTATTGTAGTTAACGTCTTCAATACTGGTGAGGGTATCTCTATGGAAGAATTTTATCTTTCAAAAGGATTCAAGAGAGGAAAAGATGAGTTATTTTACGAGATCAAAGGAAAATATTATCCCTCGATTATGATAGAATATGAAAACCGAGTTGAAGACAAAAACAAGGCACTAATATTTTATGACCGAAACTGTGAGTACAGTTATACCTTTGCCAAGCTAAAAAAGGAAACTATAATGGAGATAAAACCAGATTTGGAGGTTATCCTTATTGATGTTTGGAAAAAGCCTTCTGAATTTGCTTCGAGAGGGGGAAATTATCTAATTATAAATTCAGTGCCAATCGATACTCATATTGGAAATAGAGAAGAATTTGTAAATGAGGTACAAATAGCTCTTGAAAATAATTTTTAAAATTAATGCGAAATAGCTATCAAATTTATGGCGCCGGGTGAGGGATTTGAACCCTCGCGCGGTCACCCGCACTGACTTAGCAGGCCAGCTCCCTGCCAGGCTAGGAGAACCCGGCAACCTAAGACTATGCATCGCCACCTTATTTTAAACGTTATCTTCAAAGTCGTATACCTTTATCCCATTTACAAAGGTCATAAGACATTTCCATTCTTTTAGTCCTTCGACACTAGAATCAAGAGGATTAAAATTCCATATTGCTAAATCGGCGTATTTACCTATTTCTATACTTCCAATTTTGTCTTCCATAAAACAATGCCTAGATGCTGAGGTTGTATAAAATTCAAGAGCAGTTTTCTTATCTACTGATTCTTCATGTCCTAAGATTTTACCTTTAATTGTTTTTCGTGCAACAGATGCATATAGACCAATATTTGGTAGGGGAGGAGTTACTGTAGCATCATGGCTTATTCCAACATGGACATTTTTCTCTTTTAGCGTTTTTACTGGCATACAGGATTTACATTTTTCATGACCTAATGCTTCAATAAAGCTATCACCGAGGAAGTATAGGAAGGGTGTTTGTGTATTTATTACAATTCCAAATTCCATTATCTTTTCTAATGCTTTTATTGTGGGAAAGTAACAGTGAACCAATTGATGTCGGGGGTCCGGTCTTGGAGACTTAGTTTGGGCCAACTGATACGCCTCTAGGGCGATATCTATAGCTTTATCCCCTATTGCATGTATTGCTATTTGGAAACCATTTCTGTGTCCTTCAAAAACCATTTCCTTTAATGTGTCAGATTCAATCATCTGTACTCCATTATTTTGTGGGTCATCAATATACCCATCATAGAAAAGTGCTGTTCTCGGGCCAACTCCACCATCTAACGCTATTTTTAACCCAATTATTCTAAGATTATCATCTCCTCCTACAACATAATTATCAATTGCCCACTTGATTTCTTCTCTATCATGCAGAAAGCCAATCTGTAAGAGAACTCTCAGATTAAGTTCATCTTTATCTCTACAGAGTGTATATGCCTCGATTCCATCTTGCATAATCCCTGGTTCGATAATAGTTGTGAAGCCGACTGAGTTAAAATCTCTACAGCCCTTTTTAATAGCTTCAATCTTCTGATCAACGCTCCATTCAATAACATCCAGAACTAAATTCATAGCCCTCCCTCTCAATAGGCCAGTAGGTTTACCATTAGCGTCTTTATCGATTTTCCCGAATTCTGGATCGCTTGTAGTGTCTTCCACTCCAGCTAATTCTAATGCTTTAGTATTCGCTACGCCCATCTCAAATACTCTTTTGATGAAAACAGGGTTTTGTGGAGCCACTGAATCAAGATCCTTACGATTTGGAAACCTATTCTCTTCGAGAAGAGTCTCGTCCCAGACATGCCCAATTATCCATTCTCCAGGATTAGAATCTTTAACTCGTCTTCCGACTAATTCCTGTATTTCTCGAATATTTTTAGCCTTTGGGTAACGGATGTCTAAAATAAATTCAGAAGATAAGCCATGCTCCAGAAGATGATCATGAGTATTTATGAGCCCTGGGGTTACAGCTTTCCCATCAATATCAATCACTTCAGTTAAAGGTCCAATTAATCGTTTCACCTCTGGTTTATGTCCAGCAGCAATAATTTTTCCATTTTTTACAGCAATGGCTCTAACTATTCGATTATTATTATCTAAAGTAATAATGGGTCCATTTTGTAATACTAAGTCTGCAAATTCCATATATAATTAATATTTGTCTACATATTTAGAGATCAAGGTACTCTCTTAATCTTCTCAACGGAATTCCTTGTTCCAATATAGGCTGTACTAGCGTATCCTAAGAATAAACCTGTCTCAAGTACACCTTGAATACTATGAAGATTACTATTAAGTTCACGAGGAGAATCAATGGGACCAAAATCTGCTTCAATTAAATTATTACCGTTATCTGTAACAACTGGGCCGACTTTATTACTGGATTGTCTCAAATAAACTCCTGCTCCCATTTTTTCAAGCTTCAATTGAACGGGGGTAACTGCGATAGGGTGTACTTCCAAGTAAACAGGTTGATTAATTCCAAGTTTACAAGACTTTTTTGTCTCATCCATTATGAGAACATATTCTTCACAGCAGCTTGCGACAATTTTTTCTCTCAACAGAGCACCGCCATGACCTTTAATAGCGTTCAATTCTGAATCAATCTGATCTGCTCCATCGAATCCAAAGTCAAGTTGGGGATATTCATCTAGTGTAGTTAATTGTATACGAGCTTTAACAGCCTCCTGTATTGCTTGATAACTTGTCGGTACTCCTTTTATTCCACTTAAATCATTATTTTTTATCTCGTTACCAATCAATCTTATAGCTTCTGCTGCAGTTGTTCCACTACCAAGTCCAATAGTCATATCATCAGTAATATGCTCAACAACTTTTGCTGCAGCGCGTATTTTTGCATTTTCCCTCCAACTCATAGTCATGCCTCTAGTTCAAGGCGATCTAATTCCTCAAGTTCTTTTAAGACATCTTCTTTTAGCTTTTCCAATCTGTCTTCTACTGAGTCGCCTCGAGGACTTTCTTCTTCCTCATCTTCAATCTCTTCATCAATAAGATCAGCTTCTTCAGGCTCTTCTTTCTCTTCCTCAGGTTCTGCTTTAGTAACGGGTTTACTGCGTTGCTCACGTCTCCGTTTAGTGGTTTTTTTCTTAGGTTTAATATCTTCAACAGATGGCTCTGGTTTTTCAATGTCCAGTTCTTTGATTATCATATCTATTTTAATCTGTGTATCATTCAGTGTTTCTTGGAATTGATGGATTATACTTGAGCGTATTTCTTCAAGCTCATTTAAGCTCACTATTAACTCTGCTTTACGAAGTTCATCACTAACACTTTTCATTTCAGCATCGTAGTTGCTTGCAAGTCTTTCTCTTTCTTCGCGACTGATCTCACCTTCATCTTCAGCTTCAAATAGTCTCTTCATGACCATTCCGAGGATCTCTTGTTGAAGAGTTAGTGTTCTTATCTTACTTCGTGCTTTTTCCACCTGGGTTCTTTCTGTTATTGATTCAATTTTTGGTACCTTTAATTGCCCCTCTTCTGCTTCGATCTTTAGTTTAAGAGATTCCTGATCAGTTTTCTGCGATTCACTGCTTTTTGCTTTACCTTTTCGAGAGACATCGCTTGTTGCTCTTAAGAACATAACTATTGCGACAGCGGCTACACCTAATGCACCTATTCCAAGGATCAAATCCGCTGTTAGCTCTATAGCCATTATCTTCACCCTTAATTTCAAGCCCAGAATATATAAGCGCTCACATTTTTCTGCGACAATTTAATTAAAATATCATGATTTTCGGTTAAAAGGGGAATACAAAAAGACAGTAAAAAATTTAATTTAAAAAAATAATTAATTCTAAAATTCTATAACGTAAAATATTATGGGGGATTCGATTTTATAGGCAGTTAGGATATATTAGAATTGATTAACTTGGTCGATGTGCTGGGATTAGGAAAAGTATCCAAGGAGATTTTCGATAGAAGTGTTCGCCCGTTTCTCCCTATAGAGAAACTTGAGCTTGATGGGACTATTATTGATCTAAAAAGAAATACAGTTATTGCTCATAGTCCAAGTATAGGTGTCCCTTTAGAAGCACTTGGCTTTTTTGCGTTTCATTACTCTGCGAGTAATGTCGCGAGCAAATTTGGAAAGCCAAAATACATGATAACTGGACTATATTTACCTTTAAAAACAAAGGAAAGAGACCTAAAAATAATTTCCGAGAATCTTGGTAGAGAAGCGCGTAAGTATGGTGTAAAGATAATTGCTGGTCAAACAGCAACATATTCTGGTCTGGAGATTCCTCTCATAACCAGCACATGTTTAGGAGAGCAAGTGAGAGAGCCCATTAAACCGGAAATTGGTGATCGTGTCTTAATTATAGGAGAGGTCGGATATGAAGGTATTTGGCTAGATGAATTGAGTCGAGGCGTTAAAGATAGAGACTGGAAACAATACACGCCCCTACCTATTGCTCTGAAACTTCAATCTTGTCAGGAGGTTAAAGTTATGCATGATGTGTCTGAGGGAGGGGTAAAGGGCGCTTTATTAGAAATTGTGGAATCTTTAAATGTTGGAATTGAAGTCGATTCTACCGGAATTAAATTCGCAAAAAGCTTAGAAGAAAAGAAGGGAGATCCTTTACGTTCACCATCTTACGGTACATTGATTACAATAACTTCGAAAGATGGAGTAAAAAAAGTCCGGGAGATCTGTAAAAGTATAGGATATTCACTAAGTAATATTGGAAGAATTTCAAAGGAAAAGATACTTCTTGTTGACAAAGAACAGGTAATTGAACAAAAACGAGTTTTATTAGATGAGATATATGGATCTTTTAGACCCAAAGACGAAGTTTTAAATGAACTCGAAAAAGCAGCATATGAGCTTGTTAATATCGAGGGTCTGGCGAGTTTAATTCCACAAGTTGGAACAAATATTGTATATGCTAAGAAAAATGCCAAAGATATTGAAGATGTTGCAGGAATAAGTGGAAGGATTGTTAGGACTGTTGATGGACCATTAATTTGTGGAGAGATAAGTTATGGAGGATCCTACAATCTTTCAAAAGTTATAATTGAGGCAATTAAACTTGATAAACACAAACGTTCAGCTATAAATCTAAAATTTAATGAAAGAATCACTCAAAAATTACAAAGTATTGGACTAGATACAGTGACAATTCCTATGGAACTTAAAAAAGGTGAATGCCCTGTAGTTCTTTATATTAATAAATCACAGGAAATCCATGACGTATACATACATCCCGGAAGCTTGGGTATTGAACCAACTACAACTATCATAAGTGATAATCCAAGTTTACTGGTTACATTAATGACTAGGTTGGCCAAATTTGAGTGAAATAATAAAAGTTTTTGACAAGGCTTCACTTCATTACGACGACTGGTATCAGCACCCCCAAGGAAGTCAAATTTTTGAAGCTGAATTAAAAGCAATAAAGTTCATGATTCAAGAATCAGGAATAGGGTTAGAGTTGGGTGCTGGTACAGGAATGTTTGCAAAAAAAATTACTCAACCTAATAGGTTGATTGTTTGTCTAGACCCTTCAAAAGATATGTTGAAAAGGGCAATAGAGAAAAATCTTATTAGTATAATAAGTGTTGGAGAATCATTACCTTTCAGAAATAAAGTATTTCATTTCGTTTACTTAATAACAGTTTTAGAGTTCTTAAATAACCCAGAAAGGGTTTTAGACGAGATAAATTCAGCTAATCAAGGACCCATAGTAATACTTTTTATAAATAGTGAAAGCTCCTGGGGAAATTTCTATAGAAAGATTGGTGATGCTGGTGACCCTGTATTCAGTAACGCCAAAATATTTAGTTTATCTGAATTAGAAGAACTTCTAAACGATGAAGGATTTAAGATTGTTGATAAAATTGGGACTCTTACCACAAACCCCATTAACATGAAAGTAGGAAAAGAGTTGGTTGACCCATCTGAAGAATCCGGGGTAATTATAATTAAGATTACGAAAGCTGGATAAAATGCATCCCATATTTTCTTATCTCGAAAGGTTACCATTTTAGAGACTGAGTTGTGACCTCTTTTTTCAAAATTTGCATCTTCCTATTCCATGATTGTTTATTCAATCTGAATATATCCTATTGTCGGATGTTCCAGTCTCCATATTAACCTAATAGGGATAACATGATAAAATTCTGTCCAAAAAAACATCACGCTTATAAACAGTGATGTTATGAAACGTATTCGAAAGGGGAGCTAGAACACAGTCTGGCTGAGAGGTACACAAGTGTGTCGACCCTTGGAACCTGATCCAGGTAATACTGGCGGAGGGACCTAAAATGAAAAAGAATGAAATAAATACACAAGTATTAGCTGAAGTTGCGATTTCGGTAGCATTAGCATACGTATTGAATCTTGTAATAATTTACCATCTTCCACAGGGAGGATCTGTTACCCTTGGGAGTATGGTTCCAATTCTATTGCTTGCATTGAGAAGAGGACCAACTGTTGGTATATTTTCTGGTGTTGTCTTTGGGTTCTTACAGATGTTCTTTGGTGGTTACTGGTTTACACTAATACAGGTATTACTCGACTATCCCATTGCATTTGCCTGTCTTGGAATCGCTGGATTCTTCAGGAAGCAACCTTTGATAGGTGTCACAATCTCCTTACTCGGGAGATTATTTATGCATGTGATATCAGGGGTTGTTTTTTTCGCTGAATTCGCGCCACCAAATCAGAGCCCAGTTATTTACAGCTTAATTTATAATGCTAGCTACATGGTGCCTGAATTGATAATCAGCGGTGTACTCATTTTCCTTTTGATAAAAAGGGGAATACTCGAATACAATATCTAAAACTTTTTTTATACGCAATCTAAGTTACTCAAATTGCTTATAACCTACTCTCTGTTTGAAGTTAAAAGCTCGGTGCATGAATTGAGTGATAAAGAATTCTATATGAGTCATTATTCGCCAAATATCGAAGAAAATCTGCCCAATAAGGTTTGGATATATGATACAACACTTAGAGACGGAGAGCAGATGCCAGGGGTAACTTATACAATTGAGGAGAAAATCGCAATAGCAAGACAGCTTGACAGACTGCAAGTCCCGAAAATTGAGGCGGGGTTTCCCATTACCAGTCCAGGAGAAAAGGAAGCAGTAAAGAGAATAGCTGCTTTAGGTCTTGATTCGACAATTTGTGCTCTTGCTAGACCACTTAAAGGGGATATTGATAGGGCTTTGGAGTGTGATGTATCCTATATACACGTTTTCATCAGCACCAGCGATCTTCACATCGAACACATGATGAATACAACAAGAGAGAAAGTAATGGAAAGAACAATATATGGGATAGAATACGCTCGTGATCACGGCGTAAGGGTCGAATATAGCCCACAGGATGCAACTCGCACAGATATGGATTATCTAAAAGATATTTGTAAAGCTGCTGCTGATACGGGGGCAGAGATTCTTAATATACCAGACACCGTGGGTGTAATGACACCTAGAATAACTTATGAATTTTTCAAAGAATTGAAAGATAGTGTTGATACACCTCTAAGTGCGCATGCTCACAATGACCTAGGTCAAGCAACTGCAACAAGCTTAGCAGCTATAGAAGCTGGAGCCGAGCAGATTCACGTTTGCGTAAATGGTTTAGGAGAGAGAGCTGGAAATACAAGTTTAGAAGAAGTAGCTGTTAGTTTAATAGCTCAATATGGAATAGAGACTGGCTTAGATTACAGTAAGATAGCGGAGACGAGCTCTCTTGTTCAGCGTTTTAGTGGTATATATATGACTCCAAACACTCCAATAGTTGGAGATAACGCTTTCTCACATGAAGCAGGCATACATGTACATGGATTACTTGGACATAGAGGAAATTATGAGATAATTAACGCAGATTTCGTAGGAAAAAAATCTAGGTTACACGCTGGGAAACATGCTGGAAGACACGGAATATTTAAACTCGTTACAGAAATGGGTTTGGAACCAAGTGAAGAGCAATTAAAGCAGATAGCTGACGAGGTTAAGAATCTTGGTGATACTGGTAAAGTTGTCTCAGATAGTGATCTATATGCAATCGCGAAAAATGTTATGGATATTCGTATTGAGGACAGAGTTAAGCTAGAGCAATTGCTTGTAGTAACAGGAAATACTATTAACCCTACTGCATCGGTCTCGTTGCTTGTGGATGAAAAAAATATTACGGGGAGCGGTGTTGGAAATGGTCCAATTGATGCAGCAATAAATGCTATACGGAATGGAGTCAATCAGTTTGCGAACATAGAGTTGGAAAAATTCAACATGAAAGCTATAACGGGAGGTACAGACGCCGTTGCTGATGTAACTGTAACAGTACGTAGAGGTGAAAATACTATAATGGCAAGTAGTGTACATGGTGATACAGTCATGGCTTCTGTTGAAGCTATTTTAAAGGGCATGAATAGGTTACTGGAGAAAGATTAGACTTGAGTACTATTTCCGAGAAAATATTAGCGAGTCATTCAAGTTTGGAGAATACTAAACCAGGAGAAATTGTGAAATCAAGTATTGATTTTGCTATGATGCCCGCCCTAACAGCCGCATTATCTTTTCAAGCAATGTATGACATGGGTATAGATAGAGTCTGGGATCCTGAGAAAGTTACTATACTACTTGACCATATAGCTCCGGCCACAAGTATTACAAATGCAAGTCTCCACAAACAATGTAGAGAATTTTCGAGATTACAGAACCTCAAATATTTCTATGATATAAACTCTGGAGTCTGTCATCAAGTAATTCCTGAAAAAGGTCATGTTTTCCCTGGAATGATACTGGTTGGAGCGGATAGTCATACTTGTACACATGGTGCTTTTGGGGCATTTGCTACTGGAATTGGGAGTACAGACATGGGTGCAGCCATAGGTACAGGTAAGCTATGGTTTAAGGTCCCCGAGACGATAAAAATTAATGTAAAAGGAAAATTACAGCAAAAAGTGATGTCTAAGGACGTAATTCTTAAAGCAGCTAAGATTATAGGTGCTGATGGTGCAACATATTGTTCCTTAGAATTTACAGGTAAAGCAGTTGAGAGTATGAGTATTGGCTCTCGTATGACTTTATGCAATATGGCTATTGAGCTAGGTGCAAAAACGGGAATATGTGAACCTGATATTAAAACTAAGGAATTTCTAAAAGAAAGAATAAAACGAGAATATAACCCTATATTCGCCGATAAAGACGCTATATACAAAGATACCGTTTATATTGATGCAGATAAGCTTGAACCTCAGGTAGCCTGTCCTCATTCAGTGGATAATGTTAAACCTATATCAGAGGTTGAGGGGACTAAAATTAATCAAGTGTTCATAGGTTCATGTACGAATGGAAGACTTGAAGACCTTCAGATGGCTGCTGAGATTCTAAAATATAGAAATATAAATCAAAATGTACGTTTGATTGCAACCCCCGCCAGCTATGAGGTTTATGAAGAAGCAAATAAACAAGGTATAATCAAGGTATTAATGGATTCTGGAGCTGTAGTATGTAACCCAAGTTGTAGCGTATGTTTTGGTGGTCATCATGGTATATTAGCTCCGGGTGAGGTAAGTCTTAGCACAAGTAATCGTAATTTTAGAGGAAGACAAGGGAGTACAGAAGCGTATGTATATCTAAGTAGTCCAGCAACAGCTGCAGCAAGTGCAATTGAAGGTATGATAACTGATCCAAGGGAGTTCTAAAAAATGATCAAAGGAAAAGCCTGGAATTATGGAAATAATGTGAACACGGATTATATTTTGCCTGGAAAATACCTTGAACTAACTGATCCTCAAGAAATGGCTAATCATGCTATGGAGGGCCTAGACAAGAGCTTTTCTAAAGAAGTAAACGAGGGGGATATTATTATTGGTGGAAGAAATTTTGGACTTGGTAGTAGCAGAGAGCACGCTCCATTAGCTTTAAAATACGCTGGAGTAGGTGCTGTAATTGCAGAAAGTTTTGCTAGAATATTTTATAGGAATGCTATTAACATCGGATTGACAGTTCTAGAGTGTGAAAATATTCATAGAAAGGTTGATACAGGAGATATTGTTGCAGTTAACACTGATGAAGGAATTTTAAAAATCAATAATCAAGAAATTATTAAATTCAAACCCATACCAAACTTCATGAAAAGAATTCTTGAAGAAGGTGGCCTCAGAAATTACATTAAAAATTACAGAGAAGACTGGTAAAAGTTACTGATAAATTCACTAAAGAATCCGAAATAAATCCTTATTGAATTGAATCAAGATCCGAATTAAGAAAGTATTTTTAAGCTATAAAACAAGGATAATAATCGTCGGGGCGTGAAAGAATGACAGGTGAATATTTCCTCCGAACCTAAAAAAGAAATAGGTTATCCTAGTCCTGAATTCAGTAACATTCTCCAAAATATAAAAAGTATAAAGAGAGATATTTGCGAGTTCAGTCAAACAAAATCGAGAAATGACTATAATAAAATAATAAAAAGATTCGATCAACTTGAACAATCAATTCTAAGACACAGCAAACAGGTGAATAGAATGGAAGAAGCTTTAATAACATCTGCTACTACAAAGTTAACACAAAAACAAAGAATCATCCTCAAATGGTTAATTTTGCAATATGATGGATCTGAAGTATACACTAATTTGATTAATAAAATATCAAAAGATTTGGATATACCCGAATCTACTGTTCGTTGGAACATGAGAGGATTACGCGAAGCAGATTTAATTGAAGCAGGGACAAAGGACAACAAAGGTATACCAGTTAGCTTGACCACTATGGGTCGGATTATGGCAAATTATACTGAGGCTATGGATTAATTATAAGAATTTTATTTTTCTTTAAAATATTCTAATATTTTTTATTTTTATATATTTGTAGATTAAAATAACTAAGAAACACATTTAAACTATTAATTGCACCTGCATGTGAGGTACAATGAGTATCGAAGCCTACATAATGATGAACCTAAAATCCGGTTCAGAAGACGAAGTGTGTGAAGCACTCACAGAATACCCAGAAGTAAAGGAGGTCGCTGTCATTTACGGGGAGTATGACGCACTTATCAAAGTAAAGACGGAGAATATGAAATCCTTAGATACTTTCATTATTGAGAAACTGAGGTCAATACCAAACATATTCCTTACGGCTACGATGCTTATCGCAAAACAATACAAGTAGCCTCAAACACAAACTTTATTACCCATTGAGTAACCCTATGCTTCTACTCTGCCCTGGTAGTATAGTCAGGCCCAGTATGTTCGGCTGTCACCCGAACGATCCCGGGTTCGAATCCCGGCCAGGGCGCCAATATTTTACATTATAATCTACAAAAACATAATGACTTTTAGGGATGGTTTATATAAGTAGGATAAATAGAGCAGGAAGATAAAGAGGAGTGAAAGGATTTGTTTATGCCTAGAGCCTATGATAGGGCCATTACGATATTTTCGCCCGAAGGAAGATTATACCAAGTTGAGTACGCCTTAGAACTCGTTAAAAGGGGGGCACCTGTTGTTGGAGTATCGTGCCCTGAAGGAGTTGTTTTGGCAGCGAATGAGACACCTGAAAGTGAACTTGAAGACCCAGAATATTTCAGAAAAATATTCCAACTTGATGATCATGTGGCTTCAGCAATAGCAGGTCTGAGTAGCGATGCAAGAGTTCTGATTGAACAAGCAAGAGTCTTCTGCCAGAGTAACAAATTACTATATGACGAGGCGGTTGATGTTGAGACCTTAGCGAGAAGAATAGGAGATATGGCGCAAGTTTATACTCAGCACGCAGGTGTTAGACCTTTTGGAGTTAGTATGATAATTGCCGGTATCGATATCGAAGGAGCAAGAATTTTCACAACCGATCCTAGTGGAGCTTATAGAGGATTTAAAGCAACAGCTGTGGGTAGAAGAAATGATGAGGCAAACAAATTATTAGAAGAAAAATACACGGATGGATTATCTATTGAAGAATCTATAAAGTTAGCAATAGATGCTATAAAAGCAGCATCAGATAGTCAGGTTGCCCCTCAAACAGTAAAAGTAGCAATAATTAGAACAGAGAATAAAATATTCAAGAGGTTAGCAGAAGACGAAGTGTCAAAGCACTTCAATTAAAGAAGGAACCTACACATGAGTAGAGAGTACACCTTAGTAAGACATCAAGTGGAAAACGAGAAATTTGAGATCCTGGTTGATCCAGATAAGGGTTTAGAGTATAAACGGGGAATATTAGGAAATGTTTCCAACGCTCTAATTATAGATACAATATTCATTGATGCTAGTAAAGGGGAAAAAGCAAGTGGCGAAAAACTCGAAAAAGTGTATGGAACAAGCGATCCTTTAGAAATCGCGGCGATAATGTTTGAGAAAGGAACTTTTCAGCTTACTGCACAACAACGTAAAGAGATGCAAGAGCAGAAAAGAAGACAAGTAATTAATATAATTGCCAGAACTTATGTTG
>WJIV01000059.1 GCA_014730055.1 Candidatus Bathyarchaeota archaeon
ATTCCTAAGTCAGCAGATGCAGTATCTGGAGCAGGAATTGAAAGCTATCCGCGGAAGACTCGAAGAGTTACGTTCAGAGGAGTAAAATACCCTCCAAACTATTTTTTTGTGATAAAGATGAAGGTCGCGATTCCTACAGAGAAAGATAAGGGATTGAGGGATAAAGTAGCAGATATTTTCTCAAGGGCACCAACATTCACGATTATTTCAGTTGTTGACGGTGAAATTGAAGATGTTCAAGTTATCAAGAATAAAGCAGCAGACATGCGCCAGGGTGCAGGGCCCCTTGCTGCCAGAACACTGAAGGAAAATGATGTAAATATTATATTATCCGGGGATATCGGGCCCGGAGCTCGAAATATTCTAGAAACTATAGATATTGAGATAGGGGAAGCTGAGCCTGGACAGATAGTAAAAGATGTAATAAATAGATTGATAGGTTCCTTAAATTCCTAGATTCGCCTGGACTTCCATCCAGGCTTCTTTTATTGCCTTACTTGAGCCAGACACACTGTTATACTCTATTACCGTCTTTCCCTGGACCATCGCTTTTGTAACATTTTCGTCAAAGGGTATTTTTCCAACTAGAGAAATATTGTTATCAGCACAGAAACTAGTGATCTGCTCTGTGTTTTCCTCATTCAGATCATATTTATTCACAATAACCATAGGCTCTATCTCAAAGTGCATCAATAGCTCCAAGGCCCTCTTAAGGTCATGAATACCTGATAGAGTTGGCTCGACAACAATTATCGAAGCTTCAACGTTGGAAAGACTAGCTATAACAGGGCAGCCTATACCAGGGGGTCCGTCAACCAAGACCATCTTGGCACCTGTATCCTCGGCTAGTTTTTGGGCATTCTGACGTACAAGTGTGACCAGCTTTCCGCTATTTTCCATACCTGGAGTGAGCCGCGCGTGACTCATGGGACCAAACCTTGTCTGGCTGATATATGCATGACCGCAAACCCTGTCGACAAAGTCAATTGCTTCTACTGGACAGTTTACTACACATACTTTGCAGCCTTCACAGTGGATTGGATCAATAGTATATTCTTCTACTGCGTTGAACTTGCACAACTCCATGCATAATCCACACCGCGTACATCGTTCTGGATCAATCACGGCCATTTTAAGACCCTTGAATTCCATTGTTTCCTTAACCTCTGGCTTAAGGATAAGATGGAGGTTGCTAGCATCTACATCACAGTCAGCAAACACTGTATCTTCAGAGATAGCTGCAAAGCTCCCCGTAATGGTGGTTTTACCTGTACCACCTTTTCCGCTGATAACAGTTATCTGTTTCATGGCACCATCTCCTTAATCTTCTCCAGCAGATCTGAAAATTTTCCTTTCCATACTGTCATCTTCTCTGTGAAAGGTATACCCTTTGAGTAGAGTTCAGCTATCCTTCTATCAAATGGTATTTCCATTATGATGGGTATCTGATGCTTTTCACAAAAATCATAGACACCCCTATCTCCAATTCCAGCAAAGTTTACAACGACGGCGATTGGGATATCGAGCTGTTGAACGACTTCCGTGGCAACCTCAAGGTCATGGAGACCAAAAGGTGTTGGTTCAGTTACCATTATACAAAAATCGGCTCCGTGCACTGTCTCTACTACTGGGCAGGCAGAACCTGGTGGAGCGTCAAATATTACTAAACCATCCTCCAGTGCATGTTCTTTAGCCTTGGAGATTATTGGCACAGCAAGGGGCTCCCCTATTTTAAGCTCCCCATAAACGATGTTAATGCCATCCGCGTCGCCTTTGAATATTCTCCCTATCTCACGGGGGACCTCATCTATAGCCCCTTCAGGACAAACGAGCTTACATCCTCCACAGCTGTGGCAGAGTTCAGGAAAAACCATAGCTGTCTCACCTGCCACGAATAGAGCGTTGAACTGACAGAACTCGGCGCACTTTCGGCAGTAAGTACATTTATCCTCATCAATTCGAGGTACTAGCAGTTCTACGGGCTCTGTCTCTATTTTCTCAGGTCTCAGAAATATGTGTACGTTAGGTTCTTCTACGTCGCAGTCTATTAGCTGATCTGCTTTGGTGCTTAGAGCCAAATTTACAGCGATGAGGGTCTTTCCAGTTCCCCCTTTACCACTTGCTACTACTATCTTCATTTTTGTCTAGTGCTCGTGTTCGTGTGCATGGAGGCATCCCTGGGTGAGTTCAGTTAGCCTGTTCGCCTTGAAGTCTTCGAGGTTTTGTTCAACGTCCATGTTCTCTGCCTGTAGAACAGCTACAGTGCTATTCTGGAACATCTGAATCGCCCTCTGGCCCATACCAGCGGAGATAACAACGTCCGCCCCCATTGCCATCATTCTCTCGGGGGGTAATCCCTGCCCACCAAAGTGGCTACTGTCGTTAGGTTTTATCCCTTTATCGGTTACTTGTCCTTTTTCTAGATCGAACCAGGCAAAGTAAGGAGCTCTGCCAAAGTGGGCTGATAGTCTTTGAGCTTCCTTATCCTCGACGGGTATTACAATTCGTACCATTTTATACCTCAGCTATCCTCTTCTTCTTCCTCTGCCCATCCCTTGGCCTCTGCCTCCTTGGCCAAAGTGACCTCCAACTGTGGGGCTAGAAGCTTCTGGGAGCTTTCCAGACTTGAATGCCTCTACAGCATCCTTAACCGTTCCAGAAGCTCCAGTGTAAACTCTTATACCAGCCTGACTCAAAGCCATATGGGCGTTAGGCCCCACGTGACCTGTTATCACAGCATGAACGTTTTGCTGTGCTACTGTCTGAGCTGCTCCTATTCCAGCCCCATGGGCTGCCCCAATACTCGAGTTAGGTATTGTATTATGGTTCATAGTCTCGGTATCCAGTATTATGAACGCGCTACAGCGTCCAAATCTTGGATCAACGGGACTGTTAAGTTCGTTTCCGGTTGTTGATATAGCTACTCTCATTATTTCTTCACCTTTTCCTCTATTTTCTCTATAATTTTCATAAAGCTTTTCGATGCAGGTGCCTCAGGATATTTGATAATAAATGGAACCCCCTCATCACTTGCAGATGAGACCCTTGGATCTATAGGTATACTTCCAAGGAAGTCTACATCCATATCTTCCGATATTGCCCTGCCTCCCCCTTCGCTGAATACCTCGATTTCCTTTCCGCAGTGAGGACAGACCATAGCGGACATGTTCTCAATTATGCCGAGGATTGGTACATTCATTTTTCGTGCAAAAGTCACCGCCTTCCTAACTACGACTTCGCTTACCTCGCTTGGTATAGTCACGATAACGACACCATCCATCTCAGGGAGTAGCTGAAGTATGCTAAGAGGCTCATCTCCAGTTCCCGGAGGCAGATCGACTAGCAGGAACTCAAGATCCCCCCATGCAACCTCACCAAGGAACTGTCTTATGGCTCCCATCTTGAGAGGTCCTCGCCATATCACGGGTGCTTCATCGCTTGGTAGTAGAAAGTCCATGGATACGACTCTTACACCTTCTGGTCCTTTGGCCGGGAAGATGCCAGGAGGTCCTACTTCGAGCTTCATTCCCTTTAATCCCATCATCTTAGGGATTGTTGGGCCTGTTAAGTCTGCATCAAGTACTCCTACCTTACCCTCTTCCTCTTTCATGGATAGCCCTGCTCCAAGGTTAACGGTAACGAGGCTTTTTCCCACGCCTCCTTTACCGCTGATTATGGCTATCTTGTGTTTTATCTTGCCCATGCGCTGTTTTACGTGTTCCATCTGCTTGTCTCGCTGTTCGAAGGGATTTATTTCATCTGTTTCCTGAGTCAAATTTATACCTCTTTAGGCTAGGTTAAATCTCCTTATTAACTATTTTCCGACAAATAAACCTAGTGATTAGATGAGTTCCAGCATCTTGGCCATGACATCTGCCTCCGTTACAATACCAACCAGGTTCATTTTGGATTTATCATCGACGATGAATACGCAGTCCTCATCATTTTCCATCATCAAGTGAAGGACCTCATCCAATGTGTCCTGAGGGGTCAGAACCTCTGGGTGGTCCATTGGTAGGAATCCGATCTGCAGCTTACTCTTGTTATCTGGAAAGGTTAGAAGATTCTCAAGGCTTATCTTTCCAATCACCTTGTTCCTACGTATAACAGGATATTCT
This sequence comes from Candidatus Bathyarchaeota archaeon, assembly GCA_014730055.1. Next base: position 4,119 of record WJIV01000059.1, read on the forward strand.
CTCATCCTGCAACCATGAACCTCATTCAGGGCCTCCTTTACTTTCATGTTCTCTTTAAGGATGACTGGGCAGGGGTTCATAAAGGCCTCTATCTTGATTTTTTTGAATTTTCCATGATCTTGTCCTTTCTTGGAGATATGATATAAAACATGGACAGCTTCAGCTTCCTCCTCAAGCTCGTCCATTGGCTGTACATGCTCATAAAATGAGATGTCTCGGCTGATGAAGTAGCTGGTTGCTGCTGCTACTAGGGTGAAAACAATACTACTGGGCCCAGCGGTCTCGGATACGAAGGCTACACTTGTCAGAAGGGTTTTGTTTGCAGATGCTATGATGGAGGCCATTGCTGCTACGATTAAGATCTGCTCATCAGGTACAGGCACTAGCTGGACATATATTGCGCCGAGGCAAGCACCAATATATAGGGTTGGTATAAATACCCCACCACTCCCGCCACTCTTTAGTGTGATACTGGTGGCTACCATCTTGAATAGCACAAGAAGAAAAAGTAGCCACATGCTCCAGTCTGAGGCTTCACCTGCCACAATGGATCGAAGTGTATCATACCCTACACCGACGACCTGTGGGATAAAGATCCCAATTAGACCAACCATTAGGCCGCCGAGAATAGGGTAAGTCATTTTATCCATGGGATATTTATTTTTTAGAATCCCAATGCTGTCGAAAATTCTGATGAAGATAATCCCGAAGAGCGCTGTTATTATCCCTATTATGAAGGCGTGGATCAGAAATAGCGGTGTTGGAACCTGGAAACGTGGGATCAGAGGAAAAATGGTCTCAGGACCCTGAAAAGCTATAGTCACAAGATACGCTGAGATACTGGCCATGGTAGCTGGAATAAACGAGACCCGTTTGAGGTCTCGCTTGTATGGTATCTCTAATGCGAACATGATCCCCGTGAAAGGTGCCTTAAATATCGCGGCGACTCCAGCCGCAGCTCCGCTTATTAAGAACCTCTGAATCTCCTCTTGGTTAAAGTTAAGTCTTTGTGAGATTAGTGACCCGATTCCTCCACCCAATAAGAGGCTTGGCCCCTCGAACCCTGCACTTCCCCCCGTTCCCATTGTTATCGCCGATGCAAGGGGTTCGAACAAGGTATCTCTGACCGTCATGATCCCGCCCTCAAAATGATATGCCTCCAGTAGCCTATGGCTTCCTCCCCCTGACTGCTTGGTTGTGCTGTACCTGTCGACTAGGAAGAATGCGAAGGTGATACCCATTATAGGTAATATTAGGTAGAAGGACCGGTTTAACTCTGTCAAGAGGTGAGTTACCTCTGATAAAATGACGTAGATCTCGTGTATTATTGTGCTGGCGAGACCAATGGAGATTCCCATTATTATTGAGAGAGCGGATAGCCTGATGTAGTCGTTCAAGATGTCTGGTCTGAAGCAAGTCCTGGCCCAGCACACGAAATCATCCAGTCTATCCTCCATAACGCTGAGAAATGTAAGGAATACTTTAACGTTATCGGTTTATGGTGATCATAACATTTTAGGCTCACTGGGATATCAATCATGAGTATCATTGTCCAGTCACGAGATGTTGAGCAACCTCATTGAAGGGCTGAAGCAGAACCCTGAAGAGGATTCACATGCAGCCGTAGCTGTAATGCTTAAACCAGTGGAAAATGACCTAGAGATATTTCTAGTGAAAAGGGCCGAGGTACCGGGAGACCCTTGGAGCGGAGATATGGCCTTTCCTGGGGGTAAGAAGGTTGTCCATGATAGGACTCTACTTGAAACAGTTACCAGAGAGGTCTGGGAAGAGACAAAAATAGAACTAAGTGACCAAGAAATACTTGGATATCTAAGGCCGATAAACTCCTGGGTAAAGGAAGAGATGAAAGTTCAGCCCGTAATATACCGTTTTGACGAAAAGCCAGAGTATATCCTCAATTATGAGCTGACAAAAGCGGTATGGGTACCTCTGAGTAAACTTGAGGAAACCAGACAAGAGGCAACAGTCAAAGGATGGGAAACTCAGATATTCAGATACAATGACGATGTGGTCTGGGGTCTCACTTACAGAATGATAGAAAGGATATTAGAGATTTTAAACTACTAGAGAATTTCCTTGAGAGCCTCAGCAACCTTCCCCGGTAGGTCGCCAACGGACACTCCCGCGTCTCGTAGGGCTTTTATCTTACTCTCAGCAGTACCACTTTCACCCTGTATTATGGCACCAGCATGCCCCATTCTCTTACCAGGTACAGCGGCTCTCCCAGCAACGTACGCGGATATTGGTTTTGTGAAGCCCTTTTCTTTGATGAAGCTAGCAGCCCTCTCCTCCGCATCGCCCCCAATCTCACCAATCATAGCCACGCCATCTGTCTCCGGATCATCCTCAAACCATTTCAAAAGTTCAATATAATCAAGACCTACGACAGGGTCCCCCCCGAGTCCAACACAGGTAGATTGACCGAGTCCGATCTTAGTTATGTGAGCTGCTATCTCATAGAATAGGGTTCCACTGCGGCTGATAATCCCGATATTTCCCTTACTGAAGACCTGAGCGGGCATTATACCCATCTTGGATTCCCCTGCCTTGATGAGTCCCGGGGTATTTGGCCCAACTATAGTAATTCCTTTGAGCCTTGCATAAGCCATTATCTCTATGCTGTCTCGGATCGGAATTCCCTCTGTTATTACAACCACGGGATCCATATCAGCATCTATGGCCTCAAGAGCAGCATCCAAAGCAAAGGGCGCAGGGACGAAAATTATACTTGAGTCAACACGATGGTTTTCCTTCGCCTCCTCTACTGTATCATACACAGGGATTCCTTCCACTTCCTCGCCTCCTCTTCCTGGCACTGTACCTGCGACTATCTTTGTTCCATAATCTTTCATCAAGCGGGTATGGAACTCCCCCTGGCTTCCTGTTATTCCCTGAACAAGTACATGGGTATCTCTATCAATTAACTTCATCTAGTTCTCCTCCACAATCTGAACAGCCTTCTCAGAAGCTGTCTCCATGGTATCCAGCATGTCTATACCGGCGTTCCTAAGTATCTCCCGTCCTTCTTCCTCCTTAGTTCCCATCATTCTAACCACAATGGGTTTCTCGACAGCTACCTCAGTTCTTGCATTAACCAAGCCTTCGGCGATGTGATCGCACCGCGTGATACCACCGAGTACATTGATCAAGAGAGCCTCGGTTCTCTCATCGCTCAAGATGAATTTAGCTGCCTCCTCAATGCGCTCAGGGGTTGCTCCGCCACCCAGATCAAGAAAGTTCGCGGCTTTACCACCCTTCAGCATAACAGTATCAAGAGTAGCCATGGTTAATCCTGCTCCATTGCCTATAATACCGATGTTCCCATCCAGCTCAACATAGGTTAACCCCTTTTTTCTCGCATCCAGCTCCCTCTCAGTGAGTTCTCCCTGGTAGCTCTCTAGCAGCTTCTCTTCGAGCTCCTTGTGACGGAAAAGCGCGTTATTGTCAACATTGAGACGAGCGTCCGCAGCCAAGAACCCGTCTTCGAGTTCTATTAGTGGGTTTATCTCGGTTAGCTCTGCGTCCATCTCACGGGCTAGAGTGTATAATTTTGTTACAAAGGACGCGAAGGCGCGCATCATCTTGCTACTGTAACCCAGTTCCTGCCCTATATGGTTAGCATGGAAACTACGCAGTCCCATTATGGGGTCTATCTGATGCCTGATGATCTTCTCGGGGGTCTTAGATGCCACCTCCTCTATCTCAACACCCCCCTCCTTTGAAGCAAGGACAACGTATCTATTATTGTTACGATCTACCGTAATGCCGAGGTATAGCTCATCCTTAATATCTAACTTCTCTTCAACATAGAGTTTCTCGACCTTGAGTCCCTTGATCTCCTTACCCAACAGTTCCGCAGCTACCTCACCTGCCTCAAGGGGGTTTTCAGCGAACTTGATACCGCCAGCCTTACCACGACCACCGACCGGTAGCTGAGCCTTAATTACGACGGGTTTGCCTAGTTTCTTCGCCGCCTCAACTGCAGTGTCCGAGTCGGTCACCATAACCCCTTCTGGGGTCGGGATGCCATATTTCCGAAAGTACTCTTTGGCTTCATACTCAAGAAGCTTCATAATTGAATTCCTCTAACGACCCATGAATATGAGTATTCAGTTATATTGGTTCTGGGAATCCTCATACCCTCTTATATCCCATAAGCCCGGCTATCTATTGATAACCATGGATAAAGCCAAACTTAAGAGAAAAGCGCTTGAGGAGATCGAACGAAGGAAAAAAGAGATTATCGCCTACGCAGAGGAAATATGGAAAGAGCCCGAACTGGGATTCAAGGAATTTAATACAGCAAGACTCACAGAGCAAAAATACGAGGAAATGGACTGGAGATACGAGAATGAGATCGCAATAACAGGCAGTAAAGCATATCTCAAAGGAAAAAATTCAGGGCCAGCAGTTGGTATAGTTGGGGAACTCGACGCCCTTCATATTCCTGTTCACCCTGAGAGCCATCCAGTTACTGGGAACATCCATGCTTGTGGGCACCACAGCCAGATGGCAGCGATGCTGGGGGCAGGAATTGGACTGGATGTCATAAAGGATCACCTAGATGGAGAGGTTGTCATGGTAGCAGTTCCAGCAGAGGAGTACATAGAGATAGATTATAGGAACCGTCTCAGAGAGGAAGGAAAGCTTGAGTTCTTCGGTGGTAAACAGGAGTTCCTTAGGGTCGGAGCGATGAAGGATGTTGACATTTGCATCGGCAGTCATAGTGCCATGGATCAAGAGGAGCTCGTGGGTGTTGGGGGAAGCAATAATGGTTTCATTGGAAAACTTGTACGCTACATTGGGAAGGAGTCCCATGCTGGAGGAAGCCCTGAGAAGGGAGTCAACGCATTAAATGCGGCAATGCTTGGGCTGATGGGCATTCACGCGAACAGGGAGACATTCAGAGACGAGGACACAATCAGGGTTCACCCCATCATAACCAAGGGAGGAGAAATAGTGAACAACGTCCCTGCCGATGTGAAGATGGAAAGCTATGTCAGGGGAAAGAACGTGGAAGCCATAAAGGATGCCAACATTAAGGTGAATAATGCACTCAGAGCAGGGGCAATGGCTGTTGGAGCAGAAGTTGATATAGTAGACAGGCCTGGGTACATGCCCTACACTAGGGATCCCAATCTCGAGAAAGTTGTACTTGAAGCCTGTGAGGACCTGGTAGGTAAGGATCAGATTAAACACAGAGGCCATAGCACGGGGAGCACGGACATGGGAGACTTTAGCTGCGTAATGCCTACAACTAGCATAGGTATGTCTGGCACCGAGGGCCCTGGGCACAGCCGTGAATTCAAGATAATTGACCCAGTGAAGCAGTATATTGTGCCTTCCAAGGCGATCGCGATGATAACGATCGATCTCCTATATGATAAATCCGAGAAAGCTAGGGAGACGATTAAAAACTTCAATCCAAGTATCCCAAGGGAGAACTACACCGAGTTCATGTTGAAGCTCGTTGAATAATTGTAAAATCCAATTTTTTTCGATCAATTTTTTATCAGTTCAAACTAAGATATCTTTATATTAATCCACCCTCACTGCTCGTGAATTGACATAGAGGGAGAAATTCGCGCGCCGTGAATACTGTAAATAATTTACCCTCCTTCTTCAGGGAACTTCCAAAAGACCTCAAAATAATAATGGCCCGAAGTAGCATAGCAAACTTCGTCTTCAACCTTAACCCATACAATAGCATATACATAATAGCTCTGGGTGCCTCAGGTACTGAACTTGGATTACTTACATCCGTTAGCTTAGGTCTAGCGGCTATCTCCACTATTCTAACTGGATGGATATCCGATAGAGTGAATCGTAAACTAATGTTCCTGATAGGGGCATTCATAGGACTACTAGTTCCTTTAACATACATCCTGGCCAAAAGCTATCTTTGGCTGATACCAGCCTTCTTCTTTGCGGGGATTTCAGATGGAATAATTCAACCGGCCTGGACAGCGATGTATGCCAACAGTGTGAAAAACAAACAGAGAGGAGCAATATATGGTATTACAAACTTATTCATTTTGACACCGGTACTCTTCGCTGGGCTAATTGGTGGAAGACTTGTCTCCATCAGTGGGGGTCTAACAATTCAGGGAATCCGACCCGTTTATCTCTTACAGTTCGCACTCCTCGTCATGGCTCTCCTTATTGTTAGAATCAGACTCAGCGATAGAATACCAGCTCAGCCTAAAAAGCCCCTTAATGTAAAGACTATGTTACAGGATTATGGCAAGGTCGTGGGTAGAAAAGGAGTGCGGTCATGGGTCGGTATGAAGAGCCTTGGCAGCCTAAGTATAGGGCTCGCTGGTCCTTTCTGGATGCTTTATGCCGCACAGGTACATGGCGCCTCCGCAATGATAATAGCGTACATGGTAACACTGAGAAGCCTGACCCAGATAGTACTATCTCCCTTCAGTGGACAGCTTACTGATAGTATAGGGCGAAAAAAGATGATCATAGGGGGCAGGGTATTGATGTACACTTCAGCAGCTATCTTCCTTTTACTGGGTGAAAATATGTGGCTTCTCATGCTTGCGTGGGTCCTGATGGGGATAAGTGACGCAACAGGTATAGCATGGCAGGCGCAGGAAGTCGAGTTGGTTAATTCACATCAGAGAGCTAGAATGACAGCCCTGAGCGTAGCGGCCTTCAATCTACTCGCCGTGCCTGCCAGCATACTTGGAGGTTGGCTCTGGGATAGTGTTGGTAAATACGCTCCCTTTCTCGTAATGGTGATTATTGATGGCCTGATAAGAATGCCTATAATATACAGGTACGTACCCGAGAGCAAATTACTTGCTCCTGAGATAGAAGAAGAGTCAGCAATATAGTAAAACGTCTTATCATACCGAACAATATTTACAATTATAATGAAGTACATGGAAATAGCACCCGGAGAGGAAATACCCGTACTAGGTCTCGGCACATGGACAATGGGGGGACGACAGGTAGAGGACCATACCTGGGATGAGGAGAACATCCAAGCAATACGTGTAGCAATAGAACTCGGACTCACCCACATAGACACGGCAGAACACTACGGAGCAGGGCACGCGGAAGAACTAGTAGGTAAGGCAATAGAACCATATGACCGTGATGAACTATTCATAACAACCAAGGTATGGAGAACAAACCTGCACTACGACGACGTAATCCAGTCAATGAAAGGCAGCCTGAAGAGACTAGGACTAGAATACGTCGACCTCTTCCTGCAGCACTGGCCGAATCCAAGGGTGCCACTTAATGAGAC
>WJIV01000009.1 GCA_014730055.1 Candidatus Bathyarchaeota archaeon
AAAAATGTTAGTATTTTTCGTAGTGGGTTAATTCATCAAGGGGTTTTCGCTCTTTTGTTGGCTCCTCGTCTGGGTAACCTGTAGCTACAAGCCCAAGTACTCTTAGATGCTCCGGGATACCGAGGAGTTCCTTGACTTTCGGCTCTATGGAGGAGTCAATCACGCCAGCCCAGCATGTACCAAGCCCGAGACTATGTGCCTCTAACATGTACTGCAGTGTCGCTAATGCAGTGTCTGCCCAGTGATATTTGCTGTGGGCCTCAGGGTCAGTCAGGGGTACGAATACTACTGGGCTCTGCTCCACGAATTTCGCGTAGGGGTGTATTGTGGAAAGCTTTTGTCGTTTTTCGTTGTCCTTTACTATTAGGAACTCCCACGGCTGTCTGTTGGAGGCAGATGGGGCCCACCTTGCGGCCTCCAAGCATTTCTGTATTTTCTCTTCCTCAACTGGTTTGTTCTTGTACTTACGGATGCTTCTACGTGACTTCAAAAGTTCTAATGCGTCTTTCATTTCACTATATGAAACAATTGAGTTAATATAAGGGTTGAATTCTGTTAGTATTTGTTATTAGTATCTTTGCGCACTTTTCTATGATTGTTTATGGTTACTGATATGGAGGTACTGGAACACATAGAGTCCCGGAAGGAGGATGTTATCGCCTTTATGCAGAAGCTGATACAAACCCGAAGTGTTACAGGAGAAGAGGAAGAGATAGGCTTACTTATGGAGGAGGAGTGCTCAAGAGACGGGCTGATTGTGGATTTGATAGAGCCAGTTGATGGGAGGATCAGCATCGTAGCGAAGACCAAACAAACGAATCCTGGCCCGACAATGATGATGTACAGCCACTATGATACAGTCCCAGCAGGAGATCTTGATGCATGGGATCATCCTCCCTTTGGTGGCGAGATTGCGGATGGGTACCTTTGGGGTAGGGGTGCCCAGGATAATAAGATAGCCACATGCGGGCTTACCATGGCATACAGATTGCTCAAGGAGCTTGGTTTACAGCTAAATGGACAGTTGATTTTCACACATGTCGCTGATGAGGAGAAAGGTGGGACTTATGGCTTCCAGGAGATTCTTAAAAGGGGTTATGGTGAAGGCGTGGACTACCTTTATTATGGTCATGGTGGCGATCCAAAGAATATTGGGATAGCGGCGAATGGTAGCAGAGGGGCCTCAATTCTTGTTAAAGGACGGAGTGCTCATACAGCTCAACTCGAGGATGGTGTAAATGCAGTTGTCCTGGGATCCAATCTTGTTATGGAGCTACAAGAGCTGGCAGATAGGGTGAATAAGCGCACCTTCCATCTTCCGGGTACGAATTCAATTATGCGCTCAAGGTTCTCTATCAACAGGATCCACGGATATGTCGCCAATAACAATGTCCCAGATGAGTGTGAAATCTTCATTGATAGGAGGTATACTCCGGGGGAAAATGCTGAGGAAGTAGATGATGAATACAGGCAGGTCATGGAATCTGCGACGAGAAAGTACCCTGATCTAAGTGTTGATTATGAGATTATACCTGGTAACCTGGTATCTGTCGCGCCCGCGGACTCAGCGCTGGTCAAGGGCATCCAAGATGCTGCTGTCACCGTTATGGGCTATAAGCCAGAACCCGTTGGCGGTAGCCATAGCAGTGATCACGGCTGGTTTGTTGCTCGCCACGGGAAGCCCTTCGCGAGTTATGGTGTGGGGGGTGAGGGCGTCCATTCAGCTAATGAGAGGATTCTTGTTCAGGATATCATCAGTACCACTAAGGTTTATGCCTTGAGTATTTTGAAGATCATGGGAGTTGATGACTACAATTCTACTTGATCTAATTGGATAGGTTTTATTACCAACCCTCTAATATCATAAAATATGAAGCTAAGAAGAATGGTTTTATTACTGCTACTATTAACGCCGCTTTTTACCGTGTCTGCACAGGATGTAGTTGATGTAGATAACTTATCTGACATCCTTGATCACATCACAGCTATTGACATAAGTTATAGCTCCGAAGGGGAAGCAGGGCACTTCGGGTATACCCTAGAGGATGAGGAGGCTGTTGATGGGGAGCCGACTTGGAAGATAGTTAGTAACTTCGGTGAGGTTGGAGATGAGCAGACCTATACAATATGGGTTCACCAGGAGACTGGCAGGACTGTAAAGGTCGAGATTGATGGTCAGGAATTCACAGGGCAGTTCGCTGAGGTCTACGGTAACGCGACCCTGGGCTTCTTCACCGGATTCATCTACAGCTACTGGCACGCCTGGGCCTATGAGGACCTCTACGAGATGGGGAACATGGAATATGGAACAGCTACACCTCTTGGGTCTAGAACAGAGACCTATGGTCCCACAACGCTGAAGATCTGGGGTATGAGATATGAGGGACAAGTACCTGACGAGCAGAATACCCAGTACGATGTCGAGATCTGGTATGCCCCCACAGAGTTTGGAGGTGTTATGACCTTTATGTCCTTAGATGTGACAGGGGATGAGGAACAGCATACAGAGATTGAACTTGAATCCATCGAACTGGTCAATCCGCAGACTGTACCCAGTGACTTTGAGGATTTCCTTGAACAGGAGGTACAGGAACCAGAGGAGGAGCCAGAAGAAGACCCTGAGGAAGACCCTGAGACAGAGCCCGATGAGGATCCGGAAACAGAACCCGAGGAGGAACCCGATGAGACGCAGGGTCCGCCCGGCGGGATACCTGGTTTTCCAGTGTACGCAGTGCTTGCAGGTATGTTGATTTTCCTGTTATACACGGGTCGGATCAAGCACTAGCCCTTTTTATATAGGTAAAGAATATTATCGACTCGCTCAGTATCGTTCTTATGACAATTATTTCCCGGAGCTATAACCACATGGAGGATTTTGAATCCGTGATGGCATTCCTCCGTGATACTTTCGCACGGACAGGTAACATGGAAAACTGGCTGCCCCCTCGCTTCGAGAACAGCGCCAGGGAAATGGGTGAAAGTTCACAACTATGGTTCAATAAAAAAAATCATGAGAGTAGTTCTGATATCGTGGCAATGGCTAACCCCGAGGATAAAAACAAGTATTTTATCCAGGTTGATCCGGACCACGCATATATTGAGAAGGATATCTTCGAATGGATAATAAACACAAGTAGAGAGGCGTCCAGTGAACCTTACACACTTTCAATTGTTTCGCTTGACGGTAATAGATCAAGGGAAAAAATTCTAGAGGCAATGGGGTTCAACCGGGGGAGAGTGTATGGAATACTGATGACCCGGAAAATGGATGATCCCATTCCTGATTTTTCTTTACCAGAGCGGTATACCGTTCGTTCTGTCACCGAAGATGACTTCGATGAGATAGCCTCAGCGATCCGTGTAGTCTTCGGTCATGGCGAGTGGTTCACAGGGAAAATACTGGAGCAGAATTCCAAAGCAACTTATTATCATAGTGATCTTGACCTTGTAACAACTGATGCTGATGGAAGAATTGTGTCTTTCTGTACCTTCAGGTATGATCCCCCAAGTGGTATAACTGAACTTGAGCCCATGGGCACACTCCCGGAGTACAGGGGTATGGGAATCGCAAAAGCCATGGTATGCGAGGGTTTGAGACGGTTAAGTAGATATGAGCCAAGTCTACTATATGTTGGTTCAGCTGATAATCCTGCTGCTAAGAGGCTCTATCAGGTCACTGGATTCAAGGTTGTTGGGCTTTATTTTTACTGGGAGAAAAATATAGACTAATTCCTTTACCATCTAATCCCAGTCTTCTCCCTCTGTTACAGGTATCTTCAGACCAATGATGAATCCAATCACGAATATGGCTATTATTCCCACTTTACCGATTATGCTTTCGATTGCTACTCTAGGTAGTAACTGTATTGCCGCATATGCTAATAATCCACCAACTACTATCC
>WJIV01000060.1 GCA_014730055.1 Candidatus Bathyarchaeota archaeon
ATTGACATGTGATTGTTTATTTTCGAAACTGTAATTAAGTTAGAATACTACAAAATTATGAACAACATGGCTCTAGTCTTCACGACAATGGCATTATTCATTGTTACCTTGGTAGCGTCTTGGATTTTTTATCAGAGGATCAAGATGGCTCAGGCAGAGTACGAGGACAGTAAGGAGTCTGTTCGAAACATTACCTTCGGTTTCACTCGCCAGGTACAGAGAATCGAGAACGAGGTCCAGCGCCTCGAACGTGAGACCAACCAGGCAAAGTATGTTGCAAGCGAGGCAATCCGGTCGAATCAGGGAAACAATCAAGTTGCACTTGAGAGCATTAAAAAGATTCAGGAGGTAGATGAGAGAATCGACCAGATAGAATCAAGTCTTGATGATATAAAGGAGGAAGTAAAAAAGTTATCCAAAGAGCCTAGGCCGGTGGTCATACCAAAGGGTGTTGAGGTCGACGCACCAATTCCGGTCCAAGAGGAAGATATATTCAAGGAGTTAACCGAGACTGAACTGGATGTCCTCCGATTAATAGTAGATCTGAAGGAAGGCACTGTCCCAGAGATACGGGAGGAGATAGATAAGACGAGAGAGCATACCGCTCGTTTGCTTAAAAAATTGTATGATCAAGGGTTCATCGACAGGAATACATCCAGCATGCCTTATCGATACTATATCCGCCCCGAGATCAAAGATCTCCTGCTGGAGAAGAAGGAGCAAGAGACTTTAGGACGCTAGGTTTAATCTTATATTTTCGCAATCATTTATGGGTGTATGCAAGACACTACATGGGAGAAGGCTCCAATGCTTGAGCCTGTACCCGGAGTTAAGATTAGTATCATAGGAAATGGAATGTACGCCACTATGTGCCACATAGTAATACAGCCGGGAGCGGTTGTAGATTGGCATGGACACCATCAGGAACAAATGGGGACCCTAATATCGGGTAGAGGTGTGCTAACAAGTGGTGATAAGAAAGTTGAAGCTGAGGTTGGGTCCTCGTGGTTAATACCTCCAATGGAGCAGCACAAGTTTGAGACGAAAGGTGAAGAGCCCGCCGTTATCATAGAGACCTTCGCTCCGGCAAGGGTAGATTACGTAATAAAAGCAAAGTAAAGATCTTTAATGCCTGAGGAACTTAGCTCCCTTTTAACCCAATTACTGGATAAAGGCTACCAGATAAGCCCAGACGCTTTTCAAAAACTACAAGAGATGCCCTATAGCGAGGCCGATAGGCTGGTCAATAGAGTTCTCAATAGAACAAGTATTGGTTCCGACTTTTACTTGATAGACCGAAGCGTAATTGAGAACGCCACAATTACTACTCAATATGGTACTGAAGGGGTCAAAATTCCTTATGCAAAAAAAATTGATTCAAGAATCGAAATAATCTCACATGAGGAGGCTAGACCATCGGGTGACGTTGATGGTTACATTGATTATTTTAATAGCCGATATACCCAACTTGAGAACATTCTAAAACAGAGGGTAGACGTTCGTGACTCTTTACCACTGTCTCAGGCCTTGAAGCTTCCAGTAAAATCAAACTTGAAGACCATGGGCATAGTTTCCAATAAGAGTGCTAGAGGAGATCGTCTCTTTATAGATTTGGAGGATACAGAGGCTCAGATGACTGTACTGGTTTCCGGGGAGGAGTTGATTAAGAAGGGTCTTGAAATATTAGATGATCAGGTTATTTGTTTTGAAGGGTTCAAGTACCGAGATGATCTATTTATCGCCAACGATCTCATCTGGCCTGATGTACCAATGCATGACTCAAATAGGTCAGATGAGGATGTTTGTGCCATCTTTGTGGGGGATATTCATGTGGGGAGCCGCTGGTTTCGAGAGGATCTATTTGATAAATTCGTTAAGTGGATGAACCTTGAGCTCGGTCCGCAACCCTCAAGAGATCTCGCATCGAAAGTCAAGTACCTTGTCATTACCGGGGATCTCGTTGATGGGGTCGGGATCTATCCTGACCAGATTGATGAGCTTTTGATACCCACCCAAAAGGCACAGTATAAAGAGGCTGCCAAATTATTATCTGAGCTACCTGAATATGTTGAAATCATAATAATCCCTGGTAACCACGATGCTGTCCGCAGGAGTTTACCTCAACCCCCGATTCCAGAGAAGTATGCCTCAGAACTTTATGATGATCCAAGGGTTCACATGCTCCCAAACCCCAGCACTTTCAAGTTACATGGGGTTGAGGTCATGGCGGCTCATGGAAAAGGACTTGATGACATACTCAGCTCAACCCCAGGATATGATTTTCATCATCCTGTGAGTGGGGTTGAGCTGATGTTAAGGTGTAGATTGTTCGCGCCAGTTTATGGACAGACAACGCCCATTGCCCCTGAAAGGATAGACAGACTTGTGATGAGAACGGTTCCAGATGTATTAGCCATGGGACATGTCCACATCTATGAATCAAGGAAGTACAAGGGTATTACCCTGATTAGCAGTGGTAGCTTCCAGGATCAGACTCCCTTCCAGAAGAGGATGAAGTTAAAACCGACCCCGGGGCTTGTGTCTGTATTTAATTTGAAGAACCATCAACAAATACCTCTTGACTTTGAAAGATTGGACTAAGCCCCTTTGCAATGATATCAGCTACTCTAACCGCCTCAGGCATCCGACATGTAATTGTCTGCTCATCCAGAACCTGTTCGGCAAAATCTATGGTGCACCCCACTTTCTCAAAGTATATCTCAGGATATCTTCCTGATTCGAATTTATTTATCTCACCAAGGGCTTCATATCTTGCCCACCTCTTTTTCCAGTCTGGAAAATGTTTACGCAGAGCATCTCTTGTTGCTTCCATATCAGGAAAAATACCACTATATACAATTACAGGAATCCCTGTTTTCTTGTAAACATACTCAACATCCATGACATTAAAGCCTCCAAATGTAGCACCCCCGAGAATTATGACCTCTACTTCAGTTTTTTCTAAATTGTTTAACAAGATATTAGTTGAGTCCAATCCATCAACTAGAATACGGTCTACATTTACATCTAGGATCCTATCCCTTTCTAGGGTTGCACAGCATAATGCTGTATACTGCTTAGCGCTAGATGTTCCTCGGTAGAATGCCTCGAAGCTACCGTCTTGTACCCCTGCTACCGTATAATGGGGTGTCAATACTTGTCGAGTTTACCTTGGATCTTGCACTTTATTAGGAATTGGGCGTAGGCCTTCCTAGGGACCTTTACAGTACCTGATCTTACCACGATGCTCTTTACATTGTTTAACGCATTTTTATCGACGTCCTTCTCGAAAATAATGGTCCCAGAGCTCTCTATCCCAAAAGGACCCATTTCTGAGGCTATTTCCTTGATATCGTCCTTGCTTAGGATTACTTCACCCTCATCATCTATGGTCAGAATAAAGTCAATTCCGGAGTTAGATGGCTGATCATAGAATGAAGGCTCATCATAATCCCCATTTATGAATTCTTCAAGGGCTTTGTTAACGACGTCAGCGACCCGCTTACCATCTTTCTTTGCTAAGCTGAAAACTTCGTGATATAGCTCGGTGTCCAGACCACGAATAGCGACGGTTTTACGGGGCATGTTTACAGATTCTCCTGTTTACCTGTTTATTTGTTTACTTGTTTACATGTTAACAAGTAATCTTATAAGCTTATCGTTCCTGTAAACATTCTGCCCCACTTCGGGGATCCGGAGTTAGATTAGATGCCAAACACGGTAGCCCTAGATAGTAGTAAGAACAAGGATAAAAAACGATCGATTAAGCGGTCCCAGTCGGATGGGAGTAAATTTACAAAATATGTAGAGATTTTTCGAAAATTATTATTATTAAATGAAAAGAATGATCTGGCTACTACCCTGAAAAATATTCAGGAACTGATGAACTTCAGCGAGAAGATATTCAGCAGTAGTAGCGTTAGCGAGACCTTCCTGTATTTCTGCCTGCATGGGGCATCAACGGCATGGGTACTCCAATGCGAGCTTAACATGCCAGAGGCTACAGTATACAGGGCCCTAAAGAGATTAAGAGCAATGGGAATAGTTGTTCCAGCTCTCAAAGTTAGTAAGGTTAAAAGAAGTAAGGGTGGCCCACGCCCAACTGTATGGGCACTAGAGAGTGCCAGCCCAGATGAGGTAAGTAGTGCCCTAAAACACCACTACAGGATGCTGAGTCCAAAATTCAGAGTAGCCGAAGAAGTAGCACAGACCATCTTGGACGAGTTTACAGGAAAATCCGAACCAATGGAGATAAACTACGTTGAGATAATGTCTCACGTAAAAGCATTAAAGATCCCATTCAAGGGACCGGATATAGCTGACCTAGCAGCACAATATCTCCACGAGAAAGGAATGAAGATCTGGAGATAGATTATACTCCCCCACCCTCCTCACCGTCTCAGTGAGGAGGGTACCTTTTAACTAGCTTAAACTATAATAAAGCACACCATACTGTTTAGATTCTTTAATCTCGGAGTTATTCCGAAGGTAAACGAGGTGTGCATATGTCTCTGCTGCTGCCATGCGTTTGGTCCAAAAGTCCATTTCAGGCCATGGGCGGCTGTCCCAATGGATATCTTTACCTATATCATAAACCGTTTTTGCTCCGTTTGTTAGGGTGTTTTTTATCTCCTGAAGCCTTTTTCTATGGTGCTCCTTGAGTTCATTTGTTCTCTCCTTAAGGTTGTCAAACGTCCATTCATGGGCTGGTAGGACTTTTGTCACGTCCAGGTACTCAACTTTTTTGAGGCTTTCAAGATAGTCGCCAAGTGGATCTCTTTCCTCGTAACTATGAAGTGAGATGTGGCTGGTTATTTTTGGAAGGACATGGTCTCCACTGAATAGTAGTTTTTCAGCCTCAAGGTAGTAAACCATGTGCTCCGGCGCGTGGCCGGGGGTCCAGATCCCTCTAAGCTCAACACCATCTAGGTCTAGGTGTTCCCCATCTTTTATTTTTCTATTAATTTGAATTTTCTCATAGTTTCTTCTGAAGGCGAATTTGTAGTTATCAATTGTTTCCAGGTATTTTTCTCCGCCAAAAATTTCAGTCTCTTTCCTTACTAGCTGGTACATGTCCTGCCATTGATCTGAGAACTGTTGTTCTCTCTTCTCAGAAGTTTCACTAGCCCAGATCTCAGCTCCATATTCAACAAAAATATCGGTCAGACCAATATGGTCATTGTGAAGGTGTGTAACAATGACACGTTCAATATCTCTAGGCTGAATATCGTATTTTGCAAGTTCCTTTTTTAACCCGTCATATGCGTCCTGAGTGGGAACGCCCGTGTCAATTAGGGTATTAGCTTCCCTAATTAAGTAGCTGTAAGTCTTTCCTAGAGGGTTCCTCTTCATAGGGACCTCAAGCTGATAGATGCCTTGAGAGATCATCACCGCGTAGAATGGAGGGAGATTCTTAAACCCTTAGTAAGACTATACCGGGGGTATCCACCACTCATTACCAGGTCTTGATATCCACTCTGGCCAGCGTAGTCCAATCGGTGCTTCAAGACTTGCCGGTAAGAGGGGGTCCTCATTGTGTTTCATTTTCCTTTCCTTAAATTCCACCCAGGCTTTCTCTAGGATCTCAGGTCTAAGAATAAGTTCTAGAGCACTTATGCTTAGAATCTGTGCTGCACACATACCCATTCTGTGTGTAACTCCCATACCGCACAGCGCGCTGGATGCCCATCTTGGGTAGCTTAACCCTGGTACTGGTTCCATTGCTTTGCTTACATAGAGACGAGCGGTTGGACAATGCCATGTGAACTCGTTGACATCATCCGCTGGATGAAAATCCCCGTAAGCTTTCTCCGGGGGGACAATCTTAGTATACAATGGTTCATCCATTGGTTCTACTCCGATATTTGCCTGGATACTTCGGGCGAATTCTTTATCCTCCTCCGTGTAAGCGGGTGGTCCGATATCGTTTAGGTGTTTCCAGACAACTTCTTTCAGAGAGTCATTCGGTAGCCCTGTCCTTACTTCTGTAAGAGTTCTTATTTCAACATCACATTCTGCGACTAGAGCTGCTCCTCTAGAACACCTGACAAGTACCTCTCCCACATCCTCTTGATCCCTCAAGTTACTGTTTCTCCACGCGTATATCAACTGACTAAGAACTGGATTCGCAACTGTGCACTGCCCCCCAGACATCATGAATTCGTTAATGCTTCCTCCTCGTCTCATCAAAGCGGGCATATGCTCTTTCATCGTGTTAACGTTGTTATACATCAGAACGGCAGCATCTAGGGC
>WJIV01000061.1 GCA_014730055.1 Candidatus Bathyarchaeota archaeon
GATCTCCGCCGAATCATAAGCACCGTCACCAAGCCCCTCCTCCACCTCCGCCCTACTACCGGCACCCACAATGAGACTCACAGCCGCCTTAGAGTCATGCACATCATCCGTCGACACCGTCATGGAAACCACCTCGTGGGTCACGGTGTTCACGGCGAAGTGCAGCTTCACGTACCGTTTCTTCTTACCGTGCTTACGCTCCACCCAGCCACCGGCTTTCTCAACCTTCACCCCAGTAGAGTCGAGGGCTATCGTTATGGGCTCACTCGACTCTGTGAGGTACATATACGGTTTCACCTTCAGATCCAGGATACGTTTCCTTATGCCAGAGTAGTCAGCCTCGGGGAGCTCGGGGACGAGTTTGTGGAGGACCCGGGTGTATCCCTGGAGCTGCCGGTAGGGCATCTGGAAGAGGCATCTGATTAATGCCAGAAGCCTCACGTAGCTGTCACTGTACTTAAAACGGGGACCAGGCCTTCCCTTATTCATTTCCTCAAGCTCTTTCCCGTGATTTTCCAGAGAATCCAGGTCAAGAACTAGTTCTCCACGCCTGATAAGCCTCTCATCGACTGCTTTCCAGTCCATGTAACATAATATTGACGCTCTGATCCTTAAGCTTTACCCAATAATCCACAAAGCAATTATGGTTTAAAAAATATTTTCGTTTAAACAGAATTTTTTACTGTTCTATATAATGAAACGCCTGTTCTATAACTTGGGTTAATATAGGGTTGAATGTATATAACAGTGGGCTAACATGAAGAAAAAAATTGCACTAATAGTAATGTTGGTGATTCTATTTATGCCCGTATATAACGTACAAGCTCTCTGGCATTACGACTTCAACTACGACGACGAGGTATCATACGCAGAAATAGAATGCTACTACGCTGAATACTGTTTTCAAGGAGAAATATATGATGGCAGTTCAATCGATGAAGAAACATACGAAAATCTAGATGAAGACGATATTACAACAGGCCTACTCGGAGTATCCAATTTATTCCACCAAGCATCACATGGAGGCAACTCAACTAATGGAAACGGTAACTATCTATGTACGCACACTTCAGGTGAAAGAATATACCCCAATGAGATACCGGACCTAGATAGCGTTACAGGTGGTGGTAACCAACTATTAGGATTCGCATCCTGTTGCTATTCGGGACTTGATCACCCAGAATAACTATGCTGCATGATGAATTCATTGGTGAAGGTTCAGAAGCATACATGGGGTACAATGACGTGGTGAATGGACGAGACGCTTACTATTTTGCGTGTGCTTTCTATGATAACATAGTTGAAGCAGATACTATTGAAGATGCAATCGACGACGCACTAGCTGCAACCAATGATGCTGTCGCCGACATTTTGGAAGCATACGGAGACCTTGACATCGAGTTGGTGGACAGTTAAAATGTTGAAAAATAGAGACCTCCAAATAATTGTGTTAGTAGCACTGTTCTGCTACATAGGATACTCACTTAAGATAGCGTCATTAACAGGTTATGAGAAATCAGACAAACTTCTAAAATATAATATAGCAGAAAGCGAAGCGAATCCTACGATATCAAAAGATGAAGCAATAGAAATTATCTCTAGAAAATGGGAAATACCATCTAACGACGTAACAACAATATCTAAACTACAATACGACAAATTAAAGGATAACAAGATCTGGGTAATTAAAATGTACCACAAAGGTTCCTTGGTTATCACTGCAAGGATCGATTCCAAAACAGGCAAAGTAGTAACAATATGTGACCATCGAAGACTGGGAGAAGGTAACAACGTCGAAGAAATGATCTCAGTAATTGAAATCGCTAAAAAAGTATTGAACGAACAAGAAGTAGACATAAATCTATTAGGTTCACCTAAAGTCACTCCGCCGAACATGTCTCCTGGTTCAGTCACAAAAAAGACATATCGAATAACTTGGTATCAAACCTACAAAGGAGTTAAAGTAAATGGGTTTGTCAGGATTCGCGTAGATAAGGAAACGCTACTACCTGTTGAATTCAGTAACTTCCTCTTAAACGTGGATAACATAGATGTCAATCCAAAAATATCAGAAAAAGAAGCCATAGCGAGTGCAAAATCATTCCTAGAAACCGAAGTCGTTACATCGAAAGGGTACAGTTCATTCACCATTAAGACATTAGAGCTGGTAATTGACAAGCCTAACTACGATATTGAAACTAATGACTTACTGGTTCCTGAAGGAGACCCGCTTCTAGCTTGGTATCTACAGGCTGTTGACGAGAGCGATAAGCTCGTAGACCTCTTAGTTGATGCACATACATCGGAGATAGTTGGTTTTATCGGGTATCGTTAAATTTCCATTTTTTTAATCATAATAATTAATTTGCTATATTGATTATAATTTAAGAACATTCTATCAAATACTCTTTTTTTAGCTAGTTTTTATCTATTTCTATTAAGCCACTTATGCACGCCACGTATTTACCTGACTCGGTTATGCTGTAGACGTTATCCCTGCGTTCGAGAGGAAGGTCCATTAAAACAAGGATTGAAACTAGGTATGATTACTTTGATTATAATTATGAGCATATTTTTGACTAAACAACTTTCAGGCGATTGTTTACATACAAATACAGGGGGTAAACTAAATATAAAGTGACTATAGTTAATAGGCGAATTGGTTTAGATGGTAGATCCAATCCTAAAGTGGGCTGGCGGTAA
>WJIV01000062.1 GCA_014730055.1 Candidatus Bathyarchaeota archaeon
GATTATCAGAGTTGAGTTTCTTTTAATAAAGTAGTTAGGACTTCAAATCTTGAAAACAAATGGAAAAAGAAGCAAAGACCTTGATGGAAGTCAGACCCCGTACCCGAGTCACAGGATTCATGGAATCGATAATCCCTTCAAAACTGAATACGAGGGCTAAATTATACCTAACAGGTTCTGTGGTGAATGGTGTATCAAACGGAATTGTTGGTGCAGTCATGCAGTTATACTTCATATCCTTGGGGTTCACGGCGAGTGATATGGGGAAGATATTTATGTTTAACCCCCTGGCGTGCGCTGTATTCGCCATCCCTTGCGGTATCCTAGCTGACCGCTACGGTAAAGGAAAGATGATACAACTCGGTGCGTTGTCGGTTTTTCTTGGGGCCATGGGAATTATCCTCGCGAGAAGTATATTATGGTTTGGGTTAAGCTTCTTCATGTTTGGCATCAGTAACGCGACATCGACGGTTATGATGCCCCTGTACAGTTCCTTCTACGATAAGGAGAATATGGAAAAAGCCCTGGGACTATACGGTTTGATAAACATCTCAGCCGTGAGCCTTGGGAGTCTTGCAGGGTATATACCAGCCTATATGATTGGAACCCAAGCTTTCACAGAGGTATCAGCTTACAGAGTCTTGGTGATAGCTGCTGCAGTTTTATTCCTACTCCAGAACTTCTTCTACATCGCTTCCTCGAGGGGAATAGAAGAGAAACTGAGAGAAGACTTTAGCTTCAAACTGAAGAGTTGGAGACCCGTACTTAAGTTCAGTGCATTAACCCTATCTTTGAACATAGCGGGAGCCATATTGTTCTCCTTCTTCCCCTACTATGTTAACCAGAAATTTGGGATAGCATCCGCTGGCCTTGGCACCCTCTTCTTTATCAGCAACTTGACCATGGCGTTGAGTAAAGGAGCAGCCGCATCCATAGCCCAAAGACTGGGTAAGATGAAGAGTATAGTGGTGGGTATCACTTTATCCAGCTTCTTCTTTTTGTTAATGCCCCTGAGCCCGAGCTTCAGCGTCTTGAGCCTCCTCTATATTCTGAGAAGCAGCACACGCTTCATGAGCGACCCCATAATTACCAGCCTATTCCTCAAGAGCATCAGTGATGACGAACAGAGCACGGCAAACAGTATACGCATGATAGCCATGAATGGTAGCGGGGCGGGTTCCTCCTGGATAGGTGGATATCTCCTGGAGAATGTGGGTTTGGACTCACCAGCATATATAGGCGCAGCAATAACTCTCCTACTAGCTGGATTTTATCCCTTGCTTCTCAGGGGAGAGATTATGGAGACCAATGAAGCCCCCTCTGAGGGACGAAAAATGATGTTATCCCCCTCAAATTAGTCTCAGAGATTTCTTAGATAAATGATTATGATAAGTCAAATTCTTAAATTTTAAAAGTTCTAGGTCTATGATTCTCTTCCAGCAATTATTTTCCTACTTTTTATTAATACTCTCCATTCTAACGCTCGAAATAGATGGGGGGTTTCTCTAAAATGGATGAAAGGATAAGTAATCTGGAGTAATGTTGGAAGACTTATGTGACTTATTATTTGAACTCTCCAGTATGGAAAGGATGGATATTATGTTGAGTCTTCTAGAAGAGAAACAAAGACTGTCACATATATCACAGAGACTGGGTATGACCGTCACTGAAACCTCAAGACATCTACAGAGATTAAGTGATGTTCAGTTAGTCATTAGGGAGGTTGATGGAAGGTTCAGTCTCACCAAGTATGGGGCGCTGGCAATTGATTTTCTACCAGATCTGGAATTCATCTCAAAAAACAGACGATATTTCCTAGAGCATGAGGTTCATAATATCCCGTATGAATTCTCCAATAGGTTAGGCGAACTTTTAGATTCCACCTTAGAGATAGATGCAGTTAGAGTCTTGGACCGAGTCACCACCATACTCAAGGAAGCAGGGGAACATATATGGGCTCAAAGTTATCATATCTCCCCGAATCATATCCCCATACTGGAGAAAAAGGTTCGCGATGATGTTGATTTTCGGGGAATTTATCCAACTAATTTCGAATTAACATCAAGATTAGTAAATTATCTACATTTCCTTGAAACTATAAAAAAAAGAATCCTAGTAACAGAAAAGGAAGCCATGGTCAGCTTTACACATATCACCGGGCAACTCGATTACCCCCTTTCTTCAGTACCGACTCAAAATTCATCAAATGGTGCAAGGACATACACCAATATTACTGGCAAAAAGCCCGTACCTTTTAAAAACCTAAGTCTCTTCCATATTTAGGTAAGAGTTCGGGGGTTCGCACCCGAATTAAGCCAGAGATATACCTGTAAACATCCTTTTTTCTTTTTCTTATTGAATATCTTATCCTCTTTTTTTGATACCTTTCTTGAAGAACATACAAAAAATGCGGCATAACAAATTAAAGCAAATCCTTATGGATTTTAAATACTTGTATTAGTATAATGTCTGACTTAGCAAACTGTTTAAACTACAAGGTATTATCAGATTGAATAAAGTGAAAATATATGAAAAATAACAGGATAATACCATTTTTGATCCTGATTTTGGCCTCAGGGCTATTGGTAAGCTTTTATTTCTACTATGATGCAAACCAGGCTCTCCGTCAAACAAATTTAGAGAAGCAAACAATCACTGAAGACTTATCAGAACTCAAAGAGGAATGTGATGAGGTTTCTCAAGAGCTTGAATATTAGGTTATCAAAGGAAAATCTGGAACAACGTATACGAGAATTAGAGGAACAGGTCAATGATCCGGGTTCAGAGCCCAAGCCGGACATAATCCTGAATATAACCAAGGATGGGGAAGTGAGGAACATAATTCTTCTCATAGGTGATGGAATGGGAGTTGGACAGCTATCAGCAGCTGAGATAGAAAATGATAAAGAAAATCTCTCGATTTCAGGTATGCCATACAAGGCTCTTGTGACAACACATTCAATTTCGGGATATGTAACTGACTCCGCAGCATCAGCTACAGCAATGGCTACAGGTTACAAGACAATGAACGGTATGATATCCATGACGCCAGATGGTGAAGAACTTCTAACGATAGTAGAAGCCGCTGAAGATTTAGGAATGTCCACAGGTATAGTTACCAATACGAGGATTACCCATGCCACACCAGCCTGCTTTGTAGCACACATGGACAGCAGAAATAAGGAGACTGATATTGCGGAGCAAATACTCATAAGCGGTGTGGATGTTTTAATGGGCGGGGGGAGCACCTACTTTGATTCAAGTGACCCTCAGCGTATGGGATATACTGTCATAACC
>WJIV01000063.1 GCA_014730055.1 Candidatus Bathyarchaeota archaeon
ATTCGAGGGTTTAAGGCTCAACAGGAGGTTTTGAAAATATCTGTTGGTAGTGCTATACGCCAAGAAATCTAACAGGCAATCACGGGCGTAGGTTGCACCAGAACAAACAGGCGGCTTACAGGAACAAACGTCGCGGGGTTTTGTCTTGTCTTGTGAAGCCTTCTTTAGCATGTTTAGGCCTAGGATCGTGGCTTAAATCGTGCCACACACGGCATTCTCTTAGTTTCTGGATTGAATGCAATTTTTCAGAAAATTGATATACTCTGGTTTTATTGGTTGTTACTCCTATTTTTCTTATTATTTGAGGGTGGTTATCTATGATCAAACGGAGCATTCAAAGAAAGGTTACGTTTGCTGTCTTTCTTGTCCTCCTTTTTAGCCCCCTGATCGGTCTTTTGTATTGTATCCTGATGGGGGGAGTTTTTTTGGTCCCCCATGCTAAAGAGTTGTCTCAAGAACTAATAGTGGAGGAAAAACCACAAGAGAGGAGTTCAGGTCCCTTTTCTTTTATGCAAGAATCTGTGAAGATCGTGAAGAAACGGGATGTAAAAGATATAATATGGGAAAAACTCAACACCCCCTTTTACTACATTCTATGTTTGCCTTCCCTAATATTTTTTATCCCAGTCTTAGTTGGCCTGGTACCAACTCTTTTTGTATATGGCTTATTGATTTTCTCTTGGGCTTTCCTGGGTTCTACAGGAACTGAAGGAGCCTTATTAAAATCTTCCGGAATATCGGATATACTAAAACCGATAATATCTGCTCTATTGTTGGTCAATACTGTCTTAGCTATCCCAGTGTATGTGGTAACCCTGTTTTTTATTGCAATACAAGTTGGAAAAAGTTACGAGGATATTCTTCAACACAGGTTTTTCAAGAACATATCTGGATATTATAGGCGTATCCTAGATACATGCAAACATGTACTAGCTTATAAGAAAAGATACTGGTTTGTGGTCTTTGTGTTCTTTTTCATTCTTGGCATGCAGTATCATTATATCGCTGCCGTCAGCGTTATTATCACAGGCTTTGAACCACCGTTTCCGTTAATGAAGCCAATTAGCTGGTTCTTTGTTTTACCCCACCTGTTTGATCTGCTGATTCTTTCCATTGTGAAAGAAGGAGTTAATCTGACACTCCTATCCAATATTCTATTTATTACTCCCGAAGGTTGTTTTGTACGTGGGGCGCCACATGAGGGGGTGTTTCCATTATCTCGTCTTGTAAGGGGGGTTAAAAGCAGATGATGTCCTAATTCCTCGGGTTTCATACTTTTAAGCCTTGAAAACCCAATTCTTATTGGGTGTTGGGGTGGATTTATCCACTCAAAATGATTTCGTTGGAATGGTACGCTTTACCCCAACTGGCCCATGATTTAGCGATACTGCTAGCGTATTCCTTCATTGGTTGTTCCATAAAGTTCATAGACCAAGCTTTTGACATAGGTGTCTTCAGCAAGCGAATAGCCTTACTACTCTCGGTCCCTATGTCGGTTCTGATGGGTCTGTTGATGGTTTTCGACCCCCTGTCTGCCTCGATATTCATGGCTGTGGCTTTGGGGGCTGCGGTTGCTGGTAAAATAGATAACATAGCGTTTAAGGTTGGGGTAGGCCTGCTAATGCTGATTCCAGTATTCTTTAGTGATATAATAAAATTATTCTGGCTTCCCTTTGGTGTATTGTTCATAGCAGCAGTAATAGATGAATACGGTAACGACTGGAGTGACGCATACAACAGAAAAATTAACATAAAGCGGAAGAAAAATAGAGTTCTAGATATAGCAGCGTTTTTCTTCACACACCGTAGTGTAATGAAACTCACTGTGCTGGCCCTAGTGGTAACAGACCATTTGTTATTACTCTATCTTCCAGCATTCCTGTTACTGGACTTAGGATACCATATCACTGAAAAGATTAGTTTCACAATTAAACCATCCCGCCTCAAAAACCCAAACAATAAGCTAAGTCAAATAACATTGGATACTACACTAATGCCTGGGATTTAAAATGGAGATAAATCGCCTGAAAACAGGGATTCCGAAGGCAAGCGAAGATTTACAGAGTTTTGATGAGTTACTCTCTGGGGGAATACCTGAGAACAACATCGTTTTAGTGACCGGTCCAGCTGGTTCAGGCAAATCAATATTCTCCCTGCAATTCCTTGTCAATGGGGCTGAAGAGTTTAATGAAAAGGGGATATACATAAGTTTTGAACAGTCTAGGGAGGATATAATACAGCAGGCTCAAGCTTTCAATTGGGATATTAAACGGTTGGAAGAGGAGGGCAAAATAAAGGTATTAACTCATAGTGTAACAGCAGATCAACCCTCAAGAATGCTAAAAGACTTAGAGGATAAAATAAGGGAGTATCAGCCCAAGAGAGTAGTCGTTGATTCCATATCAACGTTTGCTGTCTACATGGAAATTATCGGTTTCATAGAGTTGGTCATGGACTACAGTCTAGAAGAAAAAAAACACGTTAAAATTAGCTCGGAGATGGCCACAAGAAAGACTATAATGAATCTTATTGAAACACTTAAAGCATGTAAAGTCACCGCACTCCTAATATCTGAAAGATCAGAGGAAAGCGGCTTCCTCAGCAGAGACACAGTATCAGAGTTCCTAGCCGATGGCATAATATCCTTGAACTTCATTGGGGTCGCAGGCGACCAATTCGGCGACATACAGGTCAGAAAAATGAGACACACCAATCATGCGCATCAACCTTTCCTAACTCATATTTCAGAAAATGGCATGAGCATCGGTGAAGAAACAGTGGAGGGGATGCATTAGAGGCGACAAAATGGTCATGGGATTGCTGGCTAAACTGCTTATGACCAAGCAACTAAGGTTCGAAAAAGGCCAGATCGAGTTGAGGGACATACACTTGACCCTAGTACCAAGTTTCTTCATAGGGGAGCTTACTCAATATTTCCTAAAGGAGAACCGTTTAAGACAGCTATATCTAATATCATGGTTGTGGGGCTTCCGGCTAGTAGGTCAGGTTGTAAGGGACTTTAATCTAAATACACCTGCTAAAGTTTATAACTGGGGCATGGAGTTGGCTGAGGCCATGGGCATAGGCATCTACAAGACATGTGATTATGAGCCCGGCAGATACACTCACTTCATAATATCACTAAACCCCTACACAGAATATCTGAAGGGGTTAAAAACAGGAATGCCCGTAGACCACTTTATAGCAGGTTGCATGGGGGGTGGTGGATGTCACGTCCACGGTCAACTCTGCCAGAATATCGAGCTGAAGTGTCAGACTAAAGGTGATGCTCACTGTGAGTTCCTAACCGGAACCGAGGACGAACTAAAGAGCAGGGGACTATGGGACATTACACAAGAGAGATATCAACTTGATGAAATATTGCCCATGCAGAAACGTTATTATGATGCATTCTTCAAAAACGAGGATGAGGGATTAACCTCTAAAATAATAGGTGAGGCACTTAAACTCTAAAATGGTCGACCAACTAGCAAAAATCTACGAGGAAACTGTGCTTGAAAATGTCCAATATCTAAAACAACTTGAGAATGAACTATTTGGCAGAGTAAATTTTAATGAAGAAGTACATGGTGTACTGACACTATCATCACAAAATATCACACAAAAATGGTTATCTGGCAAAAAATATCTGAGAACCAAGTATGCGAGAAATGCAATATTAGAATACCCTGATGAAGTGCTAAAGCTATCAATACTCTTGGACTCCAACATAAACCTAATGGATGACATACTCGATGAAGCTTTAACTCAAGATGAAACGGCACTCTATCTTGTTGAATTACTGCGTGTCCTCGCATTAAGGGAGTCATATGTAATGGATGACGAACTCAGAATGAGGATATCAAACTACTTCAACAAGCTCATCTTCGTAGCGGTATCGGAGAAACTACTCTTGGAGAAAATAGGGGATTATGATGGGGAAGACTTCAATAGGATGGCATACAACTATTTCAAGGGTAGGAGCATAGACATGGACTTATTCTTAGAAATACCCCTGCTACATATGGGATATGACAAAAGTGAGATAAATGAGATTCTAGTGGTAGGAAGACTGCTGAGGATTGTCAACCTAATAAAAAAAGACATAGCCGACTTAAAACACGATCTAAAATCGGATATTACGACACCAATAACCGTACTCCATGAAAAAAATAAGTCAATAAAAGAACTAGTTGATTATGTCTTCTCCAGATCAGTGGGTAAGGTGCCTCAAAAAGGCTCTCGGAAGGCAGACCCCATAATGTCCAACCTAACAAACTTACTACTGAAAGAACAAGAAGAACTAAACAAAACCCTAGCTAAAAACGAGTATAAGGGTTAACTATCCTAAATCACATCTTTCCTGATAGAAAATGTATTTTCTTTATTGTTTCTAGTGTTTCCGGTAGGAAGCCGTCTGCTAGGGTTTTGATGAATATTACGTCGTCTCCTTGTTGTCTGGCTTGTTCGTTTATTTCTTGGAGGTTGTAGTTGACCTGCGGTAGTGTTAGGTTTGTTTTCTCACTGATCTCTCTTTGACTGTACCCTAAGGCTCGGAGTTGTATTATCTTGGCTCTCTGCTGGTCAGATATCATCCATACCACCTTCTGGAATCCTGTAAAGTAATGATTTATTCTACTATATTAATGAAAAAACATTAAAATGCCGTATTTTGTCTAATTCAGTATAAATAAATATCCGGGGCATGAATGCCCCGGTATTTTAGGTTAGATACTTTGTTATTTGGGGTTGTTTGGGGTCTAGGTTCAGTCTCTCTTCTTTGGGTGTTTTCCACTGTCCTTGGCTTTGTTCTATGTAGTGTTTCACGG
>WJIV01000010.1 GCA_014730055.1 Candidatus Bathyarchaeota archaeon
ACTTCCTTTGCAATGTGATACTCAACCGCGGACCAGCTGGTCCCGCCAACTCCCGCTATCTCAACCCATTCAACACCTGCTTTCTCAATTAATAATGCGTCTTCGTACGATATTCCACAGCCGGTCTCTTTCATAACAATAGGTTTCTCTATTTCGGAGGCTATCCACTCAATCTTATCAAGAATTCCGCTGAAGTCCGTATCTCCGCCTACTTGTACGGCTTCTTGTAAGGGATTCATATGGAGGCATATTGCATCTGCATCCAACATCCCAATAGCTTGCTCTACTTCTTTTACACCCCAGCCTTTAGCTAGTTGAGGTACGCCCAAATTTCCTAATACTAGGGTGTTGGGGGCAGTATCTCTAACTATAGAGAACGTATCACGGGTATCGGGTTGATCTATGGCTATTCTCTGGCTTCCCAGACCAATACCTATTCTCTTTTTTTCAGCTATTTCGGCAAGTTTTCGATTAATTTTCTTCGCCCTTTTTGTTCCTCCGGTAATTGCGCTAATTATTATAGGCGCGGAGAGCCTTTTGTCAAATAATTTGATGCTGGTATCAACTTCCTCTAGATCAATTTCAGGTAATGCTCTATGAACAAGTCTAATATCCTGAAATCCTGTTGAGATATCACCCTCGACATTCTGTTCAAGACATATCTTTATGTGATTGAGTTTTCTTTCCTCGATATCACTCATATCTTAAGGTACAATATATGTTCCCTTTACCTTTTCGCCAAGAATGGCCTTTTTTACTCTTCCCGGTTCTAAGGCGTTTACAACCATGACATTCATTCCAACTCTCACCGCTTCTGATGCCTCGGATATCTTTCCGAGCATGCCCCCTGTAACATCAGTGTTTTGTGAACCAGTTATCTTTGAGTTTACTTCCATTTGATCAATACTTAGTCGTTCTAATAACACTGCCTTTGAGTCTATTTTCGGATCAGTTGTAAATATACCATCTAAATCTGAGCCAAAAATTATAGTTGATATGTTAAGCTTCTTTGCTATTTCTACAGCTAATTGATCGCCAGACAGGATTGTAAAGCCCAGTTTTTTATCGAGTACGGCGTCGCCATACAAGATCGGTATCGTCCCTAAATTCAGAAGCCCCTCTAGAATTCGAATATCCAGTTTCTTAATCCTTTTGTCGTTAGTGATTGTATATGATGATGGAGATACTCCAAAAACTGGTACTCCTATTTCATGAAATTCATTGACAATAATTTGATTTAGTTTAACCATTGACTCATGGGTCTTACTGAAGCCAATTAGCTGATCAGGTGACCTGTAACCTTGATTAATTGAGTAATCTTTGGCAACTGGGTGACCAAAAGAGCCTCCACCATGAATAATAATTAATTTTTGAGGTAAAGTATCTTTAATCTCTTCAGCAAGTCTCCTTATTTGTTCCAAGTTCGGGGTAAAATTC
The DNA here is from genome assembly GCA_014730055.1 of Candidatus Bathyarchaeota archaeon. Next base: position 1,438 of record WJIV01000010.1, read on the forward strand.
AAGTCTTTTTTCGTTACGACACTTCCGCCTAATTTAAGAAGCTTCATGTTCCTCTATCCACCTGCTCTCTACCCCTCTATCAGTCAAAGATACTCTATATGTGTCGGATTTTCTCCTTCTAAGTGATTTTTCCATCCTTACGAGATTGTTCTCTTCGCCTATAGCTATCATGCAACCACCGCCACCTGCCCCCGTAAGCTTAGCGCCGTAAGCACCGTACTTCCTCGCCGTATGTACGAGGATATCAAGTTTCATTGTTGAAACACCTATGGCTGACAGTAAGCCATGATTAATATTCATTAGATCTCCAAGTTTTTTTGTATCTTTCATAAGTAATGATTGCAGCCCTTCCTCTGCCACCTGCCCCATACTGTCTAGAACTGTTTCCATTAACTCGGGGTTATTTTTTTTCAGTTCAGCTACATTTTCCACCATTATTCTAGTAGAGCGTTTTTTTCTGCTGTTTCCTATTAGAAATGGTATATCTATATCCGATTCGTATTTCTGAAATCCTTCCTCTTTGGAGTATCTTAGTATTCCTCCATTAGCACTTATGTTGTTATCAACACCACTTGGTGAACCATGAATAACTTTTTCACCCTCATATGCAATGTCACTAATCTCCTGTTGACTCAAATCTGCATCGAATAGTTGCTGAACTGCTCCGACCGTTGCGACACAAATCGCCGCTGATGATCCAAGCCCTACTGCTATGGGAATCATTGATCTTACTTTAAGGTTAACTCCCGAATCATAACCTAGGGTCTCCATTGTTTTCTTGGCTGCGACGTTTAGACCAGCTAGATTTCTACCCCTCCATGCTTTTCCCCTTATTGCGTGATATACATCATCCTCGAAGTACCCGCTGAATCCTAGATTGTCCGCGTCAATGTATATCTTCTTATCATCTCTTTTCTTAGCGATTACTCTTGCTCTTCTGTCAATGGCGAGTACTATTGCTGGTCTTCCATAGACGACACTATGTTCACCAAAGAGGATCATTTTGCCAGGGGCTGTTGCTTCGACCAGCATTTTTATCACCTATATGATCTTAAATGAGGCGTAACCTACAACGGACCTATAGTCTCTAATTATGTCTCCACTGGTGTAGTATTGAAGTAATTCAGCTTTACTAGCTCCTTTATCTTTAGAAACGATGAGAGCAACAGACATAGGACCATATCCACAGGTAGTAATTCTATTCTCTTTTACAGTCTTCTGTAAAGTTCTCTCATCCATTGCTTTAACTGAATCTAGTATTAAGGTATCCTTTCTATTCGCTGATTCCTGGGGCTCCTGATGGGTTAGATCTGATGAAGCTAATATAACCACTTTTTTACCTGGTATCGTCTTTGAGATTGCTTCTCCAACTTCAATACTAGTCTTAAGGTCCTGGTAACCCATAGTTATTGGTAAAATCTTGAAATCTTCGTATATGTATTGAAGAAATGGTAATTGTACTTCCAGGCTGTGCTCTCTGATATGAGCTGACTCATCATAGTCAACTACATCAGAGTTGGTAAATAGTTCTCGAGCCAATTCTTCATCTACCTCAACAGTTCCTAATGGGGTCTTCCAAGAGCCTTCTCCATACATTGATACAGGAGAACCCCAGCCTGTATGGTTGGGTCCTAACATGATTACTGTCTCTGGGGTTTTCTGTTCTGCTAAATGAAGATAGCTATGCGCTGCACAAGGTCCTGAATACTGATAGCCTGCATGTGGGCAGATAACAGATATTATATCTCGTTCTTGCTTCTTTTCGACGGGTAGTCTTCCAGGCCCTTTATCGTGTAGAAAAGAGTTCTCTATAGATTTTTTGAGTTCCTCAGGCCTCACAGGATAGAAAGAGCCTGCTACTGCAGGTTGCCTGACGCTCATTTTCTCACCTATAAGGTGGTCTCAAAGTCCTCGATTGTTGCTCCGAATTCTCCACTCTGGGGCAGGGTGCCTCTCTCTCTGAGGATCTCGCGAGTTAATAGCCAGTAAACTATCGCTAGACTTCTCCTACCTTTATTATTCACAGGTATAACTAAGTCAACATTTTTCAGACTGTTGTCAGTGCTACATAGTGCAACTACAGGTACTCCAGCCTGTGATGCCTCTTCTACAATTTGTTGATCAGCGAGGGTATCTGTTACTATTACAGCGTCGGGTTCAAAAAAGTCAGCATATTCTGGGTTGGTAAAGCTTCCGCTTGTGAATCTCCCGGTATAGGGTTTACATCCTAGAAGACTGCAGAATTTTTCGACAGGGTCTCTTCCATACCTCTTGCTGCTGGCAACTACAACTCTGCTGAGGTCGTATCTTGATAGAAATTTTGCAACCACCTGGACCCTTTCGTTCATCTGCTCCATGTCGAGGACGAATAAGCCATCAGGTCTTACCTTGTAGATGAATGGCTCCATGTCTTTCGTCTTTATCCGTGTACCTATGTGAACACCTGCGCTGAGTAGTATCTCTTGGGGTAAGAGTAAATTCTCGTTTGGTTCTACTTCCATATTAATTTCCTCCTCTGAGATCGGGGCTCTCTCTTTCCTCATGGAATCTTAACACTTCATCTATAATCTCTACGTGGGAAAGAAGCATTCTGCGGCAGCAGTACCTTTCTACTCCTAGGTCGTCTAGAACCTCACGGGGGTCTTCTCCGACCTCTATCCGCTTATTGAATTCTTCCCATTTATCACCTATTACCTTCCCGCATGAGAAGCACCGAACTGGGATTATCATTATATTTTTCGCCTAATTTTCAATTACACAGGAAGCTTATGCCTCTGTGCTTTCTAACCATCAACACTAGGAGGCTGAATAAAAATACTTCTGATTAATTGCTCCAGTAATTCTCTAATATAATTTTATAGAGTCTATAATGCGCTATTACAAATTTCTATTAGTCTCCGTAAGGTTTAAAATAGCTAGAGCCGGTAAATTTGCCAGTGAAAAGAAATGCCAACACACGGCTCATTAACCAAAGCAGGAAAAGTGAGGGCTCAGACACCAAAGATCGAAGGTACACCTAAGAAAAGCCCTACACCTAAGCAGAGAAATAGATCCAACTATCTTAACAGGGTAGTAAATGCAAGACAGGATCGATATAACCGATAGTTTCAGAATATTTCTTTGCTAATCTCATTATGTAAATAAACTTTTTAAAAAACAGTTTACTGGTTAGATTGCCTTGCAGCCACATCTTAGAGAAATTATAGAGATATTGAAGGATACAGATAAACCCACAAAAAAAGATCTAGAGCAAGCCAAATTTGAGGTTGCGAGGAAATATAACCTTGATCGAATACCCGGGAACTCTTCAATAATCAGGCTATTAAATGACTCAGAGAGGGACAATCTATTACACATTCTAAGAAGAAAGAAAACCCGAGCCTTAAGTGGTGTTAATGTTGTGGCTGTAATGACAGAGCCACAGGAATGCCCTCACGGGAGGTGTGCATACTGTCCAGGTGGACCCGATGAGGATAGCCCTCAGAGTTATACTGGGCATGAACCCGCTGCAATGAGAGGATCCCAGAACCAATATCACCCTTATTTACAAGTTAAGAATCGAATGGACCAGCTAAAGGCAATAGGGCATACCGTTGATAAGATTGACCTAATAATAATGGGGGGGACATTTCCAGCCTCAGAGAGATCATACCAAGAATGGTTTGTGAAAGAATGCTTGGATGCAATCTCAGGACAACCAAGTGAAAATCTTAGTGATGCAAAGGAAATATCCGAGACCAGTGAAGTAAAGAATGTTGGAATAACAGTTGAAACTAGACCCGATTGTCTTTCATATGAACAGATTTCGGATATGCTTGGTTTAGGGGTAACAAGGGTGGAGATCGGGGTACAGAATGTGTATGACGATATCTATGAACTTGTGGACCGAGGACACAAGTTACGGGATGTAATAGATGGGACCCAACGAATGAAGGACTCGGGTTTGAAAATTTGTTATCATATGATGCCGGGGCTTCCCGGTTCAAATTTTGAAAGAGACCTCTTAGGATTTAACAAAATATTCAATGACTCTAGATTCAAACCAGATATGATTAAAATCTATCCAACTCTTGTGGTCGAGGGGACAAAATTATTTGAATGGTATAAGAATGGAGATTATTACCCTTATTCCACAGATGAAGCTATCAAGCTAGTTTCTGAGGTTAAGAAGATTACTCCCCCATGGGTTCGAATAATGAGGGTTCAAAGGGACATTCCAGTACATCAGATTGTAGCAGGGGTAGATAAGAGCAACCTTCGTCAGCTAGCAAAAGAACATCTAAGAGAGAATGGTAACAGATGCAACTGTATCAGATGTAGAGAAGTTGGTCACCGTTTAAGGGAAGGTATAGAACCAGATCCAGATAAAATTCAAGTGATAAATCAATCATATGAAGCATCAGACGGTGTTGAGGTATTTATATCCGCGGAAGATCTTGAAAATAATGTCTTAATTGGATTCTTAAGACTTAGAATTCCTTCTGAAAAGACATTCAGACCCGAGATTGTTGAATCTACCGGGCTAGTAAGAGAACTTCATGTCTATGGTTGGATGACCCCTGTAGGCGGAAGAGGTGATCACTGGCAGCACAGAGGATGGGGTGAGACCTTAATGTCGGAGTCTGAGAGAGTTGCCAAAGATGAGTATGATATAAATAAGATGGTTGTTATGAGTGCCCTTGGGACCAAGGAGTATTACCGTCGTTTAGGCTACTCTAATGATGGAGTATATGTCTCAAAGAGCATCTAGGTTTCCACCAAGCTAATTATTAAGGGGAAATGCGTAGTAGTTTCCTTGAATATTAATGAGAGATGATACGCTTGCTGGTTATAGAGGGGATTTAAGAGGGGCCCTCGATGAGGCAGGTGCCGAGATCGGGGATCAACTAGAAGTGCAAGTGGATGGAGCAAAATACAAAGGCAGTCTAATGCCCCGCGTAGAGACATACGATGATTGGCACATTATATTAAAATTAAAGTCAGGTTACAACATCGGTTTAGCATACAGTTCTGATGTTGAGATTAGAAAAATTGGCCAAGCACCAAAGCCAGAGTTTAAACCTCCTCCCTTACCAAGAGCTCAGCCTGGCTTACCCAAAGTTAGTATAATCAGTACAGGTGGTACAATTGCTAGTCGTGTAGATTACGTGACAGGGGGTGTCTACGCCGCAATGACCAGCCGGGACCTCCTAAGCATAGTTCCTGAACTTATTGAGATAGCTGATGTAGAAGCTGATATACTTTACAGTGTCTTTAGCGAGGACATTGGGCATGAACATTGGGTAGGTATGGCCGAGAGGACTTATGATAAGATCAAGGACGGAGCACAAGGTATAATCATCACTCATGGAACTGATACAATGGGTTATAGTAGCGCGGCGCTAAGTTTTGCAATCCAAGATCTCCCTGTACCTGTAATATTTGTTGGGAGCCAGAGGAGCAGTGATAGACCCAGCAGTGATAACGCAACGAACCTAATGGGAGGCGTATATACTGCAGCTAATGCCCCCTTCGCCGAGGTTTGTATCGGATTACATGAGACTACCAGCGATCCAAATGTGGTCTACATAAGGGGAACGAAAGTAAGAAAATGTCACACAAGTAGCCGGTACGCATTCCAACCCGTAAATGATTGGCCATTAGCGCGGTATAATGGTGAGAGACTTGAGATAATAAATGAAAACTATCGTAGGAGACAGGAATCCGAACCTACATTATTCACCAATTTCAGTGACAATGTGGGTTACCTGAAATTCCACCCAGACATGAGCCCTAGAATTTTAGAATATTACTTGGATGAGGGCTATGAGGGCATCGTAATTGAGGCAACTGGTTTAGGTCAGGTAAAAAAGAATCTCTGGCCCCTTATTGATAGGGCAAGAAAAGAGGGGGTACTCATAGGAATAGCTAGTCAGTGCATATGGGGAAGAGTACATCTGAATGTCTATAGTCATGGTCGTGAGTTGCTTGAGAGAGATGTAATTCCACTGGAAGACATGCATGGCGAGACCGCCTACGTAAAAATGAAGTGGGTGCTGGGTCAAACAGAGGACCTTGAGGAGGCAAGAGATTTAATGTTACAGAATATTGTCGGAGAGTTTAATTCGAGAACACCATTCCTTGGGAGGTTCAGCTGATGGATTATCAAAAAATTGGCTTGACCGTTGGTATAGAGATACACCAAGAACTCGATACTCATCACAAGCTATTCTGCAGCTGTCCGCCCAAGCTAAACAAGGGAGAGCCAGATTTTATATTCCAGAGGAAGCTCCGTCCAAGTCAGTCTGAACTTGGAGAGATAGATCCTGCCGCCCTTTTCGAGTTCTTGAAGGGAAAGAATATTATCTATCAGGCTAATCACGATACGATCTGTTTAGTTGAAATGGATGAGGAACCACCCGGTCCTCTTGACCCTGAAGCTCTTGATGTAGCTCTTATTTTCAGCTTAATGTGTAATGCAAAGCCAGTCGACGAAGTCCAAGTAATGAGAAAAACTGTTGTGGATGGGAGTAATACTGGAGGATTTCAAAGAACAAGTGTGGTTAGCCTAGGCGGAATGATTGAGGCAGAAGGAAAAAAGTATAACCTAGAACAGGTTGCAATCGAGGAGGATGCAGCGAGGAAGATAGATGAAAAAGGCAATGAGATAATCTATCGACTTGATCGATTAGGAATCCCTCTCATAGAGATAACCACTGCCCCAGAGATGCATACCCCCGAAGAGGCGAAATTAGTGGCAGCAAGAATTGGTGGGCTGCTAAGAGCGACAGGGATGGTTAAACGAGGCCTTGGAACTATACGCCAGGACGTAAATGTGTCAATTAGGAATGGAAGTATAATAGAGATCAAAGGAGTTCAAGACCTAGGACTACTGGATACAGTCGTTGAGTTTGAAGCTCAGAGACAATTAACTCTATTAGAGATAAAACAAGAATTGCATGAAAGAGGCCTAAATTCAAGTGACCTACAAAGTGAACTTGTAGACGTAACAAAGATCTTTGAGGAAACAGGTTCAAGAATATTGAGGAGAGCCATCGAAAAAGGTGGTAAGGTATACGGAGTCAAACTAACAGGCTTTGAAGGTCTAACAGGAAAGGAACTCTGTCCCGGAAAAAGACTTGGTACCGAATTTAGTGAACATGCCAAGTACGGCGGGGGGGTGAAAGGAATCTTTCATACAGATGAGCTTCCAGGTTATGACATTACCGAAGAAGAAGTTGAACGTCTAAGAGAATATATGTCAGCTGAGAATAATGATTCTGTAGTAATTGTAGCTGATGAAGAAGAAAAATGTGTTATGGCTCTAGAAGCAGTTGTAGACCGTGCACGTCAGGCATTTGATGGTGTTCCTGAGGAGACTCGATCGGCTAATCCTGATGGTACAACACGATACACAAGGCCTAGACCTGGTGCTGCGAGAATGTACCCAGAGACAGATGTAAAACCCGTACTTATATCTCACGACAGAATAGAGAGGCTGAAATTCGAACTACCCGAGAAACCTGAACTAAGGCTAAAAAGAATTCAAGAGGAGTATGGACTGAATGAAAAGCTTGCATCTCAGATTGTAGATTCTGATTACATAGATCTCTTTGAAGATCATGCAGAGAATTTCGACTCTACATTATTAGCCGTAACACTAACTGAAGATCTTACTAATTTAAGAAGAGATGGTGTACCTGTTGAAAACCTTAAGGATGAGCAAATCATTAGCGTATTCAAATTGGTGGCAGAAGGAAAAACAGCTAAAGAGTCTATACCCGAGATACTAACTTGGTTGTCCGAAAATCCAAATAGTTCAGTAGAAGATGCAATTAGTGATCTAAATTTAGATATGATGAACGTAGGAGAACTTGATTCACTAATAAAATCCATAGTCATGGAACGGGTTGAACTTGTTAAAGATAGAGGAATTGGTGCCTTTGGGCCATTAATGGGCGTAGTTATGGGTCAGGTTCGTGGAAGAGCTGATCCTGATATAGTACAAAAGATTCTAAGAAAATACATAAATGAATACACTTAATTTTTGGTTATCTTCATCGACTTGTGGATCCATTTTCGATTTTTATTATCCGGCTAAGCAAACCATAATGTTCTGCTACCTTAAATTCTAGTTTGGGAAGTATTATTAGGAGTATTAATTGTTATTAGGTATTAGAATCTCGTTGTGTCAAAATGTCTGATCCCCCTTTTCGTCTTAAGGTACGCATCGGCGATATGGAAATCGAGTTGGGAGGGAGAAAAGAAGAGGTCCTTGAAACTCTGAATGATCTTGAGATGATTGTTGAGAAGTTCTCAGGAGCTTTTAATAAAGATATTATAAAACTCACCGAGTCTGATGATAACCTCCCACGGGGTATTAAGAAGTTTCCAAATATCCCTCGTACAACCCAATGCGGTGAGGCTATTGTATCTCTCCTACATACAGAGTGGGGAGAGACCCCTAGGACAATGGGAGAGCTTCGTGAGGCTATGGAAGCAAACGCTATCTACTTTCCAAAGACAACTCTTAGCGGTGTTTTGGTATGGTTGGTAAAAAAAGGCAGCCTGAGACGATGGAAAGATAAGAAGAGAGGATATCTTTACGTAATCAATGAAGATTATGTGGAATAATTTCTGATTTCTATGAAATCTCAAATATCTTCAATAGTATTTTCTATTAATTTTTATTTTTGATACATGTCGTAGAGTTCAGTTATAGCTAGTAAAAATGAGACCATTAACTCATTTGAGTCTACCTTGTAGCTGGCCTCTCGGAATGTACTTCTCATTACAAGTCCTTTATCAACCAGTTTAGCGATCGCTCTCTCAGTTGCTTTTGTTGTGAGATCAAGGTGTTCAGATACCTCTCTTACTGTCATTATTCTACCAGACTCAAGCAAGAATAAGAAAACACTGAATTGACTAGGAGCCCTACCTAGAGATAATAAATTCTCCATTTTTTCGTTGTATTTTGAGATTTTCTCCTCTGACATGAGATTCAATACTATTCTATATTTAGTCCTCTAAAAAGCTTCATAAGAATATCATAACTTGTAACGTTCGATAAATAGCCGTCACCTGTTGATTCGACTAAATTATCCTGTTTTAGCTCAGCTAATCTTGCCCGTACACTGCTTCCTTTTTCCTTTAACTCCCGGGCTATATCAATGGGCCTCATAGGCTCGTCCTTGAAGGTGAGAAATGTGATTATCTTAAAAGCGAGGGTCTCTGGATCCATCTCAGCGAGTTTGGACTCCATACTCATTCACTAAAGTATTCTCTAAGCAACATTACTAGGACTGGGCCTAAACGGTACTTGTATACCCCTCGGCTTATTCTCTCGACAAGGTTTTTCTTATTTAGATTGAACAGGGCAATGTTGACAGCGTTAACTGATATGTCTAAGATCTCCGATATCTCCTGTGAAGTCATGGGAGCCTCATTTTCAATAAGACAGAAAAATACCTCCCTCTGGCTATCAGCCCTACTAAGCGCATCTAGTTCCTCAACAGCCATGACTTCACCGTCTTTACTACATCTGAGCTAACATGTATAGGTGTGAGACTATTTCAGTGAATGGGATCAGGGATTTATATTCACCATCTTCCTTCTGCTCAATATACCCCTTGTCTAATAGCGTTCTTAAAGCAGGTCGTACCGTACCGGGGGGAATCTCAGTATAATCCGATATATCGCTTGGCTGACAGGGCCCTCTAAAGGCTAGGTAAAGCAGTACCTTAAACTGACTTGTTGTCGGGTTAAGATCTTCAAGTACTTTTTTCCATAACTCCTCGCTCATGACTTCATCTCCTCTATTTTCATCTCAAGTTCTTCAATTCTTGATATTAGGTTAAGCACAATACCTGAGAAACTAGGCTCATAGTTCCCGCGTTCTGGGCGATCGAGTAGACCTTCTTCTGCTAGCTTCGCGAAAGCAGCTTTTACCGAGTTGTAGTTTGCATCAAGGTGCTCAGCCATTTCACTCGGCCCAAAGTCTGGGTTTTTAAGGAATTCGCGGAAAATCGTATCTTTTAGGGTTAGTTCTGATGACATTTTATGTTGAAATGTTTGTATCAAAGTTCTTATTAACATTACTTTTGGGTTCAGCTGTTGATTTAATTAATACTGATCAACTTTTGAGCGAATAAATTTCTGAGTATATAAATAAAAGGCTCTTTATCGGAAATTACGCTCTAAATGATCAGAGCATTTATATATTCTAGAAAAAATGTGTTGTATAGAAATAGTTTTCAAGGAACGTGGATGAATGGTGCTCGCGGTCGAGGAGAAAAATCACTTACAACAGACTCTCGATTGGGTACCGTCTCCAAATTTTAATTTGGCTCTAAGAAATTTGCTGCTAAGGGAGATTGCTGGGAACGTATTGAGTGAGATCCCCATGCTGCAAGAATTGGCCCAGAGTGTAAGTGAAGAAATTAGTATATTTAATATCAGAAAAAAGGAATCATTTGTTAAAGTTGCAGGGGTCGATGCCGGAAGTCAGATTATTCCTTTGGCATCAAAGCAATATGCTGTAATTGGTGCCTTAGCTTACAGACTTCCAGACTGTGTAAGATTCTTCCTATCTCCAGAATCGATTATACAGAACTATAATGATTTTAAAAATGGATTATCCAGCCTTGTCAATATCAGGAGAGAAGCTAAACTATTTGAGACTGCAACTAGTTTTCTCGAGAGATATCCTGACACAGAGTTGGTTTTGATAGATGGTCCTCTAGCTTTCAGCAACTTCTGGAATAATGGCTGTAAGGAAGACGAACAACGTAGGCTTATTGATTCCATAAACGAACTGTTATTGTACTGCCGTGATAATGAAATTCATCTCGCAGGTATTGTGAAACGCCCCAGCGCTCGTTATCTATTAAACTATATTGGAATGGTAGATGAGGGAAACTTCAACGATGTCTCTGTACTAAATAAGATCTTGAATCCTGGTGAGCGAACCGATATTTTTAGCCCTCAGACTGCTCTTCGGATGGCAGTAAAGAATTCCTATATTATGGATTTAATTCATTACCCAATATATAGTTTCTACGCAAGATTAAGTAATGAATGGAATATCCCTCCCATTAGAATAGATTTACCGGTTTATAGTCTTGGTTATATCGAGGAGATTGCAGGATACTGTTATTCCACGAGCATTTGGCAAGGTGTTCCTCTCCCAATTATTCGTGCTGATGAAGAGGTCAAAGTCAGCCGGAAATTCATCGCTGATGTTTACTCTGAGATATTAGCTCGGGTAGGAAGGGAAAGTGGGGACATATCTCAGTTGGTGCCTTATTGGGGTGAGGGTGGATGGATGGGAGTATGAGAGTAGGTCACACATACAGTGTGAGTGGTGAATATGGAATAAATGATATTACTATACTTTTACTAAGAGGTTATGAGTTAGCAAAGGGCGATCTCGTTTATATTGAACATCCTAAAAACAAAGAACCCGTAGTCTACCAGGTTACCAAGGTTTACCCTCATAAACGGGTGAGAGAGTATGAGGAAGCTCTCCTGAAGGATGGAAGAGTGTTGAATGATGTTGAGGACTCAACCCTTCATGCACAGGCATATCAATGGGGGTGGATGGATGAAGCTGACAGTCTGAGACCTCTTAGATATCCTCTGCTTCCAAATACCCCAGTATATTTAGCTGAGCGAGATATAATAGGTAGATTTACGAAACCTAAAGGTGAGTGGAAGTTGCTACTAGGAACTGATCCAAGCACCGACCTCGATGTTGAGTTGGGTTTATACAGCCTAATCCGCCAATCATGTCTTATATGCGGTGCAGTGGGAACAGGAAAGACTACTACCGCGGTAAGTATGGTGGCTCGTGCAGCCAACGCCAGCCCACCAGTCAGGTTCTTCATTGTTGACAAGGATGGGGAATATAGTAGCCTAGCTGAACATCTTGGGTCGGAGAAGGTCCTCAAAGTTCCCTGGATGAGGTTCTTCCAGCCTAGTGATATACCTTGGGAGGATTACATAACGGAGTTTGGTTGGCAGAAAACCTGGTGGAACTCAAAAATATTGATCCAAGCATTAAAGATCCTCTACGCACAGGCAGCTACTGTTACTAAGATTAATCTAGAAAGGGCTCTAGGATGGGTAAAACCCGAGAAGCTTGGATTCACGAAAAAAGATGAGGACTTTGAAGGATACAGACAACAGGTAGTTAACGCTGTAGGGAACAGCAAACTAATTCCTGATGGCAGTATGGAACCTCTTGATCCAGTAGACCTGTTGAAAGAGAAACACGTGGTTATCATGGATCTAAGCCAGGGTAAAGATACATGGAGTCAGAAACACCTCGTCGTAGCCCAGGTGCTTAGCAGGATATTTGGTGAAGCACTGGAGAACCGCAAGTTTGGATGTATAATTGTGTTAGAGGAGGCAATGTATTATGCTCCTCAGAGAGGTGTATTCGATATTGGGGAGAAGGATAGCAGAGGGAAACTCCTCGGAGTAATCAAGGAGATCGCGACAAATGGTGGTCGTAATGGTGTTGGTTTGTGGGTAGTGACTCAGAGACTAAGTACTGTCGAGAAAACAGTAGTGACACAATGTGCAAATAACGTGGTCTGTCATAGCCTGGAGGATGTAGATAAGACAAGGATAGTTGAGATCTTGGGTTCGGAGTTTGCTGAGCTTATTGGAGATCTTCCACCCGGCGAGGCCATTGTGAAGGGAACATCCCTTAAATGTAGATTTCCAATTTGGGTAAAGGTCTTAGCGGAGGTCTATCCTGCATCTAGCATAAGCACACCCATGAGCCGCTTCATTCATATGGAACTCGCTCAAGAGATGGGGCAGGATGATTAAAATATGAAACTATACGATTATGACTTGCCTTGAGCAGAAGAAAGTACCCTAAACATCCTATTGTTGGTGTAGGGGTCCTGATAAACGATGGAGATAATTTTCTTCTTATCAAGCGTGCAGCTGAGCCTGACGCTGGTCTTTGGTCTATCCCGGGAGGCATTGTAGAGGTAGGTGAGAGGGTTGAAGAGGCGGCAATTCGAGAGGCAGAGGAAGAAACTGGTTTAAAGGTCGAACTTTGTGAACGGATAGGTGTTGTTGATAAGATAATTAAGGATCTAAATGGTGAAATGAAGTATCATTTCATAATCATAGATTTCCTTGCAAGACCAATATCAGGAAATATGAAGGCTATGGACGATGCTTTGGATGCTGTATGGGTTAAAAATAGCGAGTTCAAAGATTACAATCTTACACCAACATTTGTCGAGCTACTGGAAGAACTAGAACTTTTGGACTACTAAAAACAGAAATCTTCAGTAAAGGTGATATATGGTTGTTGTTTTTGTTTGTCTGTGATGTTATGGTAGATGCATCAGATTTCAAAGGACGACACTTCATAAGCATGAGGGACTTTAGCAGAGAGGAACTCGACTACCTGCTAAAGGTATCAGACGAGATGATACCCCTCGAACAAAAAGGAACAGACCTGGCCAAAGGAAAAGTAATGGGAGCCCTATTCTTCGAACCCAGCACCAGAACAAGACTAAGCTTCGAGACAGCCATGCTCAGACTCGGAGGAGGCGTAACCGGGTTCGCCGACCCCGGAGTAAGCAGCGTAAAAAAAGGAGAAACCATGGAAGACACCATAAAAACAGTCCAAGAATACGTGGACATAGTGGCCATGAGGCACCCCGACGAGATGAGCAGCAGAGACGCAGCCAAGGTAGCCGAGATACCCATAATCAACGGAGGAAGCGGGCCGTGGGAGCACCCCACCCAGGCCCTCCTGGACATCCACACCATCAAGCACGCCAAGGGAGAACTCGACGGCTTGACTGTCGGGCTCTGCGGTGACCTGCTCTACGGCCGCACGGTTCATAGCTTGATGATCGCCCTCAGCAAGTACGATGACGTTGAGCTGTACCTCATCAGCCCTGAGGAGCTGGGGATGAGGGAGGATGTCATAGAGGATACCCGGGGGTTGGTGGATTACGTGGAGACTGAGAGCCTACGGGATGTAGTGGGTATGCTTGATGTGCTTTATATGACCAGGATCCAGAGGGAGAGGTTCCCGAGTGAGGAGGAGTACCGGAAGTACAGCGGGGCTTATATTATTGACAGGGAGTTCATGAAGCTGGCTAAGCCGGATATGACGTTGCTTCATCCGTTGCCGAGGGTTAATGAGATTAAGCCTGAGGTGGATGTGTTGCCTAATGCTTGGTACTTTAAGCAGGTGCATCACGGGGTCTACGCCAGGATGGCCATAATAGCCCTAGCACTAGGACTAATCTAACCTCTATCAAGGCGGCCTAATAATCCCCTAATCCTTGACCAGCGGTCCTCTTCTTTTTCAGGTATTATCAAATAAGATTCTGGTATTTTATAGAGGAATATCTTATGGTTTCCGATACTATAGGCACCTCCCTCTGGATTTGCTGTACTCCAATCTGTTATTGGAAAATCGTGACTCACTATTCTTGTACCTGTCATAAGTTCCTCTTTGAATTTAGGTCTGAGTTTTGCATTTCCAGATGTGGTTAGATATAGAGTGACTATTGTTGCTGGTGTGAGATCTGCTTTGAAAAAGTTATCGTTAAATACCTTTATCCTATCATCAAGTTCTTCCTCAAGAATTTTTGTCCTAGTTGCCTCTACCATTCGGGTATTAAGATCAAATCCAACAGCCTTATCTACATTAAAATCCTTAATTGCAGTCAATAATATACGTCCATCTCCGCATCCAAGATCGTAAAGAGTATCACCGGGCCCCGCTTCTGACAGGGTAAGCATCTCTTTCACAACATCAATCGGTGAAGGTACATAGGGAGCGACACTTTCTGTCCCGTCCCCAAATCCGAGACTATAATGCCATCCACTGAATCTCTCTGCGAAGTCGTCTGGTTCTTTTGGATAATGGGACATTGTATAATTTTGAGATACGGAGAGACTTAACGTTTTGGAAAGTAATTAAAGTTCAGGAGAAGATAGTCTCGTGATTATAATGGAGTTTGAAGTTGTCGAGTTAGATATACCTGAGGGATGTAATTTAATCCTGGCCCAGAGCCACTTTATCAAGACAGTAGAGGATGTATATGATGCTCTTAGCAGCAGCTCAGCAGGCATAAGATTCGGTCTTGCCTTCTGTGAGGCCTCTGGAGAACGATTGGTTCGTCATGATGGAAATGACAGAGAACTGAGAAAGATAGCGTCCGAGAACGCCTTCAGACTGGGCTGTGGCCATAGCCTCGTTATACTTTTGAAAGAGGCATATCCTATCAATGTATTGACCCAGCTAAAGATGGTTCCGGAGGTGTGTAAGGTATTTGCAGCTACAGCTAACCCTATACAAATTGTAGTGGTCGAGACGAGACAGGGAAGAGGGATAATGGGAGTAATTGACGGATATAAGCCAGCGGGTATTGAAACAGAAGATGGAATCCGTTGGAGAAAAGACTTCCTTAGGAAAATAGGATATAAGACTTAGCCCAGAGTTTCTTTTATTATACTGGGTAATTTTTCCAATTTAACATCTCCAGGTATTTTTTCAACAAGATCTTTTTGTCTATACATTTCCAAGAGTGGTTCGGTCTCCTCTCGGTATACCTTTAGACGTTTACTAATAACACTGGGCTTATCGTCTCTTCTCTGAATCAATTTTGCCCCGCATTCATCACATAGCATGTCCTCCTCAGGTGGATTATATTCGAGGTGATAAACCGCTCCACATTTGGGGCAAGTTCTTCTCTTAGATAGTCTCTCAATAATGGTATTGTCATCGGTATCCACGTAGAGAACATAGTCTAGTTGCTCGTCCCTATCTTTTAGCGTCCTCTCAAGTGCTTTTGCCTGTTCTTTGTTTCTGGGGTAACCGTCAAGGATATATCCATTCTCTGTCTCATGCCTCTCGAGGCTCTCCTTTACAAGTTCATTAACGATCCTACTCGGCACAAGCTCCCCCTGGTCGAGGATACATCTTATCTTTTTTCCTCTTTCAGTCTCTTTTCCAGCTGCCTCTCTAAGTATATCTCCTGTGGATATCACTGGAATATCATAAATTTCTGATATTACATGAGCACGTGTTCCTTTTCCTGATCCAGGGGGTCCAAGCATAATAACCCTCATATGATTTCCCTCAGCCTCGTTTGTTGCTGCGTCACAATGTTAAAACATTTACGATGGTATCAATACTTGTTGTGAGATGGATCCCTATAGACCTTTCAGTATAATGGGATGGTTTTTGATAATAATGGGAATTTTGTTCGTTGCCCTCCCCTACTTTGCACGGATTCTTCCAAATCCCAGTAAGATACCATGGTATCTCCTGTGGGTTTACAGAAATAATGGATTCACCTTTGCTACTAGTCCAATTCTCATCTTAATATCAATTTTATCAATTATCTGGCATATGGTAAGGACCTAACCCATTAGCTTAAAACAAAATAATCTACTCTAATGTATAATGTTCAAGGAGAGAGTCATACTAGTAGTAAGGGACGGTTGGGGATACAGTGATAAGAAGAAAGGGAACGCAGTCATTCTCGCCGAAACTCCAAACAATGATTATTATCTAGAAAACTACCCATGGACTCTCTTAAATTGTACAGGAAACGCTGTAGGGCTCCCTGAAGGAACCCAAGGAGGCAGTGAGCCTGGTCACCTAACAATGGGAGCAGGTAGAATCGTATGGCAACCTTATGAGAAGATAAACCGAAGCATCCGTGATGGAAGCTTCTATGAGAAGAAAGAGTTTCTTACCGCTATAGAAAATTGTAGAGAAAAGAAGGGGAAGCTCCACCTAGCTGGCCTGTTCAGTGATCAGGGTATTCACGGGACTACAGAGCATCTTTATGCCCTTCTTGAGTTATGTAGGAGAGTTGACTTCAATAGAGTCTTTATTCATTGTTTTCTCGATGGTAGGGATGTCCCAGAGCGCAGCGCGGAGAAATTCTTCAAAGAAACTGATAAAGTAATTAATGAAAAAGGAGTTGGCACCTACGCTTCAATAGTTGGAAGATATTATGCCATGGACCGGGATAATAATTGGGATAGAACCAAGAAAGCATACGATCTTCTTACCTGCGGGAATGGCATCAAAGCAACTGATCCAATTAAGGTCTTAGATCGCCTATATGCTGAAAATGAGGATATCACAGATTACTATATAGAGCCTATTGTGTTAGTTGGTAAGTCTGGTGAACCTAAGGCTTTAGTAGAGAAGGGGGATAGCTTTATCCTCTGGAATTTCAGGAGTGATAGAGCTCGCCAGATAACTTATGCTATGACCCAAGAAGATTTCAAAGGGTTTCGTAGATCAAAAAAACCAGAGATCAATTATGTCTGTATGAGCGTATATGATCAAGATCTGGATCTTCCCGTTGCATTTCCTCAAGATAATGTAAAAAATAATTTAGGATCTGTCCTAAGCGGGTATGGTGCAACACAGTTAAGGATAGCGGAGACTGAGAAATATGCCCATGTGACCTATTTTTTCAATAGCCAGATCGAGGAACCATACCCGGGGGAGAACAGAATTCTAGTGCCTAGTCCGAAGGTACCAAGCTATGAGGATAAACCCGAGATGAGTGCATATGATATAACTGAAAAACTACTACCCGAAATAAGAAGAGGTTTATACGATTTCATACTGGTGAACTATGCAAATGGAGACCTTGTCGGTCACTCGGCAAACTTGGAAGCAGGTGTTAAAGCCTGCGAGGTGGTTGATGAATGCCTAGGATCGGTGGTATTAACTGCACTTGATGAGGGTTATGTTATCCTTGTTACTGGAGATCATGGTAATATCGAGACAATGTTTTATTCTGACGGTGAGCCCAATCCCAGTCATGGTACTAATCCGGTTCCATTTATCTTAATTAGCGAAGAAACATGTCTTCAAAACTGTATACTCAGGGAAGGAAGAGGCTTGAGCTCCATCTCCCCAACCGTGCTGGATATAATGGGTCTGGATAGACCAGATGAGATGACAGCTGAATCTCTATTGAGCTAACTAAAGATAGGGTTTTCCCTAGTCGAATGATTTATAGATGTCCGAGTAGAGAATCTGGATTATTATAGTAAGGTTACAAAATTGACAAGGTATATTTTTATCACGGGCGGGGTGTTGAGCGGCCTGGGTAAGGGATTAGTCACCTGTAGCATTGGAAAGATGCTCGAGTTCAGGGGGTATAAAGTCACCTCAATAAAATGCGATCCTTATCTCAATGTAGACGCTGGCACGATGAACCCTTACATACACGGAGAGGTTTTCGTCCTCGACGACGGCTACGAGGCAGACATGGACCTTGGAACTTATGAGAGATTTCTGGACGGTGACTTTACCGAGTTAAATAATGTAACCAGCGGGCAAGTCTACCAGGAAGTAATACGACGGGAGAGGGAGGGCGGATACCTAGGAAGATGCGTTCAGATAATCCCCCACGTTACTGATGAGATAAAGAGACGAATAAGATTAGTAGCTAGTAAAAGCAAGGCAGACATTGTTCTCGTAGAGAGTGGCGGAACAGTAGGAGACATAGAGGGTCTACCATTCATGGAGGCCTTCAGACAAATGAGAAACGAAGAGAAGAGAGGCCACACTCTGCTCACTCACGTAACATTAGTCCCAATACTTGATGCGGTCGGAGAACCTAAGACTAAACCTACTCAGCATAGTGTTAAAGAATTAAGAGCTATTGGGCTCCAGCCAGATGTCATAACTGCTCGAATTGAATCCGGGAAACTTGATATCCCGCAACGCCGCAAAATAGCTCTGTATTGTAGTGTTGAGGAAAGGGCGGTATTCAGCAGCATCAATGTTACCACTCTCTACGAGCTCCCCCTAGAACTCGAGAGTCAAGGAATGGGTGAAGTGATCTGTGAGTACCTTGGTATTAATGATGTTAAACCAGATTGGTCCGAGTGGAGAAATATGGTCAAGACGTACAAGGAGCCCACTGACATCGTAAAGATTGCAATGTGCGGCAAATACGCTGAGCTAGCAGACTGCTACGTTAGCGTTAACGAGGCCCTACGCCACAGCGCAGCAAA
>WJIV01000064.1 GCA_014730055.1 Candidatus Bathyarchaeota archaeon
GTTTACCTGCGGAACTATAGAGACATATCTGACACCATTATAAACGGTCTAGAGATAGCGATCATCGGATTGGTAGTTTACCAAGTATATTTGACAACTCTGACAGAACTGAGATCAGCTAGGATAGGAGGGGAAATCGGCCCTATTCTGGACACCGCTTTATTTAGTCCAATTGCTGACGCTCTTGGAAGTATTTTCAAGTTCTCAATAATACTAACAATGTTGGCTTCATTTGCTGGAGTCTTGAGACAGACTAGGAACCCTTACCTCTCCTACATTGGCACCTTCCTTGGGGAAGGTCTATTTGAAAAATTTCTTGCCCTGATTTTACTGGGGTCTTACTTCAGTTTCATACGAGGTATATTGGTGGAGGTTATGGGAAAACAATGGCGAATACTGGGATTTCTAGAGTGGACACTCGTATGTCTTTTCTTCTATAGAGGTTACCGGTCCGCTAATACTTATGCTGAGATCTTCGTCGATAAACAAGAGCTTTTATTAAAGTGGACAAAACATTCACAAGACATAACTTATACAAAGGATCAGAAGCTAGAGCATCTATCCAAACTCGTTGAGAACTTTGTGAAGAATGGTGATAAAGACTTACTCGGAATTACCCTATCCGGCTTGATGTCTATTTATGGTTACAACCCCGACAGGATCTATGTTGCCCTAAAAGACTTCCTAGAATACGAGGATCTTGAAGCCGGACCCATCGCCTTTAACTGGCAGATTGACTACATAAAAAATAAGAACATTGAGAACAGGAGAGACGTCATAGCGTCAACCCTAGAAAACCTCAAAAGCAGGGGGCTGATCTCCAGCGGAAATCAACCTGAAGCAATTGAGGACCATGAGGTTATAGAACAATGAATCTAACCGAACTGCAAGAAAAATCCAACGACATAATAAACACGGTAGGAGAGTACTTCGTCGGGGAGAGAAGCATGCTTGTTAAGGTACTAGCGTCTGCTCTAGCCAATGGACATGTACTGTTCGAGGATTATCCTGGACTAGGAAAGACCCTTCTTGTAAAGGTCTTTGCCAGGAGCATAGGGTGCGATTATAGGCGAATACAGTTCACACCCGATCTGATGCCCAGTGACATTGTCGGCACTAAGGTCTGGGTGATGGAGGACTCATCCTTCAGACTCGAGAAAGGACCTGTATTCACGAACATACTATTAGCTGACGAGATCAACCGTTCACCCCCTAAGGTACAATCGGCCTTACTGGAATGCATGGAAGAACGGCAGGTTACAATTGAGGGGGATACTCATAGATTAAATGCTCCTTTCTTCGTCCTCGCCACGCAGAACCCAATTGAACTTGAGGGAACCTATCCCCTACCTGAAGCCCAGATGGATCGTTTTCTACTTAAGCTTCAGACTGGCTATGTTAGGTCTATTGATTTGGAGGCTGAGATTATGAGGCGCAGATCCAGATGGAAGCAGGATGATCCGACTGAATTGGTGTCCAATGTTACGGACGCCACTAGTTTCAGGGATATGCAGCAGACTGTAGAGGACGACGTCTATGTTGATGACCAGATTTTCACATATATCTCTGAGATCGTGCGTGAGACACGTGAGAACCATTATGTAGAGGTAGGATCAAGTCCTCGTGGTGGCTTGAGTTTATACAAGGTCTCTAGGGCCCATGCGGCGATTATTGGCAGGGACTATGTTATACCCGATGATATTAAGGAATATGCACTACCCGCCCTGTCCCACAGGATGATATTGAAGCTTGAGTACGCTTTTGATGATAAGATATCACCCAATTCTATTGTGGACAAGATATTGGAGAAGGTGGAGGCTCCAAAACAGGTCACACGCAGGTGAGTAAGCTGATAACTAAGCTTCCCTTGAAGATAATGATCAGTATCCTCGGCCTCATAGTGCTGGGTATGGTCATGGGAAATATGATGCTCATATACCTAGGATTCATCCCGGTTATCTACGTAGCCGCAGGTCTCTACATTCAGACTCCCGATAAAATAAATGTACAGGGTACCATTGAGGAAGACGAGGCATATGTTGAAGACCGGATCAAACTCGATAGGACCATAACCGTGAATGAGGGAATTGGGCCGGTGGTCGTACACGAAAAATTGCCCCCGGATTTCGCCCTAACTGAGGGAAGTAATCTGAATCTGTACTGGAAAGGACCAAATCCACTAATTATTAAAAATTCCCACCAGTTCGAATGCACCCACAGAGGCATATACGAGATGGGACAGGTCCAGATCAGAAGTTTTCATCCTTTTGATCTTCGTGCTCCTCAGAACATGGAACATATATTTAATCAGGAGCTCATCGTGAAACCCAAACCCTCAAGAGTGAAAAGAGTAAGGCGGAGAAGACAGTACAGCCTTTTTCCAATCCCCTCTGAATCCAAGATAAAGTTAGGTGTACAGACCTCGGATTTTAAAGAGATAAGGGAATATAACTACGGAGATCCCTACAAGAGTATCAACTGGAAGGCAACAGCAAGGCTCAACACCATCCCTGGAGGAAAGCCCACGGTAAACGAGTATGAGCGAGAGGGAAGGAGGGTAACCTGGATATTTCTGGATAAATCTACTAGGTTAAATCTCGGTAACAGTATAAAAAATAGCTTCGAGTACGCGGTACAGGCGGCAACCAGCCTCGCAGAGTACTATATCTCAAGACAATGCATGGTTGGATTAGCTGAATATGTTACTCACCCAAAGAATGATAATGATTCCCCCTGGTTCAAACCCTTTACTGTTAATAAACTAGAAAAAGATGAGAGTTTACCCAAGAGCCAAATGGGTAATCTAATATTCCCAGAAGCTGGTCATATGCAGCTTTATAAGATTCAGAGAAAGCTTCTAGCTGTCGATACAGTGCTGGGAGGCATGAGTCTCTTACAGGTCGTTAGGCATGCTAAAGGCCATATCCACGGAACGAATCCGCTGTTCATTATCATAACTAACATCAATCAGAGGAGCGTCCACTCCCTGAGTTTTTCTATTAGGGAGCTCATCAAGTACACACCAAGGCTTCGAAGTCAGAAAACAAACATTATGATCATCAACATCTCCGGATACCAACTTGCCTCCAGCACAGATTATGAGAGGATTGCTGCTAATGCCCTCCGTTTTGAGGAGATAGAGCTTTCTAGTGAGATTATGTCCCCGGGTGTTATGGTGATTAACTGGGATCCAACGGAACAGGATATTGTCCAGACTGTGCTAAATACGGTGAGATAGAAATGAGGGAAAGGTATCTAGTCATAAGGGCACTTGAAGCGTTTATAGCCATTATGACAACATACATTGCTCTACAATCATTCTTCTCATCATCAATATACGAATTCATAAGTAATATGACAAAACTTGTCTTTGAAGAGATGGGTGTAATCCTGAAAACGAACTTAAACTCCTCAAGATATATGCCCATTATTCTAACCTTAGTGGTCTTGATCGCGATAGCTTACGAGTTCATTCTTGGTGAGGAGATCAATATCATAAATATTTACCAGATAAACTTCATGCTTTTTCTTCCCGAAGCTCTAAGTTTCTCGAGAATAAACTGGTTCAATCTGCTTGACGCCGGATACATCCTGCGGCCGCTGAGAGGATATTATCAGGTATTCATCTCAGGAGTTATCATAATGAGTGGGTACTCAATATTAGCTTTCACGGCCCAATACAGGTCAAACATGAGAGAATATTTGAAAAAGGGAATAGATATTGATCAATTGAAAGAGGTTCTAGCGAATCAAACTATATTATCTTTTCTACTAGGGTTATTTTCAGCAGTATTAATTCTTATAGTATCATTGATTGTTCCAGTGATTAAGAATTTACTGCTAGATTACGCTTCACTGGCTCCATATCCGTATTTGATTCTTGGTGTCTCAGCATCAATAGTTATTTTTTTCTGGCTTATTCTAATGATTCGAAATAACGTACTAAAGTCTGTCGCTTGAGAAAAAAAATACATAATCGATCATAAATTATCTTAAAAAATGTGGGGAAAAAGATTATCCTCTATTACGAAAATATGATCTCTTTAACGGTAATTTTCCTAATTGCTAATATTACCTGATTCCTAAATCAGATCCACAGATTTCAAGTTGGTAGATCAAACCTTGATTAAATTTACCTCAACTTAAGCCAGGTTTTGTCCTTCTTAACATGATTATAATCACGATATTCAAGATTAGAAGAGGGACCCCCGCAATTGGTAAAAGCCCAGCTATAATAAATGAAGGCAATAGTTGGAAGTATGCGTTTACGAAATGGAATCTTCTTCCCCTTTTCCGTAATACAAACATCAGATCGACCACGCTTAGTAGTGCAAAACCTACAGCTATACTGAAAAGGACATAGTGAACTGGTTCCTCAATCCACTTACCATA
>WJIV01000011.1 GCA_014730055.1 Candidatus Bathyarchaeota archaeon
TCTCCTTCATGGAAGAAGTGGATAAGCCAATTATAACCACGCTTCATACGATACTTCAGGACCCGCCCCTCGATGCGAAAAGGGTCATGGATGAGGTTCTACGCCTAAGCGATATGGTAATAGTCCTGGCTAGGGTTGGAGCCCAGATATTGGAGGAGGTGTACGATACCCTTCCATTCAAGGTTAGGTACATTCCCCATGGATGCCCGAATGTTCCCTTTGTGAAAAGCAGCACAGCGAAGAAAGGGTTAGATCTTGAGGATAGGTATGTATTATCCACCTTCGGTCTGATTAGTAGGGGTAAGGGAATAGAGTACGCGATAAGGTCCTTGCCAGAGGTGGTAGATGTACGACCTGACGTCCTCTACCTGGTTATTGGTGAGACACACCCCGAGGTACGAAAGCATGAGGGAGAATCTTACAGGCAGAGCCTCCTCGACCTGGTATCCGATCTTGGGATCGGAGATAATGTACGGTTTGTCAATCGCTTCCTGAGCAAGAGAGACCTGATAAGATTCCTCCAGGCTACCGACACCTACATCCTGCCCTATCCTAACAGGGATCAGATAAGCAGTGGCACGATGCTGTACGCCCTATGTACGGGAAAGGCAATCGTAACAACCCCCTTCCTTCACGCACAGGAAATTATAGATGAAGGCGCAGCAGTGGGTTGTGAGTTCAGGGACCCCGTGTCCATTTCAAAGCGCGTTAAGAGATTCATAGAACTTGAGGAGATTAAAGAGCAATATGAGCAGCAGGCGTATGAATACACCCGAGATAAGATCTGGCCTAACGTAGCTATGAGATATATTAACGAGTTCTACAAGACTCTTGGACTGTGATTCCATTGCATAAAGAGGAGAACAAGCTAGAAGGTCTGCGACTCTTCACCGATGAGACAGGAATGCTACAGCACTCAAAATTCGGGGTCATAGACAGGAGGCACGGGTACAGTACAGACGATAACGCCAGGGCCTTAATAGCCACGGTGAGACATCACAAAGTATTCGGGGATGAACTATCAGTTTTCCTTGCAAAGAAGTACTTAGAGTTCCTGTTATTCATGCATAAAAACTCAGAGGGCTTCCATAATCTCCTCAGCTACGAAAAAAGGTATCTTGATGAGGTCGGAACAGAGGACAGTATAGGCCACGCACTTTGGGCAACAGGGTATACATTGAACTCAGAGCTGCCACGCATGCTCAGGCAGCTCTCAAAACTATTATTCGACGAGAGCCTACCCAGTGCAAGAAGCTTCACATCTCCCAGGGCTATAGCATTCACATTACTCGGATTATGCGAGTACAGCAAGGCATTCCCCGGAGACACCAATCTGAAAAACGATCTGAGATCAATGGTAAATTTTCTAGTGGACAGATATAATGATAACTCGGAGGAAGGCTGGATTTGGTTCGAGCGATACATGACTTACGCGAACCCTAGGCTACCTCAGGCCCTCCTTGAGACTGGGACAATTCTTCACGATGAATCATTAATACGTATAGGAACTGAATCGCTAGATTTTCTTATTGAGACCCAGTTCATCGATGAAATCTTCCAACCCATAGGAACAGAAGGATGGTATCATAAAGGAGAAGAGAGGGCATATTATGACCAGCAGCCTATAGAGGCGGCTTGCATGGTTGAAGCATGTATAGTGGCCTCAAGGATTCTATGCGAAGAAAAGTACAACGCTTATGCTGAAAGTGCATTCAACTGGTTTCATGGAAAAAACTCCCTCGGGTTGAAACTCGTTGATGAGGAGACCTATACGTGTTTCGATGGGATAACCCCAAAGGGCTTAAATCAGAATAAAGGCGCCGAATCAACTATATCCTATCTTCTATCAGACCTCGCAATAGTAGGTGAGGCATAGTATCTGTAAAATGGCAGTATTTTTATTGGATGAAATGAAGCTGTTGAGTTATGGCTCGATTCGAGGGAAATCCGATCCTTAGACCAATACCCGAGCACCCTTGGGAGTCAAGATATGTTTTTAATCCCGCCATGTTTGAGCTCGGTGGCAGAATTCATTACATCTACAGAGCTATGGGAGAAGAAATGGTATCCAGACTTGGATACGCAAGTTCGAGAGATGGATGTGTAATTGAAGAGCGTCTGCCCTACCCGATATTTGAGCCTGCGACCCCAGAGGAAGTGAGGGGAGTAGAGGATCCAAGGGTCACCGTAATGGGTGAGATATGTGTGATGACCTACACGGCTTTTGCTGAGACCTCACAGATAGGTATTACAAAAATAAGAACCAAGGATCTGCTTGAGAAGAAGTGGAACTGGGGAGAAAGAGTATATCCTTTCCTGGGGGAGACCAACAAGAACGCCGCCCTCTTCCCAGAAAAGATCAGCGGAAAGTACGCAATGTTCCACAGAATAGACCCTAACATGTGGATAGCTTACTCCATAGACATGAAATCATGGTTCGATTCAAAGAAGATAATGGGACCCAGAGAAGGCATGTGGGACTGCGTGAAAGTCGGTATAGCCGGTCCACCATTAGAGATTCATGAAGGATGGCTGCAGATTTATCATGGAGTGGACGAAAATAGGGTGTACCGGCTTGGAGCCCTGATACTAGATAGGGAGAACCCTGAGGAAATAATCTACAGGTCAGAGAACCCGATCCTAGAGCCCTGTGAGGAGTATGAGTGCAGGGGGCTTGTGCCTAATGTGGTATTTAGCTGCGGGGCAGTTATGAGGGGGGATGGTTTACAGTTATCCTACGGTGCATCAGATACGGTAATAGGAGTAACAGATTTTTCCATTGATGAGATTCTCTCTCCGTATAGGAACAGATAGGCTCGAAATAGATTTTAGCCTCTTATTTTAATCTGACTAGTTTACCTATTCAATCAATGATATCCAAGAACGCACTCCATAGCATATTGTTGGTTGGTATATTGGTTATCTCCATCATTATTGCTAGCGCTGTAAACGACTCAAATGGTCAGATCAGAGTTGAAGATGTCTCTATCCCTTATGGAGATACACATCTCAAAGCTGTTCTCTACTACCCAAAATCAGCCACGGAGCCACTGCCAGGAGTCGTTCTGGCTCATGGTATATCAAACTCAAAGGAAACAATGACCGGGATTGCCCTTGAGTTATCAAAACGGGGAATCGCTGCACTATCCTTGGATCTAGTTGGACACGGTGCCTCAAAAGCTACA
>WJIV01000012.1 GCA_014730055.1 Candidatus Bathyarchaeota archaeon
GGGAACCAAAGAAGACCATAGGGATTCTTGTTGTAGTTAGTCATGGGCCGACTGTGGCTCTCCCCGTCCTTATCAAAAGTTATCAGATAGATAACATTATGATTCTTGAAGCTCTCCTCAAGTCCTGGAATTTCATTCATCATTATCACCAATAATATCCGTACCTCTTTTTAGAGGTAATCTTCAAACAAGCTAAATCCATGAGGATATATGAGTTTGTCTATGACGCTGAAAGGCTTTGAGGAGATCTTACCCCTGATCCTAAATTTTAGAAGAGAACGTGACTGGGTCAAGTTTCACAAACCTAAGGAACTGGCCACAGCCATCTCTGTGGAGTCATCAGAGCTACTCGAACTTTTCCTCTGGAGAGATAGAGAGGATGCTAGAGCTATAATTGATAATGATGAAATTATGCCTTTGATCCAAGAAGAAATTGCCGATATTCTAATCTATTTACTCTACTTGAGTTATGATCTAAATATCGATTTAAAGAAATCAGTATTAGATAAGATTACCAAGAACTCTCGAAAGTATCCAGTCCAAGATTATTTCGGAAAATTTCATGATGATTCTTTATAAGGTATGTATTTATTCCTCTACTCATTATCAATAGTAGGTTCTGGGCTTGAAGGATTTAACAGCAGAAGGAGGGTTCGCGCTGAGTTGCCTATTTGCCAGTATGATTTACGCAGCAGCTGGAGAGATAACGCAGAGTTTGTTCTTTTTCTCCTTTTGTTTGCTCTTTGTGTTTCTGGATATCAGGAGAACAAAATCAAATTAAGAATCCCTATAATAAATTAAAGTATTCAAGATCAATATAATCAACCGGTACCCCAGCGTTTCTTAATTTATTCAGGAAATCCTTGTTCATAGCGGATGGTCCACAGATACAGTATGACTTTTCTTTATAGTCGGGGTATTCGCTAATTATTCGATCTACTGTTATCCTTCCCAGTTCTCTGGTGTTAATAACTGTAAGTTTTATGGCATCATTCACTATTCTATCCCTTATTAGACTTACAAGCGCCTCATCACCTGGGTTACTGTAACTGTAATAAAGATGGATTTCTTCTTTACGCTGTCTAATAGTTGATAGCATACTAAGGAATGGGGTAATACCTATACCACCAGCAATCCAAACTTGGTCCCGACTTGTTCTTTTTATTAAAAACCCGCCATATGCCCCTTCTATGACCGCTATTGTACCTTCCCTCAATTCTTTTATTCTTGAGGTATAATCCCCTAGGGATTTCACACAAATACTAAGAATATCCTCCTCCGGTGATGACACAATGGAGAAAGGATGGACTTCATTGAAATTTTCCTGCTCAAATCTTATCAAAATAAACTGCCCTGGTTTGAAATCCAATCTATCATCAACAGGATTCATGGTAATTCTAGTTATTGTTACAGATAGCCTATCGACGGAAATTATTCTATAACGAAACTTTCTTGCTAGAATATTCCCCAGTAGGCTAGTGTTAATGTAAAGAGCTGTTGATATTGAGAGCATTATCATCATGTAGTATCTAAGAGGGGGTATATTGTACAGGTTACTCCTAGTGAGATAGGCGTGAAATCCCCCCAGTATCATGAAGAATCCTAGAGATTTGTGTATTATCTTTAAGTTTTCGTAATCAACGTTCGTATAAATAGAGATTATTAGTGCTATGGCCATAAGGGTTAGAGCTATTTTCCCGAGATCAATTGCCCATCCGCTTCCCGGTAAGAAATATTTTAAAAATGTAATAACTCTGTCAGCCTCGCGTAGAGCCAGGAATATGGGGTGGAGAACTAGAAGGATGAATGAAATCTTTCCCTTATTATGATGAATCTCATAAACGGTATCCAAGCCCCCAAGTAATCTATCAATTCTTTTGGTTCTTGATGATAGTATTGTGGTGATGGTCAGTAGGGCAAGTCCAGAGAAAGCTGATATCTTGGCTAGAATTGTGAGCAATGCGTAATTTGTTGATAGGTCTATTAAAGACGGGTTTCCTATGAATAATAATACCACTGGAAGGGCAGACATTGCAAAAATTATAATGTTGCTACGTACAGCCTTTCCCATAATCTCTCAAGAGAGGTACCAGTTAAAAAGATTAAATTTCCAAACAATACTTTTGGAATAATATATTCGTAAAAAACGCTCGAAAAAAATTCATACTACTTTATCCAAGTGTAATACAGTTAGTACTTTTTATTCTCTAAATTTTAATTCATTTTGACTGGGCTTTAGCTGTTGTTTTTGTTATTTTTTGGAAACCAAAATAGAGTTAAAACTGTTCATTCCCCGAGGGTGTTTTGGAAAGGATTGTCCTAAGGATTATGAAATTAGATTCCCCAACTTCACGTACTGGTCAAATAAGATCAATAGAAATTCAAGAAGAAGAACAATGAACCACTCTTGACTAAGCATCCTTCCTTCCCTCAAGCTGAACCGAACTTGGGAGTGACCAACACCTCCTATAGCCAGTAATAGGAGTCCGAGCAACATCGCAAATACTCCAAGTATTATAACTACACTCATGTTTTGACGTTCCGTTTCTCAGCTTAAATGTGTTAAGAAGGTTGAAGTAACTGCGTGAAGTGAAATTGGTCTTTAAGGCTATCTCTAATTAAAATGAATTATCAAGGATCACTATTTTTACATTTTATAAAAGAATAATTAGATTTTAGATATTTCTTTCTTTATCTTCTCAGAATTTTCCTCCAAGCTATTAGAACCTCTTCCTTTCCTAACTATACTCTGAATAATTTCTCCTTCACTTTTTGATCTTCTGGGTATAATGTGTATGTGAAGGTGGGGGATCTCCTGACCAGCCTCCGGGCCATTATTAATACCTATTGTACTGGCTGGAGCATCCATAGCTTTCTGGATAGGTCCAATTATCTTATGTAATGCCATGAAAACCGCTTCAGCATCCTCTTGTGATAGATCCTCAACATTCCTTACATGTGCTTTAGGGATAATCAGAGTGTGGCCTGGGGCACTTGGGTGATTATCCAAGAAAGCCAGAGCTCTATTGTCTTCGTAGACCTTTTTTGCTGGAGTCTTTCCGTCTATTATTGAACAAAAAATGCAGTCAGACATTTACTATCTGTAAGACATTTTAATCAATAAAATATTGCTGTTTACAAAATTCCTGTTGTGTTGTTAAGATGAAATAAAAGGAACTTAAGAAGCTCTTGAGATGATATTTTGGATCTTAGCCTCTAGAGCTTCATCCTTAATCCTATGAGAGCTTAGATGCATCTCTTCTATACTGTACCCCATTGCTATTCCTAGTAGTTGTAAGTAGAATAGAACAGGTATCTTGAAAGCTATGTCTGCCTTTCTTGAAGCTAACAGTTGCCCTGTGTCGTATTGCTGGTAACATTGGGGGCAGATCACAGCTATACAGTCTGCTTCAGCCTTTTTCATGCTCTCCAGTCTCTGCTTTATCCAGTCGTATCCCTCATCAGCTTCTCCATAACCTGCCTTCATCCATCCACAGCAGAGATTCTTCATCTCATAGTCTACACTTGTACATCCTAGTAGGTTAACCATCTTATCTAGAGTCTTAGCTTCCTCTCCGAATCGGTTTGAGTAATGGCACCCCGTGTGAGTTGCTACCTTTAGCCCCTCGAGGGGTATCTTAACGGCTTGCTTTATTCGATCTAATCCGACATCTTCCTTGAGGACCTGTATGAAGTGCTTTACATGGGTTTCTCCTTTGTATTCGTGGTCTATCTCTGATAGAACCTGATTCACCTCATCCCTCAGTTCATCGTTCTCAAGCTCATGCATAGTATGCTCGAGCGTGTAGAAGCAGCCATTGCATACCGTTACTATGTCCTTGTCCTGTTCCTCTGCGATACTCAGGTTTCTTGCAGCTATCGTGAGCCATGTCTTTTTCTCGTGGAGGCTGAAGCCCACTGGTTCAGGGCAGCACGTGAAATCACTTACTTCCTCAAGATCTACTCCGAGCTCTGGCATTATCTTCCAGGTAACGTATTCAAGGTGTGGGGCCCTGTATGGTATGAAGCAGCCTTTGAAGAAGGCATATTTGCTGGTCATTCTTCATCTTCTCCTTTCTTTTTCGCTCTGGTTTTTTCAGCAATTATTTTCAATTCATCTTCCTCCTTCTCTTCAATTGGGGATAATCCGAGTTTGCTTCTAGTTCTTTGGGTCAATCTAGACGCTGGGAAGGCTGTACCGCTCTCTATTACGGTTTCTATCTCCTCCTGCACCTTTTCTATTTCAAGGGGTCTGAAGGCCCCTGTTGGGCAGACTTCTATGCATTCCCCGCATGAAGCACACCCAGACATTAAGAGTTCTTGACCAAAGCCAGATGTTACC
>WJIV01000065.1 GCA_014730055.1 Candidatus Bathyarchaeota archaeon
TTTAACGGATAAGGATAAGGAACTTTCCCCTTCAGAGCTAGCCAACTTTATCTTCTCAACGCTCATACCGGGGTTATAGAGGTGAACCCGAGAAAGAGGTAGGATTCAAGCCCTGAATCATTCAAGTTTTCAATATATTCTCCTATACTCATCCACCCTTTGCTTAATCCAGTGTAGATGTAATGTGGAACTACCCTCAGACCAACTTCCTCGAATAATACTATGATCGGTGTAAAAGCTATCATAGAGAGGAGAAGTCGGGATGAGTCAGCGAGTTCAATGCCTAGGCTTGAGATCGCCTCTTCAGGGCTGAATAGATAATATAGTGACACTTGAACCACAAAAAGAATAAGTGGGGGACCTAGGTGCCTGGTTGCAGTTTTAACTAGATCTGATCCCTTAAGTACTCTAGCCATTTTTATATCCCCGTAGCATACCTGAAGGACATTATAGATTTATGGGTACCCTTAAAATCAAACTAAACTTAGGTAAGCTGAATAATGTTACCGTAAGATGCTTGTTAAATATCTTATTAAATAAATTATTTATTCTATTTAATGAAGAGTCATTTCCAAATGAAAAAACACCTAATATTAGAATCGATTTGGAGGTCTGTAAAATTGTATAGTTTATTGAATCTTGGTAGTTTATTCTTTGGCCTAGTAGCCTGGGGTATCCCTATCGTATTTCTTGTTAGAAGGAAAATATCAGTGAATAGTCCTGCGACGGTAGTATTTTTAAGCCTCTTGAGTGCAATTGTTTCCCTGTTTTTCCAAACCATATATACTAAACATCTTGTGGATATCGGTGATTGGAGCGCGTTACTAGACACTCAGAGAGGTGTTGTTTTCGCTGCATCGGTTTTATTGTTAATCACAGCATCCTTGAATATTCTGGTAATCAACAAGTCAGTTGACAACAGCTTCAATTAGAGCTCTGGATGATTAATATCAGAATGCCTCGTCTATAGCTCGGTTAAAGATTAGTATAAATTTCTTTTATAATGTCCATGACGGATGAATTCTTCTAACTTCTTCAAGATCTTGGTGTTCTAAAACCTAGTATTATATAGAAAATAATCTAATACAGCTTGAGTAAGCCGTGAATTAATAGTGAAAACAAAAACATTTGAAAACATTGGATTAATAGTCTCAGTTTTTCTAGTCATCACCACTGCAATATATATTCCTAGATACTTTGGAGATTCGCAAGAACTGGAGGGCCAGGTCTGGTACCCTGAGTGGGAGGATATACCGCTAAGCCTTAGAACCCCGGTTAACGCTACTGGTAAGCTACAATGCGCTCCATTCCCAGGAGAACGTTCAGGACCTGCACCCACCACAGGTGGTGATGACCTTTACAGAGTTTCAGAAACCCTATACATAGAAGTACCTGAGGTTGATTCAGAGGGCATTCCCTATTTTCTTCACTGTGGTGGGAGAACCGAGGTAATCCTCAGGGAAACCCAGAGTAGCAGCAGGGTCGGCGAGGTAACATTATCTGAGATAGTTGAGGCTTACCGGAAAAACCTCACCGTGACGGTAACCGGGTTCGGGTTCAAGACCTACAG
This sequence comes from Candidatus Bathyarchaeota archaeon, assembly GCA_014730055.1. The sequence goes on from WJIV01000065.1 coordinate 1,571, forward strand.
GACTAACGAGACGTATAACCTACTTCATGTAGAAAATATTGAGATCCATGAGAGGGAGAAGCTGCCACTCATAATCTACAAAGCTGAGGAACAAGATGACACCGGGATATCATTTCCCGAACCAGTTGATACTCCATTGTCCTTCAAGGTCCATCATGACGAGGAGAAAAACAGCTCAAACACCATAAAATTAGTCACCCTGGCCTATCCAGGGCAGTATTACCATTTCAACTATAACGCAACCGGCAAAATAGGATTAACACTGAAGGTGCACAAAACTTTAGACACCTTAGACTTTACAGAAGAGAACGACAATTTCACTGATATTATCCAGACCTACAATGAGTCATTAAAAGCCGACTTTTACGCTCCAGAACTTAGGGTATACCAGTTCCTCTTTAAGGCCTTCGAAGACGGAGAGTATACAGTTGATTTTAACTGCGAGAAAACCAGGGAGCCAGACTCCCCTATGCTATTCAAATGTTATGGATATCATAGCGCTAATGGGGGCATGGGAAGCCAGAGCATATACCCCTTACCTCTCCCAGAAAACGTCACCATCGGTAGAACATTGTCCGAGCATGGAGCCTGGACGGACCACGAGTACCACTACGAGGCCTACCTGGCTGAGGGAGAGATAATCATGTATGGCTATAACGCCACCGAGGCCATCAGCTTCCAGTTAAGTGGAGTAAATAACACATATGAAAACTATTCTGGTATTGGATATGGGGACTTATTCAAGGTCCCGGAAACGGGAAATTACAGGTTCAATATCAGTATAGATCCACCTGGTACTGCAAAAGTCTCATTGAAATGCAGAAGAGTAAACCCTGAGTTCGACTCTTTCAAGGATAAGGTGTACAGGGGTGATCTGCCTTATGACTCTGCAAGTACAATAGGCGTACTATCGGACTATACTCTGGTTATCAACTGCTCCCTAGACACCCCGGTTGAGCAGGCCTCAATAATAGAGTACAAGCATCAAGCAGCATCTGATATGGAAGCATATGGGATAGCTAAAAATGTATTCGGGTTCACAGATGACGCCCAGCTTGAGGGTGACATATTCGAGTTCGAGGAAGATGAGAGAGTACTAGACGTTTACGGAGTTGATAGAATACTCTATAGAGGTGAATTAGATAGAAGAGTAATCAGGGATTGGAACAGTACCAGGGTAGAGGAGATAGCTGAATCTCTCTTATCAGAAATATCCGCGTACTGGGATTACCCTACGGAAGCCACATATACCCTGGAAACGATAAAGCCCAAGCATACCACGGGAAACGGTAGCTGTCTAGAAGTTGGGGTCTTCTACAGGTTAGAAGTGGGAAACGCCATCCTTTTCGGACCACTGGCCGATTTCACCATCGGCGTAAAAGAAGAGGCTATTACAAGTGCTGAGCTTAACCTACCACAAGTAACCAGCGGAGAAGAGGTTAACGTCACGTTACCCGTTTCTGAGGCTGTAAAGCTGCTGATCAGAGGGGTAAGCGATACAGCTAAGCTCGGTTATGAGACTATGTATGGGCCAATCCCTTACACCGGGTTATGTATAATAGACGATGTCAAGATTGCTTACTACCTAGGACATGAAGAAACAAGGCTGCTTGAACCATACTACCAGGTTCAAGGAAGGCTGAGGTTCTATCAACCCGAACTCGGCGTAGTAGAAGAGGTACCTTTCCGGGAGCACCTATACGTGCAACGCTTACCCGGATATGACGCTTATATCATAGATTATGGCATCAGAAACAAGACTGAGGTTTACGTGGAGAACTTTGACTCAACCCTAGAAGCCCTACCAGCCGGCTGGAGCCAGGTACAGGGCTCAATAAAGGATGAGGCAGTGGTTCAAGGCGGGGAATACTATTCCCCACCCAGCAGTCTGAGGATCCATGAGGAGGGAGGCGATGGGGATAACTGTAAGGCGTCCATGGATCTCAACCTGACCCGTAGCTTCGTGTTCGAGATGAAGTACAAGGTCCAGGGGGGTGACGCTGATAGGAGTGTATTCCAGTTCCTGAATGAGGAGGGAGAGGAGTGCATCTCAGTTAACTGCCTAGTAGGGTACCGGTGGGGAAACAGGCAGCCTGACCACTGGAGGGCCTTCAGGTATCTACCCACCCCCGGGGCTGATGAGTGGTACAATGTTAGTATCATCGGGCTTAAGGAGGAGCTAAAGGTGGGAGTCACAGTGAACGGGTTATCCTCGGAGTGGCTGGATGCCCAGAGAGAGTGGGATAGGATAACCGCTGTGAACCTTAGAGGGAACTATAACTATCCCTCTGATTCATGGTACGATGATATCAGAGTATCAATGGTTGAAGCAGAGAAGCAAGTTAAGACATCAGTTCAGGAAGCTTCAATGTACTTGGAGCCGTCTGTGATCACGAATGAGCTGGAAGCTCGGTTGGTTATAGTTAACCAGGGGGATGATACTCTGCTTTTTGGGACGCCGTATACCTTTGAGAAGTACCTGGATGGCTCCTGGGTGAAGGTGCCATCTGAGAATATCTGGTTAAGTGTCCAGATTATTTTGCCGCCGGGTAGGTCTTTTGATGATACCTTGAACGTTAAGGGACTTGATTCAGGGAGGTACCGCTTGCTTAAAGAGGTCGAGTTTGAAGGAACCGGGGAGGAGATTACCTTAATCACGGAGTTTAACGTGTATAGACCCGAAGAGCCTGAGGACGAGGTCCCTCTCTACGGTTACAGGTACTCCTTGAGTTTAGCCGAAGTTTCAAGGGAGAGCCCTGATAGGCCGATGCTTGAGGTATATAATCTGGGGACCCGGAGCCTGTTCTTCGACTCCTCTTACGTCCTTGAACATATGCAAGAGGGAATATGGGTAAAGGTGTATGAAAGCAAACCCGAGGACATGACTGAGGTTGAGATGGGGGAGACTTTTAAGCTAAAAATAGGGGAACCAGACACGGCTTCCGGTGAATACCGGCTTTCATTGCCCGTTGGAACAGAGGGTACAAAAGCTGTAGATGTAATTAAGGTCAGGTTCCAGATACAAAGATAAGGTGTGTCATGGGCGTATTTCAGAAGGCTGGATACAACTATTAAATATGCTTTAAACATCTTTGAATAAGATGAATTGGTCCACTGAAAAGGTCTACAGGTTGAGTGCTCTATTTTTACTAGTAATCATAGCGGGAAACCTACCGGCAATCATGGTCAGGACCAGCATCGGCGAACTAGAAAATATAGACCCATCCAGATATGACATAGTGTTTATCTACGGGGTCCGAGGGAACAGAGAAGACCCTGTAAACAAGCTGGACACAATCAAGAACGTCTTTACAAAGGACATGGTGGCAGATCCACCGATCACCTTCAGCCTTGAACTCAGTAACCATGATATCGCCAGAATCATCCACAAGATGAACCAGATAGAGTTCTGGAAGTACTCAACAATATACACTCCCAGGAATACAGGGGCAAGAGTTACCCCCTTTGTGACGTATGACCTAATGGTGTATGAAGATGGAAGGCTTCTGAAGAGAGTGCGTATGGACACCGATACTTGGTCACAGGACCAGTACACCAGCAACCTCCGCTCCCTCTTCGCACTAATAATGTCTACAGTAGAGAACAGCGAAGAGTACAAGAAAAGCCCAAGACCCACATCAGGATATTGTTGATAAAA
>WJIV01000066.1 GCA_014730055.1 Candidatus Bathyarchaeota archaeon
AAATTTTTTTTAAAATAAGGTTTCAAACCAGACTATTTCTCAAGTACCGCTCCCTTATCAGCACTAGTAACAAGTTTTGAATACCTAGAAAGGTAACCACTTAAGGAATTTTGAGCTATAGGATCCCATTTCAACTTTCTTTTTTCTAATTCAGCGTCGTTAATTTCTAAGGTTAAACTTCTATCTGGTATACTTACTCTAATCTTATCCCCATTTTCAACCAAGGCAATAGGACCACCTGCAGCAGCCTCAGGAGAAATATGCCCTATACATGGTCCCCTACTAGCACCACTGAATCTTCCATCTGTTAGAAGGTATACCCTATCCAGACCATACCCAACGACAGCACTAGTTGATGCTAACATCTCTCTCATTCCAGGTCCACCTTTAGGGCCTTCATACCTGATAACTACAACATCTCCATTAATAATTTCCCCACTATGTATTGCCTCAATGGCATCCTCTTCCCGCTCATAACATTTTGCAGTACCAGTAAATTCCCACATTAATGGGTCAATGGCAGCCATTTTCGCCACAGCTTTATTGGGAGCAAGGTTTCCACCCAATATAGCCATACCACCAGTCTCGTGTATAGGTCTATCCAAAGGACGGATAATCTCAGGGTCCTTAACTCTTGCTTCTTTCAAATTTTCTTTAATTGTTAATCCAGTTACGGTAATCAAGGTTGTATCTAGTTTCTCTTCAAGGGTTTTCATAACAGCAGGTATTCCCCCAGCATTATGAAGCTCCTCGATGATATGTCTACCAGCAGGAGCCATATTTACTAAGTGTGGTGTAATTCTACTGATCTCATCGAAAAGATCTAGAGGTAGATCAACCCCAGCCTCTTCAGCTATAGCTTTCAGGTGAAGTACTGTATTTGTACTCCCACCTAGCGCCATATCAACAATTATGGCATTCCTGAAAGCAGGCTCACTCATTATTTTTCTTGGAGTTAAGTCTCTTTTTAATAATCCCAATATTTTTATTCCAGTTTCAAAGGCGAGCTTTTCTCTGAAATTTCCTGTACTCTCAGCGGTTGCCATGTATGGTAATGTCATACCCAATGCTTCGATAAGACACTGCATCGTCATAGCAGTAAACATACCTGCACAGGCGCCAGGGCTTCCACAGCATATCTGCTCAAGATAGGAGCCTTCTTCTTCACTAATTTCACCCCTCATAACAAGGCCCCTTACCTCAAATAGATCCATGACTGTAATCTTTTCACCAGCATATCTCCCCCACTCTGGGCACCCCGCTGCCATTGGTCCACCTAGGACGAAGATGGTTGGGATATCCAATCTTACAGCAGCCATTAGCATTCCCGGATCTATTTTATCACAGGTAGTTAAACACACCATAGCATCAAAACCATGACTCTTCACCATTACCTCGAGGCTATCAGCGATTAGTTCCCTACTTGGTAGGCTCATCTTCATCCCCTCATGACCCATAGCTATACCGTCACATACGCTAATTGTATTAAATTCACGAGGTAGCCCCCCCGCTTCCCTAACGCCTTTCTTTACGATTTGAGAGAGTCTATCAAGATGTACATGACCAGGATTGATCTCAGTAAAACTGTTAGCAATTGCTATGAGGGGTTTTCCGATATCCTCATCCTCAACCCCCGTCCCTCTTAAGAGGCTGCGCTGACTTATACGATCCATACCATCGTATACCTTGCTGCTCCTTGGCCTTGGAATATCACTCATAACACGCTAGCAGCATCGATAAAATATAATTTTTACCAAGTAATTACTAATTTAAAGTCTAAAATGATTAAAAAATTGGAGAAAAGGTATATGGACATAATTTACTGACATAGTAAATGCATCCTTTGAAATATTAAGTACAATTCTAACACTTATAAGGTTAAAACCATCAGAAATAAAGTTTCTAATTAACATTTTGGTGTAATTTTTATGCGGTCTTTTTTTAGACCTTTAAGAAATATACCTTCAAAAATTTGGATATGAAATATATCCATGTTCGAAAAAGACGCAGATATGTAAGGTATAGGGAAAATCACTACCATTTATCCCTATGAATCCTTTCAGGATTATAGTTTTTCCTAGGCGGCTTCTCTGATGCAGGATACCCCACTGATACAATTCCTAGGGGAGTGATATTATCAGGTATTCCCAACAATTCTTTAGTATTGTTTATTAAATCCTTGGAAGGATGTACTCCTAACCAGACCGCCCCAAGACCCATTGCGTTCGCTGCAATTAGAATGTTTTCAGTAGCTGCTGAACAGTCATGGATCCAGAAGTCAGTATTTTGGATATCATGATCTCCACAAATAACAATTCCTAGAGATGCTTGTTTAAGCATCTTACTATACTGATGATATTCTGGAATTTTACTTAGAGTCCCCTTGTCTCTAATAACTATAAAGTGCCAAGGTTGCTTATTATGTGCACTTGGTGCTGCCATAGCAGCTTCCAATAGTTGTCGTTCTTCTTCGGAAGAAACAGTTTCATCAGTATAGTCTCGGATACTTCTCCTGGTTAAAATAGCATCTAATGCTTCCATATAACCACTATCAAATTTCGTATTGTCAGCTGGTTTAATCTTTACGGTTATGAATTTTATGTTTAAATATTGAGGGAAATTTAGTATTAAGCATGAATATAATGATAAATAATGAGTATTCCAAAAAAAATTAGGATGTCTATGAATTCAAACAAAAGAGAAATAAGAGATAGATATAACCAACTGGGAGAAAAGATTTATGATCTTAGATACCGGGAAGAGCAAAGCAAGAAATATTATGTTGCCTTAAGTGAGATAAAAATTTTAGAAAATGAAATATTCCTTGATCATGGATGTGGTACCGGTCTTTTTATGGATATTTTAGAAAACCCAATTGTAGGAATTGACAGTTCGAATAATTTGCTTCAAGGTGCTTTAAGAAAATTATCAAATACTGAAAAAAAGTACCTTGTTCAGGGGGATGTAGAATACCTTCCATTTAGAAGTAGGACATTCAGCAAAATTTTCTCTTTTACAGTTATTCAAAATGTTGAAGAACCTCTAGAAGTCTTAAAAGAAATCTCTCGTGTGAGCATAGGGATTAAGATAATAACTACATTGAAGAAAGTTTATGATAAAGACTCATTATTATCTTTAATACAAAAATCAGGACTAACTGTTGTAAAAATAATTGAAAATAGAAATTCCAATGATTGGATAATATTAACGATGTAAGAAAATAGTATACTGACATCTTCAGAAGCTTTAAATAACATGTACCATTCCAGATACAATAACTCTTAAAACGGTGCTAAAATTTGGAGCCAAGTAAAAAACCATTGAATGTTTTAATAAAAGCCGTCGGAAGTAACGTTGCTGTTGCTCTTAAAGGTAGAGAAGAATACAGAGGCAAAATGACTCAGGCTGATGGGTATATGAATATGATGCTCAAAGAGACTAAGGAATACGAGGATGATAAGCTATTAGCAAGCTATGGAGATGTTTTCATTAGAGGAAATAATATACTTTACATTTGCTTGACGCCAACTCTTGAAGAATAACATATTTTACAGTAAGAATATATAACCTTCCAATACCAAGAATCCTTGATTATTATGAGGCTAGTAGTAGCAATAACTGGGGCTAGTGGGATTTTATATTCCCAAAATTTCTTGGAAGCGGCTAGAAATCATGGTATTGAAACACATCTTATAATAAGTGAGGCTGCAAAATTAGTTGCAAAACACGAGAATGTTAAAATCGAAGAATTAATGGCCTTATCCGATTACTATTATACACCAAAAAATTTGGAGGCCCCTCTATCCAGTGGCAGCTATAGAATGGACGGGATGGTAATAATTCCTTGCAGTATGAAGACCTTGGGAGCCCTTGCTAATGGATATGCCGAAAATCTTGTTATACGTGCAGCTGAAGTGCAATTAAAGGAAAAAAGACCTCTTATTCTTGTACCAAGAGAAACACCATTACATACAATACACCTAGAAAATATGTCTAAACTTAGTAGGATTGGTGTTGTTATTCTCCCTGCTATGCCTGGTTTTTATCATAATCCAAAAAAGTTAGAACATTTAGCTGATTTCATAACCGGAAAAATACTCGATCAATTGGAAATTGATAATGAAAAATTTAAACGCTGGAGTTGAAGTCGCTTATATCGATTTCCTGTTTAATCTTTTCTAAGAACTCTAACATATAATTATGTCTTGCTAAAGCAATTTTATATGCCTCATCGGTATACATTAAATTCTTTAATTTGAGAAGTTTATCATCAAAATGAGCGAGAAAATCCTTAAAACTTTTCGAATTTTCACCGCTATACGTGGCCGTTCTATAAATTCCAATAGCACCTAAGGCATCCAGTTTGTCTGCGTCGCTCAATATCTTTGCTTCAATGCTTTCAGCTTTTCTGCCAGCACTAAAGCTGTGCGTTTCAATAGCGCTACAGATTGAGTTTATTTTTTCTTCTTTAAACTTAAGTTCTTTTAGAATATCTTCACTAATCCTTGAACCGATTAATGCGTGGTTTTCTTTCGCACGTGCTATATCATGAAGAATTGCTGCTGGAAGTAAAATATCCATATTAGCGTTGAGTTTCTTGCCTAAAAATTTGGTTAGTTTGATAACCCTTTCAGTATGTTCAAAGCCATGACTTCCTTCAATCTCATGATATCTCTTTGAGATCTCTAATAATTTGGTGATTATATCGTTCATTCAGCTTCAACAATTTTATTTATCTCTGATTCTCTTCCGATATTAACAGCCAATTCCCCTTTATAGGATGTAATGAATGCATTCAAAAGTTGTATTTTTTCACCTGGTTTAATCTTATCCAACATCTCTATAGCTTCGTTCCAGACAGTAAAATCCAATGTATCCGTTCCATCAGTTACCTTCCCTTCGACTATAGTATGTTTTAGACCTGTGTATGTTTCTACCTCCTTAGGTTCATTTAACCCAAGTAATTTTACACTTAATTCTAATTCTTCCATTCCAGGTCTTAGTTCTGATAAGTTCATTAATTCTCTTGATATCTATATAGCGCATCATAAATAAATTAGCATAAAGATAAAACAGTAGATTCCTTATACTACTTGATGTCTCCTAGCTTTCAACTCGAATGCATCGAGTGTGATCAAAAAATTGATGAGAGCGAGTTATTTACAGGATGCAAGAAATGTGGTGGAATTCTTGAATATAGAATGAAAAAACCCCATAAAAAAGTTAATTTCAAGGGTCCATTCAACTTCTGGAGGTATAAAAAGATCTTACCCGAGGTTGGTAAACCGATTACTTTAGGGGAGGGTGGTACACCACTACAGAAAGCTCAGCGATTAGCTGAATTACTAGAACTCCCAAATCTTCTTTTGAAAGACGAGACAAGGAACCCCACAAGTAGTTTTAAAGATAGATCAGCGGCACTTATTGTAAGTGAAGCAGCCAATAAGGGCTATGATTCTATTGTATGTGCCACAAATGGAAACCATGGAGCATCAATAGCTGCATATGCTGCAAAAGTCGATATACAGTGTCATCTCATCGTACCAAAAGCTGTTGATTTGGGTAAATTAGCACAGATGTTAATTTACGATGCAAAGATAGTTGAGGCTGGAGAATCTATAGAAGAAGCAATAACACGTGCAAAAACTCTGGAAGAGGAGATGAGTTGGTACCAGGCAACAACAGAGCTGAACCCCCTTGCAGTAGAAGGATTAAAGACAATAAGCTACGAACTTGTTGAACAAAATGGTGTCCCCGACTATATAATTCTAGCAATGGGTTCAGGTGCCACTTTACATGCAATATGGAAGGGCTTCAAAGAAATGGAAGAACTTGCAATAGTTGAAGAGAAACCAAAAATTATTGGAGTTCAATCAGAGGGATGTTCACCAATTACTGATTCTTTCTATGGTAATGAAACCAAATCCAAACCTAAAATAAAAACAGAGGCGACTGCCATAAGAGTAGCTGAACCAATATATGGAAAGCTAGCTCTAGAGGCCCTCAAACAATCCAACGGCTTTGCTGTTAAGGTATCCGATAACGATATGATTTCAGCGGGTAAGGAAATAGCGCGTCTTGAGGGAATCTTTGCCGAGGCGGCATCAGCTGCTCCTGTTGCGTCTTTAAAACTAAAAAATGTTAAAAACAGGATAGGGAGAAATGAAAAAATCGTATGTTTAGTAACAAGTAGCGGCCTGAAAACCGATGACATATTAAAGAGCCTTACAAAACATCGAAAAGCTCCTAGAATAGGCTCAAGGTTCACAACTAAAGAAAAAATTTTGAGATTGATCAGCCAAGGGCCAACATATGGTTATGCTATATGGAAGGCACTAGGAGGAGAAATGACCCTAGGAGCAGTATACCAACATCTCAACGACTTAGAAAACAGGGGTTTAATATCAAGCGATGCCCAGGGGAAAAGAAAAATTCTGATAATTACTGGAAGAGGGAAGAGAGTGTTAGAATCACTTGATGAATTACAGGTTTTACTTTGAAAATTCAAAAATATCACTCGTTTAAGAATATTTATCAAAATGCATATTGACCAGATTTTTTTACAAATATTATAGTTACAACTAGAATATTTTATATTATAGTCATAACTATAATAAAATATGGCTATACTTAAAACACGGCAAGTAGCTGAGATAGGAATTATGGGAGCCCTAACAACTATAGCTACAATGCTTTTTGTATTTCCAATTCCAGCAACTAGTGGATACTTCAATCTGGGGGATACAATTGTTATTATTTCAAGTCTTACATTTGGACCTGTAGTTGGAGCTATTGCTGGTGGTTTAGGCTCAGGACTAGCTGATTTACTTGGTGGATGGTATAATTGGGTAATATTTACAACAATAATAAAAGGTATTGAAGGATATGTTGCTGGATATATAGTTACAAGATCCAATGAAAGAAATTTTAAAACAATTATTCTAGCTTGGTTAATCGGAGGATTTTTAATGGTTACTGGATACTTTGTTGTCCAAGTTTTTATGTATGGTCTGGGCGCTGCATTGGTTGAAGCCCCGTTCAACGTGGTTCAAATGATAGCTTCAGGAGTTATAGGTATACCCATTAGTCAGGGACTAAAATCAAGACTGGACATCTAATATATAATAAAGATTATTATTATTACGTGTCCTCAGCTGAGAAAGCCGCAGAAACAATAACTGAACTGGAGAATTATGATCTTAGGATATTAAATTCAATAGAAATTGGAATGATCCAGCATGAGATGGTTCCATTTGAAGAGGTTCTAAAATATAGTAGATTAAATGAGACTGAATTAGAATGGCGACTGAGGAAACTAAATGAATTAGAGCTTGTTTACAGACAGAGCGAGCCATATCTTGGTTTTATGATGAATTACACAGCTTACGATCTACTAGCTTTGAACGCACTCGTAAAATCTGAAAATTTAGAGGCCCTTGGTCCGTCAATAGGTCTAGGTAAAGAAGCGGATGTGTATCAAGCAATCACACCGGAAAATAAGGTGGTTGCGGTAAAATTTCACAGGCTTGGTAGGACCAGTTTTAGAGATACGCGACGTAAAAGAGAATATATAGCTGATCGTAAACACATGTCATGGCTATACCAATCTAGATTAGCTGCAGAAAACGAATATGAAGCTCTAAAGATTGTACATGAAGGTGGGGTTGCTTCTCCAGAACCTTATTCGCAAAATCGGCATTGTATCGTGATGCAGATTATCGAAGGAATCCAGTTAAGTGAAGTTATAGAACTCGATTACCCAAACGATTATCTTTTAGATATATTAGAGAATGCTAGGAAAGCTTTGAAAACAGGAATAATTCACAGTGATCTTAGCGAATATAATATATTAATTACGGAGGAAGGAAAAATTTGGTTAATTGACTGGCCACAGTATATCCGTTTAGATCATCCTAATAGTGGGGAAATCCTTGAAAGAGATATAGGAAATATTGTTTATTTTTTCCAGCGCAAACATATGGTAGAAACTACATTCGATGAAGCATGGGAATTGGTTGTAGAAGGGACTATTTTAGAGTCATCTTGACATCTAAAGCGCTTACTCCCTCACCTTCATCATAAACAAGTATTGGGTTTATATCGAGTTCCTCAATTTCGGGAAAATCCCATACTAAGTGCCCAATACGTATAATCGCATCACGAAGGTTATCAATATCCGCCTTGCTTTGGCCTCTCACTCCTTCTAGTAAGGCATAACTTTTTGTCTCCTCCATCATATTTTGTGCTTCTCGTTCATTCACTGGGGCAAGTCTGAAGGAAACGTCTTTCAAGAAATTAACATAAATTCCTCCAAGTCCAAACATAACCATCGGCCCAAATTGAGGGTCACGGCTCATTCCTATGATCATCTCTCTTCCCTTTGGCACCATATCGTCAACGGTTACTCCATAGATTTTGGCTAATGGTTGAGCCTTCTTTGCTTTCCGCATAATTTCGTCAAAAGCAATTCTAACCATCTCTGAATTGGTTAGGTTCAGCTCAACTCCACCAATATCTGTTTTATGCATAATGTCTGGTGAGACTACTTTCATTACTACAGGATATCCAATTTCTTCTGCATATCTGACGGCTTCCTCTGCGTTTTTAGCCAGTTTGCTCTGAGGAGCTGAAACACCGTATGCTTTTACAACATCTCCAGCTTCATGTGGAAAAAGAACTTTTCTTCCATCTTTCTTGACTGTTTCGAATATTGCCTTTGCTTCTTCTCTCTTAATATTAGGGTATTGAGGTGGTTTTAGCTTTGAAATTTTTAGGTGTCTGGAATACTGGTATAAAGCGTTTAAGGTCTTGATACCTTTTTCAGGGAAATCATAGCACGGAACTCCGTTATCTTTGAGGTATTCTGAGGCTTCATCGACCCAGTTACCCCCCATAAATACAGCTACAAGAGGTTTATCAGAATATTTATTGGATAACTCAACGAGGTGTTTAGCAGTTGTAATCGCATCTGTCATTGCTTGTGGAGTGAGTAATACAATACATGAATATACATTGGGATCTTTTAGAGCGAGTTCAGTGGCTATTTTATATCTATCAGGTAGAGCATCTCCTAGAATATCAACAGGATTACCTGTAGCAGCTGCTTCTGGTAGACTATCCTCAAGCTTATTTATTGTATCTTGCGTCAATTTAGCCATTTTTAAGCCAAGCTTCTCAATGAGATCTGTGCTTAGTATACCAGGTCCACCAGCATTAGTGACAATTACAACACCTTCATCCATTGGAAGATTTTGTGATGTGAAAGCAACAGCATAATTGAATAGATCCTCCATACTGTCAGTCAATATAACCCCAGCCTTTTCGAAAGCCTTCTGGTACGCAAGGAAGCTTCCAACCATAGCCCCGGTATGGCTACCCGCTGCTTTCGCCCCTGCGCTACTTGTTCCACCCTTTACGACCATTACAGGTTTTTTTCTCACAACATCTTCTGTTACTTTTAAGAATTTTCTACCTCGCTCTATAGATTCAAGATAGAGTAGGATAACTTGGATCTCGCTCATTTCAGACATTGCTTCGATGAAATCTATCTCATCGAGGTCCGCTTTATTACCTAGGCTAATTATACTACCAAACCCAATTTCTTCAGCAATTATCCAATCTAATATAGCTGTTCCAAGGGCACCACTCTGACTTATGAAACCTATACTACCTTTTTTTGGCAGCGTGGAAGCAAAACTTAGATCATAAGGTACGTGTGTATTTATAGCACCAAGGCAATTCGGTCCTTGTATAACCATATCATATTTATGAGCAACCTCAACAAGCTTTTTTTCAAGTTCAGCACCCTCCTTTCCGGTTTCTTTAAAACCTGCTGATATGATTATTAGTGCCTTAACCCCTTTTTTCCCACATTCTTTTACAGTGTCTAAAACATATTTTGCTGGTATGGCTATAACTGCTAACTCTACTTCTTCGGGAATATCCAAAATACTCCTGTACGCCGTTTTACCTAGGATCTCTCCTCCACCTATGTTGACTAGATAAACCGGATTACTATATCCGCTTTTCAATAAATTGTTTGATAGAACATATCCAACTTTCCCTGGGGTACTAGATGCACCAATGATCGCTACTGATTCTGGTCGAAATATTGCGTCGAGCTTCAAATAATTGACACCCTTAGACCTGTCAAAGTCTAGCCTCTTACAATAAAAACTTTGACCATACTATTTATCCACTATGTAATTTTTGTTTAATATTTAGAAAAATTGTTAAAGAGCGAAGTTAAAAGATTCATGAAATAAATTGTCTAAAAAGAAAATTTTCGAAAATTTGATCGAAGATGTTGTTGATAATGATCTTTGTGTCTCATGTGGGACCTGTGTAGCAGTTTGTCCGGTTAATGTAATAGAGTTAAAAAAAGAGATCCCTAATCTGGTTGGTAAGTGTATTGAATGTGGACTTTGTTATTCCAACTGTCCGCGGACTGATTTTGAAAAAGAGGAAATGGATAAGATTGTTTTTGATCGAGAAAGGAAAGAATATGAAGACTTAATTGGAATCTATGATTCGGTTTATCAGGCCAAAACTAAAATTAAAAGTATTGGTGAAAAAGCACAAGATGGAGGTATAGTTTCTAGCATTTTAAAACAATTTATAAAAGAAAATGGAGAAGGCGCAATTGTAGCAGGTCTTTCAGAAAAAATGCCGTGGGCCCCAAAACCATTTATTGCAAAAAATGAATCAGATATACTCAAAGCGGCTGGAACTAAATACACATCGAGTCCAACACTTTTGGGATTAAAAGAAGCAGTGAAAAATCAGAAACTTGATTCTATTGCAGTTGTCGGTACACCATGTCAGATACGGGGTTTAACTAGGATTACAAAAGGAAAGTTCAAAAACAAAAAATACGATGATGCTGTTCAATTGAATATCGGTTTATTCTGTATGGAAACATTCAGATATGATGATTGGATAGATTATTTAAAAGAAAATAATGTAAATCCTGAAGAAGTTACCAAATTTGAAATAAAAAATGGAAGATTCTATGCAAAAAAGGGAGATAACATATTACATGAAGCAAAACTTAGTAAAGTGAAAAAATTAGTTAGACCCTGTTGTCATCAATGTGATGACTTCTCTAGCGAATATGCCGATCTGTCAGTTGGAAATGTTGGAAGTCCTGAGGGATGGTCAACAGTGATAGCTAGAACCGATAGAGGAAAGAATATATTATTTAAAGCAGAAAAAGCCAACTTAATAATATTAAAACCGATAGAAGATTTCGATGAACAGAAAACACTGGTACATAAATTAGCAAAATTAAAGCGAAAATAATATTTTCAAAGATTTTTAATTTATTGTAAAGAAAAAAGATTTTATCTTTTTATTGCTCCAAAGTACACAGCTACTGCTACGCTGGCAATGGCAACTACAACAGCTCCGTACATCATCATTCGAGTTGTACTCAATGTAACTTGTAAATCCCTATAATCATCATCTAATTGTTCGTAATCATCCTGTAAGTCTTTATACTCGGAAGATGGACCTGTTTGAGTCTGTAATCTTGTATAATTTGCTTGGAGCGCTGTGTATTTAGCTGTCAGTACCTGTAATTCATTCTGAAGATTATTATTTTCTGTAATAATCTCTTCGACTTGCTCTTGTATATCATCTATACTTGATATAAAGTCATCATAGTCAATTATATTGAATTCTCTTGCTATCTCTGTATTATGATCAATATTGAGTTCTACTCTCCACTTACCTGGTTTATTCTCCGGAACCGAATGGGCAATGTTTATTGAGTCAAATATTATTCCCCAATTTTCACCTTCCATCTCGATTGCTTCTACTGCATTTGAATCATATTGGTCACCATCTGGGTCAATCCATATCACCCTCATAGCAAGGTCAGTAGGAGGATTTGATATCTTTACCCAGAATCCAACTTTCTCATTGTGAGTAAAATACGCTGTTCCTACTCCTTTTGGAGAATAGGAGTCTGCTCTATAACCATAGCAAGTCGCTGAGTCTAAGACCTCATAGGCTTTTACCGAGAAAGCGGGAGCTTTAGCTGTTAGAACTATACCTGCAATAAAAATTATCATTAAATGTTTTTTTGGAAACGTCATGAAATAACTATAGCATCTAGATTTAATAAAGTTACTTTCGATTTCATAGAGTAACTTCTCCTGTAAATTTCAGAGTTTATAAAGTAATTAGTTAAAATTTACGAATTAATTAAATTATATAGTTTAATATCTTTTCTGCAATTTCCTTTTTTGTTGTATTATAATACTTGACATTTTTTCTCGAATCGATTATAAAAACCTCGTTTGTGTCAGTACCGAAACCAGCACCAGTTCTTGAAACATCATTCGCGACAATGAGATCCATATCTACATCTTTTAATCTCGCATAAGCACGGTTGATAAGCTCTTCATCGCTTATATCGTATTCTGCTTTAAATCCGATTAAGAAAATATTGGGCCTTATTTCTTTAACTTTTTCAATAATTTTTGGGAGTGGTTTTAGTTTTAAAACCCATTCATCTCTCCCGGATGGTGTTTTCTGTAATATTCTTTCTGATAATCCGTAGTCTGAAGCAGCGGCAGAAAGAATTATTGAATTATACTCTTTCTCTCTAAGTTCAAATGTAACCGCTTCAAGCATATCTTCAGTAGTTTCTACTCTTATCGTTTTTAGATTTTGAGGTGGCGTTATGGTTCCTGGACCGTATACAAGTGTTACATCAGCACCAAGTTTTTTAGCAATTTCAGCAATTGATATTCCCATTTTTCCTGAGCTTGGATTAGTGATATATCTAAAAGCATCAATATATGCTCTAGTAGGTCCAGCGGTTATCAGAATTTTTTTTCCTTCGAGACCCCTATCAAATGATAATTTTTTTACGACTGCATCTACAATTTCGGTAGTTGAGGGTATCTTTGCTTTACCTTCTTCCATTCTAGGCATAAGAAAATCGATACCAATGTTCTTCAGTTTCTCAATATTTTCATTCACAATAGGATGATTATACATTGAGGAATGCATTGCTGGAGCAATTATTACAGGAATTCCTGCTCCAATACCAGTGGTTAATGTAGTTGTAACTGTTGTGTCATCTATTCCTGCAGCGATTTTACCGATTGTATTTGCTGTTGAAGGTGCAACAAGTATTAGGTCTGCTCTTTCTTTATGTTCTCCAGCATAAGTAACATGTTCAATCTTACCCGTTAATTCCGTAACTACAGGGTTTCCAGTTGCCCATTCTACCATATCAGGATGAATAATTTGTCTTGCACTTTCAGTCATTACTGCATAAATATCAGCACCTCGCCTCATCAGTTCCCTTGCTATCTCTGTACTTTTAATTGCCGCAACGCTACCAGTTATACACAAAATAATTTTTTTATCTTCTATCTCTTTGGTTCTTGAACCGATTATTTCCTTTGATGTGTGTTCACCGAATGACATACTTTTACCTTAATTATATTTTCTTAAATAAGAATGGAATTATCGTATATCTCCTTGAACTATCTTTCTTCGAGTTTTTCCTCAAACTCATCCATTCTTTCTAAAATTTCCTCTAGCGATTCCTCGATAGATTCAATTTTATCCATCAGTCCCTGAATCTCTTTTTCAATATCTAGTATCTTCTGGTCAACGCTCATTTTCACTATCGTTACCTGAATCATTGGGTTGATTTATAAATTTGTCGTGTCACCCTTAACTGCTTTTTCCATGAGAGTTTCATACCAGAGAGTGTCATCTTTTACATATTCTCTAACATCTAGCCTAAGAGGAGTTCCATCATCCCTTAGAATTACTACCTCTTCTATCTGGCTATTGATGATCTTTCTCTGACATCTTTGACAGGGTAAAGCCATTGTATAATTTCCATTTTCATCTATTCCAGCGATGTAAAGAGTTGAACCAATACGATCAGAACGATTACTGTTTATTATTGCATTTTCTTCAGCGTGAACTGCTGGACAGTAATCGTAA
The DNA here is from genome assembly GCA_014730055.1 of Candidatus Bathyarchaeota archaeon. Next base: position 13,975 of record WJIV01000066.1, read on the forward strand.
GCTCGCCCCTGAGGTAGGTCCATTAAATTTTTTATACAACCGATCTCGTCACAGTTGACTACTCCTCTAGCACTTCCATTATAGCCGGTCCCAATTATTGTATTATTTTTAACAATCACTGCACCAAATTTTCTTCTTAAACAGGTACTTCTCTCTGCAACACTCAGAGCTATTCTTAGAAAATACATAGTCTTATCCGGGCGATTCATATCTCATAATATTACAGAAACCAGATTTATTTACTTTGACGGAAGCTTTTTCATTTAACGATTCTATTTTACTACGGTGGGCGATGATATATTTGCCCCTCTGATTTGTGATGAGGATCTTGAGTTTGGAGCCCGCCAAAACTCGAAGATTTCTTATTTACGAATAGATCCCTTATTCTGGTGATTAAATGCCTTGGGTAACTATACAATGGTTTGAAGGTAGAGATTTTGAAACTAAGAAAAAGGTTATGAAATTAGTTACAGATGCGTTAGTTGAAGGATGTGGGTGCAAACCTGAATCTGTATCAGTAGTCTTTCAAGACATTGATAAGAGAGATTGGGGAAATGCAGGCACACCTTATGCTGAAAAATAAACTATAAAGCTGTTGATAATTCCTTAATTACCTGTTTTTTTCCTACTAAATCTACATAAGGACCAAATCTGGGGCCTTGTGGTCTTCCAATAAGTATTTGATATACAATAGGGAACAATTCTCTCGGCTTAATATCAAGAGAATTAGATACGTTAAAGATAGCCGCTTGGTAACCATCAACATTTTTCGCCTGCCTGAGTTCTTCTATTATTGCTCTAATAGCTTCCTTTTCTTTCTGATCCAGATCAACTTTCGTATACGTCTCATCTTCAAAATCCTCAACCCAGTTCAAAGCATATTGAATTCTCTCGTTGAGCCCTTTTGTTGTATTTCTGAGATATCTATACTCCTCAAGTTTTGCTTTAATAAAGTCATACTCGTTACTAGGAGGAGCTACTCTAGCTAACCTTATCATCAAATTATATGGTATATGCACATCAGGTTCCTCTGGCGGAGTGAGTAAGTGACTATATTCGTATAGTCCTTTTAATTTAAATTTCTCAATATCATCATCTAGCTTAACTTTTCCGAAATAAACTTCCTCTAAATCGTCAAGTTCATCCATGTGTACAGGTATATCTTCTACACTTCCACTTTTTGTCCCAACAAATCTTTTAAAGATCAGTAGATTAAGGCTTTCCCTGCTTCCGTACCTATACCATACTTGAGGAGTGAATACATTCCCTGCAGATTTACTGATTTTTCTACCTCCCCTATCCAGAAACATTTCATACTGAACATGCATCGGAGGCTCCCAATTGAAAATATCTCTACAGATTCTATCATTTACTCTTACAGAATCCGCAATATCTTTACCGTATGCTTCAAATCTAATATCCAGAGCGTGCCATCGAGCAGCGAATTCTACTTTCCAAGATAGCTTCCCATTACCACTTGTTACTTCAATTTCTCCTGAGTGTTCACAACCCTCAAGCCATTTATTTTTAACTTCCATACCTCTACATTCGTATTGGACGGTGTGATTTTCTGGATCGTAATTATAAGCATGTGTTGTATAGATTCTCCCACAGTTTTCACATACTGCAAAATAAGGAAGAACTTCTGTGTATTTCTCTTGACCTATTTCTTCTTCAATAATTGACCCTACTTTTTTATGGTTATCCATTAATACAATGATCTCTTCATTTAGGAGTCCTTCTTGATACACATTATAAGCCGACATTGGTTTATAATCAACATTATTTACATCTAATGACTCTTTCAGAAGGCTACTCATGTGTTCACCAAAACTGAAATGGCAATCTCCAAAAATATCAGGTATTGAGGCAACTGAATACCCAAGATATTGCTCAAGCTCATCAGGCATTCCTTCCGGGACTTTTCTTAATCCGTCTTTATCATCGGCAAATGCAATGTATTCACTTTTGTAGCCCAAGTTTCGCAAAGATAGTGTTATTGCATAGTTTCTTAATGCATCTGCAAGACTACCAATATGAGGAAATCCACTTGCTCCGAGTCCACTTTCCGTTTTTAACAAATCGAGGCTTCTACCAAGCTTTTTTTCTCTTTCTATTAACTCACTTGCTGCCTTATCATACCATGTTCCTCTTCCAATAATATCCGGGTTTTCGATAGTAGGTAAATCATTCATTTCGTTTTTGCCTCGACTGCAAATCTAAATGTAGCAATCATTAAAAAAATAGTTGTTTTCTTTTCAATGTATTTTTTAGACAAGTAACACAATTAGCTTTCATGCAAGAGAAAGGAAATACTTCGAGGTTTACTAATATTGTAATCCTTTCTTGTTTTAGTGTCTACCTGATTCTTTTAATAAGCGAACAGTCTTTCATTTCAAGTTTTATTAATAGGTTTGGTTTGATACCCCTCCCAATTGTTGAAGGATATAATTATTATCCACTATTGGCTTACATTTTTATTCATATGGATTTTACCCATTTAATTTCAAATATGTTTGCACTCTATAGTGTTGGATCTACCTTAGAGAGAAGCTTAGGTTCAGTAACTTTTGGTATAATTTTTTTATTATCTGGAATATTGTCTGGATTATTACACTGTGTATTGAATCCGAGCAGTACTATACCTGTAATCGGGGCATCAGGTGCAATTTTTGGCATTATAGCAGTATTATTTTTATTTATGCCTTTTACAATAACAACTGCTTTAATAATACCTTTACCAGGAGTAGTGCTCGGATTAATTCTATTATCTGTTGAGACAATGGCCCTAGTTTCGAATGAATCAGTGGGTATTGCACATGATGTTCATCTTTACGGGTTTATAACGGGTAGTCTATGCGCTTTCACAGCCGATTACGATAGAGCCCTTAGAGGATTAATCATAGCTGCAATCGTTCTTCTTCTTATTTACATAATAGGTATATATCTAAACAATTTACTGATTTAGAGCTTCTTTAGAGCATCAGGTAATTCTAATAAATTATCAATAATAATATCTACCTTAGCATCTCTTATTTTATCCATCTTAGAAAAGTAAACTGGTACCACAATTGTATGCATACCCAATTTTTTGGCTGCTAACACATCTTTATGGCTATCCCCTACCATAACGCATCTACTCGGTTCTAAACCCAAAATTCTTAAACATTCTTCTAATTGTTCATGACTTGGTTTTATCTTATATTTTTCTGTCCTGCCGACAACTGCATCAAATAGGTGGTTTACATTATGGTACATTAAAACATTCTCAGCGGCCCTTTGAGAATTACTGGTGCATAAGCCAATTCTCATGCCTTTCTGTTTCAACCATAATAAAACATCTTTACTCCCTTTTAGCAAAGTGCATGAATAGCATGCTTCAGTTTCATGATCACAAACTAATTCATAAGCTTGATTTTTTACTTCTTTGGCTATTTTTTCATCTTGGAATCTAAACAAATCATAGGAACTCTCTAGTATAGAAAGTAATCCTTCTTGACTTACTTTCTCAAAAATCTTAGCGTCCAAACCGTTCATAAGATACAATTTTTTAAGCTCACAACGAATTTTTTCCCAATCAACATGTGCTCCTAAGTCAACTAAAGTACCATCGAGATCAAAAACCACTCCTTCGATATTATTTTGGTTCAAGCTAAATTTTGTATAGTTTTGGTCCTTTATAGAATATATGTTAAATGGAGCCCCGGGCGGGATTTGAACCCGCGGTCTCTTGCTTACCAAGCAAGCGCTTTAACCAGACTAGAGCTACCGGGGCATATTGCAACCTATGATGATAAAGCTTCTTTTAAAATCTTGCTAATAAATAACAGATAAATTTGGGGTTTTATACTGAATATCAGCACTAGAAATTATTAAGCATAATAGTAGGGGGTTATTGAACTAACATAAATATTGTTGCTTACATGTAAAGACAATAAAATAATCCAAAGGCTTTTGAAACATTTTATAATGTTTTTATTAGGAGAATAATTAAACCATCCACTTTCACTTACCTCCCCCAAAATAAATTTGGGGTTTTATACTAAATACTTATATATTCGGAAATTAGTTAATTTCTCGGTCTGAAGTAAAATGATGACCATTGATAAACGGCGATTAGAAATTAACAAATTGATTCAAGAAATTAGAAGGGATGCTGTTAAAAAAAATAAGAAAATTGAAACTATAGATCCAATAATTAGAAAAGGTAGAAATTTATATCCTCTCATGTCTCGTGAAGAATTATTAGATTACTGTAGAACTGCACTTAGAGTAATCTTATCGGAAGATGAGACCCAGTCTCAACAAACTACTCTATTTGCTCATATCTAATAACTCTCTGACCATCCTAAGATTATCAATATCTTTACGGACTTCATCAACGGGGGTTTCCATAATGATTGGCTTCGATCTAATTCTACTATTCAATATATTAGTAAATCCTTCTTCACCGATCTCTCCAAGCCCTATATGTTGATGACGATCAATTTTGCTACCCATTTCACCCCTCGAATCATTAAGATGTATTAATCTAAGCTTTTTCCAACCAATGAATTTTTCAAATTGATTTAATACTTGATCTAATCCTTTTTTTGATTTTATATTATATCCTTGTGTAAAAGCATGGCAAGTATCAAGACAAATACCATTTTCAATATTTAGACCGTCCATTATGATTGATAACTCTTCAAAAGTTGATCCTATTTCGTTGGTCTTTCCTGAAGTATTTTCCAGTAAGATTATAGGCGTCTTATTGAATTTATCGGTAACATCATTAATAGCCTCTGTAACTCTATTGATCCCAGCATCTGATCCTGACCCTAAGTGGCTTCCTAAATGAGTAACTATGTAAGGTATTTCAAGTTGATTACAATTATTAATCTCGGTTTCGAGTGCTTTCTTTGATTTCTCATAGATCTCATCCACTGGAGTGGCGAAGTTTGGAAGATATGGCATGTGACTAAATACCGGTGAGATATCAAACTTTAATGCATTATCTTTGAAGTTTTCTATTTCTTCAGTTCTTAATTCTCGGGCCTTCCACATTCTAGGATTTCTTGTGAAAATCTGAAAAGTGTTTATTTCTAGTTCTTTTGCTCGTATTACAGACTTATCTATTCCACCTGAGATAGAAACATGAAATCCGATTTTCATTTAAGATGTTTGTCTCCTCTGTTTTAAAAAAATAAAAAAAGATTAGTCGAATTTTTTGATAGCGTTCTCTAAGATATCCATACCGATATCAAGGTATTCTTCTTCTATAGTAAGAGGAGGGTGTAACCTTATTGCATTGCTATATAATCCAGCTTTTAGCGTCATAAGTCCGTTTTTGAGGCATTCTTTCATTATGCTACTACTAGTATCAGGATCAGGTTTCTTTGTGCTTTTGTCCTTCACGAACTCCATTGCTAGCATAGGACCTAATCCTCTTACATCTCCAATCTTTTCGTATCTGGATTGTAATTCATCTAACCTGGTTCTCAAATACTTGCCCATTTTTTCTGATTTCTCGACAATTTTATCTCGTTCAATGATTTCAATAACCTTCAGAGCGGTAGCACACGCTATAGGATTACCACCATAGGTGCCACCTAAACTTCCAGGATATATGTTTGCTGTGAGTTCTTCTTTAGCAACTACTGCGCTCAAGGGTAGACCTGAAGCAATTGCTTTAGCCATAACCATTACATCTGGTTCTACTCCGAAATGTTCAATTGCCCACATTTTACCCGTACGTGCAAACCCAGTTTGAACTTCATCAATAATTAGCTGTATCTCATGTTCCTCACATAAGTCCTTCAACATTGGTAAGAAGTTTTTAGGAGGATCTATGAATCCGCCTTCTCCTTGAACTGGTTCCGTAATTATTGCGCCAACTGTAGAAGGATCAACTTGGGTTTTGAATATACTTTTTTCAATATGGTGTATTGCTGCTTTTCCACATTCCTCAGGATCATCAGTCCCCCAAGGACAACGGTATGCGTAAGGGAAAGGAGTAAAGAAGACCCCAGGAACAAACGGCCCTAGCCCTACTTTATAAGGATCCCATTTACCCGTCAAAGTCATTGCCATATAGGTTCGTCCATGGAAGCTGTTCTCAAAGCTGACTATATTTGGTCTTCCTGTGGATTGTCTTACTATCTTTATAGCGTTCTCTACTGCTTCAGAACCACTGTTTAGCATTAGTGTACGTTTCTTGAATTCTCCGGGAGTTATTTCCGTAAGTTTCTTAGCTAGTTTCACATACGGCTCGTAGTTTGCAACATGTATACAGCTATGAATCAGTTTTCCAGCTTGTTCAGATATTGTATCAAGTATCTCTTTTTTTGAGTGGCCCAAGCTAGTCACACCTATACCTGAAGTGAAATCCAATAATGTATTTCCATCGACATCGGTTACTAAGGCACCCTCAGAATCGCATATAGTGACTGGTTGTACTAGATAAACGCCTGGAGGAACAAAATCATTCCTCTGATTAATTAATTCCTCGGATTTGGGTCCAGGAATCTTTGTTTTGATATTGGGAACATTAGGCATATTCCATCGCCTAACAGTGTAGAAACATCCTTTTAACCCTAACGTTGAGGGGGTGGAGGTTCATGAACTATATCTTTTGGTTCTTTGATAAATAGTAAAATAATGGGAATACTTAGAGCCTCGAAAATGCTACCTGCTAATAATAACAGATCCGGATTTCGTTCGTACAGATAACCCCCCAGTATTGGTCCAGGTAATCCCAATATGCCCGATATTGTTCCCATTAGTCCCATTACTTTAGCCCTATCCTTGCTTGGTACAATATCACTAATTAGCGCTTGCCAAGCAGGACCACCCATATAACCACCACCTCTTAATCTACCTCCTCCAATCCCACCTGCAAAGCCAATTACGCCATAAGCATAGATCAATTGCCGAAAATCTTTGAACAGATATAGACTTAGACTATCAAAAGGTCCAAGTCCTCGAGCCAACAATATACATGGTTTCCGCCCTACCCTGTCTGCTACAATACCACTTATCATATAAAGAGGAACAGATATTCCCATTGCTATACTTTGAAGTAATCCATATTGATCAGCACTTAATCCAACTTGATCAACAGCGTAAAGTGATAGAAAAGCCCATGTGACTCTCATGGCAAATCCTCCGATAACCGCAACTGCTAGCATAGCAAAAATTGTTGGAGGTTGACTTCGGAAGGTCTTGACCAGGTCCCAGCTCAATAATTTCTCAGTTTTGACGGTTTCATCCTTTAAAGTCTCTTTAAGCACCAAAGCTCTTACTATAGTAACTATTACCATTGCTCCTGTAAACATTAAAAGGCCATATCTAACTGCTTTCTCATATCCAAAAATTGTAATATAATATCCACTCACAACAGGCATGAATATTTGTGGAATACTTGTTAACATTCTATAGGCTCCAAACGCAGATCCCCTTCTTTCTTTTGGAAGGCTTTCACTAATAATTGCGTTAAATGCTGGACCATAAAGGCTAGCAACTGAAATGAGTATAAGTCCTGGAATCACCATTTGCCAACTCCTAGCAAGATATAGAACAAAAGGGGCAATAGTCCTTAGTCCGGTTCCTATTACAATGACTTTCTTTCTACCGACCCTATCCGCAATAATACCGCCTGGTAATTGAAACAAAATTTGACTGGTACTCTGAATAGTAGCCAATATTCCGACAATTTCTACTGGTGTATTTAGGACTTTTGTTAGGTATACGCTCCACCAAACTTCCCACAGTGTGTTAAAAACCTGGTATAACATGTTAGTGGTACCAATCGCTAGAATATTCCTATTGGAAAATACTTCCTTGAATAATGTCGCCACGTTATATTACCTGATACGATGATATCCCGCGTAAATTGTGTTCAATGGTTAAAAATTTTCTTAGTTAACTAATAATTACAAGTTATTGGAAAAATTAGGATATGAAGAGAGCGAGGACTGCTTTCTCTGTATGCATACGGTTCTCGCCTTCGTCAAAGACAGCGCTTTGTGGGCCTTCAATTACCTCGTTTGTCATTTCTTCTCCACGATAACCGGGTAAGCAGTGCATAAATATTGCATCTTTTTTTGCCATTCCCATTGTTTCACTGTTAACTTGGTATTTTGCAAATGCCTTCTTTCTTTCCTCAATATCTTTGTGTCCCATACTATGGAATGTGTTAGCATATACGACGTCCGCATCTTTGAAAGCTTCCTCAATGTTATCTGTGATTACCATATCAGTTCCGCCCTCCTCAGCATGCTCTTTTGCAAATTTTGTTATCATTTCGTTTGGTGCCCAGCCTTTCGGTAATGCAACGTACATATCAAGTCCCAAGATGCTACTTGAGATCATTAGACTTTGACATACATTCCATGGATCACCAACATAAACAAGCTTGTTCCCCTCAAGTTTACCCTTATGCTCACGAATGGTAAGCATATCTGCTAAGCCTTGGCAGGGATGTGTGAGATCGGTTAATGCATTTATAACAGGGCTGTCCATATACTCAGCATACTCCTCTGCTACATCCTGACCATACGTTCTGAGTACCAAAGCGTCACAGTATCTATCGAGTATTCTAGCAGTGTCTTTAATGGGTTCACCTCGTGCTAGTTGCATTGTCTGAGGTGTGCTATAGAAAGACTGCATCCCTAAGTGAGCTATAGCAGCTTGGAAACTGAACCTTGTCCTGGTGCTGTGCTTTTCGAATACCATAGCTACAGTTCGTCCACGTAGGTACTCGTGAGGTTGCTTCATCATCCTCTGTCTTTTAAAATCGGCAGCTACGTCTAGCATGTATGTAATTTCTTCTTTCTTCCAGTCCATTAAGGTAAGGAAGTCTTTTCCTTGGAATCTATCTTTAAAGCTCATGACGATTCAGTGTACATGAATGTTCACATACGGTTTAATACTATCGGAAGAAAGCATCAGTAAAAAAATTAATTGAAAAAATTTTTGTAGGCGTATTCTTCCCAGATCCTCTGCTGTTCAGGGTGTTCTTCAAAAAACTTGTTAATAATGTCGTCGCATGTTTTCTGAGCGTCTAATAAAGCTTTATTTAACTCAACTGTCGTTAGTTTATATTTTTTTTTCAAGAAAGCACCATTACATATCACATTATCAATATCTCCTGGAGTAGCATAAAGGAAGACACTAGTAATCGGATCTCTTGTTGGTATGATATATGGATTCATTAGATTGAAAGTAATTATATCAGCTTTCTTTCCTTCCTCTAAACTACCAACTTCATCCTGAAGTCCTAGAGCTTTTGCTCCACCAATAGTTGATAATTCTAACATTTTATAGAAGCTTGGACGGGTAGTCCTCCTGCTACTGTTTATCATACCTAGATACCCACCAACTTTATTCCCTCTTATTGCTTGTCCATTTCTTTGCTCTCTCAATAGGTCATTCATATTATGAAAGTAATCATCTGTACCCAAACCAATAGGTATTCCAAGATCGATCCAATCTACTAAGGGTGACTCAACACTATGACAATGTAAGATCGCCATCCCAGTTTTTTGAATTAACATCGTGTCATCTGATGTAGCATAAGTCAAATGGGCTCCACTTAAGCGTTCATTCATTATGCCTAGGTCGTATAGGTGTCTGGGAGGGGTTTTTCCAAATAACTTCTTAACTTGCCTGTATTCTCTCTGGCTCTGTGATAGGTGAGTAGTCATATTCAGATTATGTTCAAGAGCAAATTCTTTACATTCCTCGTATACTTCAGGCATTGTCATATCTGGTGCTTTTGGGCACATTAGAGTCTTGATTCTTCCATCAGCTTTACCATGCCAATTATAATAAAGATCTTTGGCTCTTCTCACTGCCTTATCTCTTTTATCTGAAAGATACACATATTCACCGTCTTTTAGCTTCTCAAGATCAACATGCTCAATATCGCCTGCTAGATAACACCTATTCCCTGCTTTTTCTACTGCTCGGGCGTACCCATCAGGATATGTGTAAACAACCATACTCGTTGTACACCCGCCATATATGAACTCAGCACAAGATGCTAAGCCTAATGTGCTCATTTGGCCGGGTTTTCTATAACCTTCTAATGGTAGATTTGTCTCGAAAAAATCTCCCATTAGTTCATATACGCCTCGGAAATATTGCTGAAGATGACTATGTGCGTTTACAAAGCCAGGCATAACCAAGTGATGTTTAGCATCCAAAACGATATCTGGATCTTTAATATCGATATTTTCACCAACTTCTTCTATCCTATCATCTATTATGTGTACATCACCCTCTGGAATAATCTGACTTCTCTTATTCATTGTCAAAATGAATCCGTTTTTTATTAAAATCTCTGTCAATCCAATCTTGTCAATAATTACTTGAGCAGTTAAAAAATCATTGAATTCTGGAAATCTGGTTTTATTATGGCTATTTTTCCTTCCATAATAAGTTAAAGAGTATACTATAGCTTTGAATCATTGTCTGATAATTAGTCCACATTCCACTTAGCCCATTTTGATCGTCCATTAAAAGAATCATTTCTCTCTCATCTGCTATTAAGAAACCAGGCATTTCGTATTGTCTAAGATAAGCAAAATCTCCTTTTTCTACGTCTAGTCGTTCTAATACATAGTTGCTTGTTGGTGAGAAATTTGTTAATAATCTGACTTCGATATCACCATCACAACTAAGCTCGATAATATCGTCAAAGAAAGTAGTGTTATATAACCAGAGCACATTCTGGTCACTTAAGATTAGGTCAAATTTTTTATTACATCCCTCTAGGAGCTCGTTTATTCTAACACTTATGTGTCGTTTTCCCTCTAGTACCTGGAATGTTTCTTTAACTTTGTTTACATTATCCGGTTCTGGAAGGCTTTTCCATATTTTTAATAATTCAGCTTTCCTTTGCTCCATTTGGCGTACCCTTTGTCTTCGTTCCTCTATTAGATTCTCTAAAACTTGTTCAAAAGGTACTGCAACAAACTTCATTGGTCTTTCCATTATTTTTGTGATAAGTCCCTGAGATTCAAGCCTTTTCAAAATTTTATAGGCTTCAGTTCTATGGACACCTAGACTTTCTGCAATGCTCTGGGCTTTATGTGCACCAAATCTAGCAAGGTAAAGATATACTCTTGTCTCGTTTTTACTTAATTTAAATTTACTAAGAGCCGTATCAATATTTTTTAGAGCTTGAATATGATCAATCGCTTCTTGAGATATACTTGTGCGATTAGTAGATTGCGTATAAACAGGTAACAGTTCTAATTCTTCTTTCAACAATTCGCTTTTTCTTTTTCCGTTCTCAATTTGTAATTGCCCAACATGCATTTTACAGCCCAGCTATAGATTAGAATCAATATAAAAAGGAATTCTGGAGGGATCAACTAGTTTTCTAATCTATTTTCATCTATATATATTAATCTAAATATATATTAAATCAGTGAGAAGGTATTTTTCCAAAAACTAAATTTTCAAATGAGATTTTTGGACTGTGAATGATTATGAAAAAAGGGTTTATAGTCTTAATATTATTAGGAAAAGATATATAGCATTAAATTTACTATGGCGAATGATCTTGGTGAGATTGTTTTGAAATGTCCATTTTGTGGATCAGAGGAAATACGTACTCTAGAAACACGAGATAGTCCTAACAATATGACAAGACGCAGAAAAGAATGTATAATTTGCGAGAAACGCTTCACCACCTATGAGTATATAGAAGAAATTGAGCTGATGGTTGAAAAGAAAGATGGAAGACTTGAAAGGTTCGATAAAGATAAGATAATTAAAGGATTACAAAAAGCATGTGAGAAACGTCCAGTGAGTATCGAACAAATGAGAGATATCGCCGAACAAATACGCCTAGAAATCATATCTGAAGGAAGAGAGCAGGTGTCGTCAATAGAAATTGGAGATAAGGTAATGGAACATCTAAAAGAAATTGACTACGTTTGTTACGTTAGATTCGCTTCCGTATATAAAGAATTTAAGGATCCCAGCGATTTCAGTAAATTGGTAAAAGAGAAACAAAACTAAGCTCTCCACCAGTCAAATTCGACATATTTGATATTTTCATTGACTATCGCTAAAATAAATGATTTTCTAACTGTTGTAGCAAGACGCCCAGCTTTAACGATATCTGCCGCAGATATTTTTTGATCTTGTTTTTGTATCTGCACTATATATGGTGCGTGATCAATACCTGGTCCTTGTTCGTATACAGCAAAGTCACAACCATATTTTATCCCAGGAGCAATTATAAATCCTCTATTTCTTAGGTCTTGATAAACTCTGTATTTTTCATTAAATTGGTGGTAGCTTCTGCTGAATTTTTGTCGAAGCTGATTTGGGTCAATTAACTCACCGTTTTTAGTCACTCTGATAAAGCTTTTCTCTGCCAGGTATAAACCTTCGACGGGATCTAGAATTAAGGGGTCATTGAAATTTTCTTTTGGTTTGGACACTCCTAGGGGTCTTCCGTAAAAACCGTTTCTGAATAATTTATTTGCTTGGTTGACATCCCAGACTATTAAACGGTTATCAGGTAATAGCTGGACATCGATTTCATTTATAGGCATTAGCTCTCAAAGTGCTATTATTCTTATCAAGTCTGAAGCATCTCGTACGCTATCAACCAAGCTCTCAATCATCGAGATGTTGTCTTTCAGTATTAGTATTATTGGAAGATCCAAATCACTTGTTATCACGGTCATCTCTGTTCTCATATACTCTTGATCTATAATTTTTTCCAAGTTGTCTATTTCTTTTGTAAATCCTATACTTTTTTCACTATTAAAACCTAGACTCATCACTGCTTCTCTTAATTTGATAAGTGTATCAAACGCCTTATCATTAAGCGAATTCAATTGGCTTGCAATATCTTCACTTACTAACCAATTTCTTTTTTCCATCTCCGCAAATCTGGCACCTATGCTATTAATGTGATCAACAATATCACCGAATTTGCTAATTAATCGAAAAAAGTCCTCTCTACTAACAAGGACTCCTCCAATTTCATGCAACTCTCGAATCAGAGTTCCTCTGATATCTATTGATTCATTTACGATACTATTGATATCTTCCATGAATCCACTGGCCTTTTTTTCTTCATTTATAAGATTATCTGTAATCGCTAATACTTTTCTGTAAGCTTCTACGATAAGTCTAGCGTGATCCTGACATAGCATGAGAAGGTTTCTCATTGTCCGGTCTTCTGATTCAATAGGAAATACCATAGATTACACCAGTTATTATTATATGAATAATTATCCTAGTAGGTTTTAAACTTTAAACTTTTTAAAAAATACTAAAACAATTTTGTATATATGATACTTATCAAAAAAAATTAAAAAAAATTTTTACCGCTTTTTTTTGCTGCTAGTCCACCAATCTAAATAGTCTTGGTTTCTTTGACGTCGCTTTTCTTCTTCGTCATCTTTTTGACTATACAACCTGTCTAAAGCTTTACTCAATTCTGCTTCTGTATATGTAAGACCACAGCTTTGGCAACTGTATTGTCTGAGCTTAGTATCCCATTTCAGTTCTCCGCCACATTCTGTGCAATAAGGTATTATTATTCCTCCATTTTCCTCAGGCTATTTTCCTACTCTGAGGGTAATTAAACAGAAGTGACTATTATACCTTTTTTTATAGAATAAAACTAGTTAGTATACCTGCTATAAATAATTTTCAAGACTTTAGTTCAAGGCTTTGTATAAAGAAAAAGATCAGGAGTCTGGGGGAGATGCAATGAAACCCTGGTTCATTAACATCTTTACAACATTCTGAGTCCTTTTTATTATTGACTCCGCTCCATTATAAAGTTCATCACGGCTCAATTTATTTCTCGCAAGTCCTTGTTCAATTGCCTTCAAACCTGTTTCGACAGCTTGTAAAGGATAGATTTCCCACTCCTCCATAGTTGGTATTATATAATCTTCCCTTAATCCTTTATTTTCCGCATATTTCGCTAGTGCTGATGCAGAGGCGATACACATCTCATCACTTATTGTTTTTGCTCTTACATCAAGTGCTCCTCTGAAAATGGCTGGAAATACAAGACTATTATTGATCTGGTTATCAAAATCACTCCTTCCTGTTGCAACAATCTTGGCTCCTGCTGCTTTGGCATCCCATGGCCATATTTCCGGGACAGGGTTAGCACAGGCAAAAACAATTGGGTCTTCTGCCATACCTTCAATATCTTCTTTCTTTATCACGTCGGGTCCAGGTGTGCTTGCTGCGATTATTATGTCGCTTCCTTTAGCAGCTTCTTTTATTCTTCCATCAACATTATCAGGGTTCGTCTCTTTCGCAATATCCCATTTGTATGAATTTTTAACATCATCTCTGAAGGTGCCAAGTGTTCCTCTACTATCTGTCATAATAACATGTTCAGGTTTCACTCCTGCGGCTTTTAATAGATAATATGTCCTAGTGTTAGCAGATCCCGTTCCAACGATAGTGAACTTGGCTTCCTCCATTTTTTTTCCAACTAATTTAAGAGCGTTTATTGTACCAGCTAGGCTTACCGCTGCAGTACCCTGCTGATCATCGTGCCATACAGGAATGGGCATTTCCTTTCTAAGCTTTTCAAGAATATAGAAGCACTTCGGTTTACTGAAGTCCTCTAGATTTATACCGCCAAAACTTGGCTCTATCCATTTTACCGCTTGTATTACCTCATCGGGGTCTTTGGTTGAGAGGCAAATGGGGAACGCGTCAACGCCTCCAAGGTACTTGAATATTAAGGCCTTTCCTTCCATTACTGGCATTCCCGCCTGGCCCCCAATATCTCCGAGTCCTAAAACCCGTGTTCCATCACTGACAACGGCAACATAGTTCCATTTGCTTGTAAGCTCAAAGGATTTCTCTTTTTCTTTCTCAATCTGAAGGCAAGCTTCTGCTACTCCAGGCGTATACCATATGTTAAAGTCTTGTAAGCTTCTGATTGCCGCCTTTGGCATTACTTCAACTTTTCCTTTATAGAATGCGTGGTAATCTGGAGCGATTTTTTTCCATTTAGTGGCTTTCTTCAACAGTTCATCTGTATCTATACTCAAAGTGATCAAAGAGAAAGACTAAGATTAGATATATAAGATATCAGCATTTCAGTTTTACTTGAATAATAATTTTAAAAAAGATTAAAACATTAGGAGAATTTCTCCATAAGTTCTTCGCGAGTTTCTTGATCGAGCGGTCCTTCGGTCTCAACTATGTCATGGAAAGTTTTGAAAACTCTTTCCAGTTTTCTCCAGTCCGGTACATATGCCCTGCTAAACCAAATTCTACTGCTATCAACGTCTTCGTCTTCAATATCCCAGCGCCATTCATCAATACGTTCCTCGCTGATTATATGTGCATCACCATATGGTCCTTCATGTTCAGGTGCTTCCAACGCCATTACTCCATCAGCTCCATGAGCGAAAGCATATAGGAAATGTTCCAATTTTAATCTAGCAAGACTTGGTAGTGGTATAATCCTTATGCTGCTGGGATAGCTTAATCTAGCTAATCCGGCTAGATCAACTGCTGTATAAGCTACTTCCTCTTCCACAAAGGCAAGTATTTTCAAACCGGCACTGCTTCCAGCTAGAGCCCCTCTAATAGTTGCTTTTAACTGAGATTCTCCAAGAGCTTGCTGGTCCAAAGCATTTTCGGGACATTCAGGAATACAGGCACCGCAACCACTACACATTATCTGATTGATAACTGGTTTACCTTCATTCATTTTAATTGCACTCTCAGGACATATATCCACGCATGCCTCACATCCCGTACAGGCTTCAGGATCTTCTAGATATGCTTTGTTTGGTTCTATTATCCTATCAGCACTCAGGAAGTTAACCACTTTCATGGCGGCTCCCTCGGCTTCAGCGGTTGTACTCTGAATATCTTTAGGCCCGATGATCATCCCAGCTGCATAAATCCCGTCCCTTTTAGTACTCATGGGATCTAGTTTTGGATGACGTTCTAAAATGAATTGATCTTCATCTGCAGGTACTCGTAGATTTTCTGCTAACTTTAGGGTTTCTTGACTTGTAACAATGGGTGGTGCAAGGACAACAAGATCTACAGGATTTTCAATCATCCTGTTAAGCATCATATCCTCACTTCTCACAAGTACATGATCATCCTCGGGTATAACCTCGGTTACTTTTCCTTTAACAAATCTTGCGCCTTTTTCCTGTGTTGTCCTGTAAAATTCCTCGTATCTTCTCCCAGGTGCTCTGATGTCAATGTAATGGATCCAGACATCTATACCTCGATCTCTAAGTAACTGTGCTTGTTTCAAACTGTACAAGCAACAAACACGACTACAATGTGGTCTGCCAACCTCTGTATCTCTGCTTCCCGCACAGAGGACATAAGCAATACTCTTAACTTCCTTTCCTGTTTGGGGTACAATTAGCTGACTTCCTGTAGGACCGTTTACGTCTAGGATCCTTTCCATCTCTAAACTAGTTACGACATTTGGATAGATGCCATATCCATAGTTGGTTAATCCACCAATGTCGTAAAGCTCGAATCCTGTCGCTAAAACAATTGCTCCAACATTTAATTCCAGAGTTTTTCCAGGATCATTGATATCGATCGCTTCAGCAGGGCATGTTCTTTCACATGCACCGCATTTAATACATGACTCAAAGTCAATCGTGTATATGCTTGGTACAGCTTGAGGAAAGGGCCTATAGATAGATTTTCTTTCGCTGAGGCCTTCGTTATATTCGTCCTTAGCTTTACTGGGACAGACTTGAGAACAAGCTCCACACCCTATACATTTATCAGGATCAACGCCTCTTGGTTTCACCCAGATTTTAGCCTTAAAGTCCCCAGGAACACCAGTAATCTCTTTGACTTCGCTGTACGTGATAAGATCGATATTTTTACTTTGATTAACTTGAGCCATTTTGGGAGTCAAGATGCATTGACTACAGTCCAAGGTGGGAAAGACTTTCGGATACTGAATCATGTGTCCGCCAATACTAGGTTCTTTCTCAATTAGATGTACATTTAATCCGAACTCACTCAATCTAAGGCTCGCTGTAATACCTGCTACTCCACCACCGATTACAAGGACCTCTGGAATTACATCCATTTTTTCCGCTTTTAGAGCAGATGATTGTTTTGTTCTTTCTATAGCACCTTTAATAAGATCTAATGCTTTAACTGTGGCGCCATTATGATCATCCTTATGAACCCAGCTACATTGTTCACGGATATTCACCATCTCTAAATATCCTTGGTTTAATCCTTTCTCTTCCAAGTTACTTAGAAAAGTTGTTCTATGCATTTTGGGGGTGCAGCAAGCTAGTACAACTCTATCAAGGTTTTCTTCTTCTACTTTTTGCTTGATATTTTCTATACTAGGACTACTGCAAAGATATCTTTCTATCTGGATATAGTCAGCTTCATCTTGAAGTGCATTGACGACCTCTTCGGTATCGACTACATCTCCAATATTCCCGCCGCATTCACAGACCCAGACACCTATTTTTGGTTTTTCTGACATGCAAATACTCCTATAATAGTTTTAGCTGATGTTCCAGTGTTTTCTTACCACGGTATTCAGGTAAGAGGATTGGACTGGTTCTATCGGTCTCAATACCCGTTCTATTGAGCATTTTTGAATACTGGTTTACGTGATCCAGGTTTAACTTTCCAATTTCAGCTGTTTTAGCTCTATTAGCTGCTGCTTTACCTGCTCTCCTACCGAATACGTATAGGTCTAATTGACTATTTCCCATTAGACGGTTCTTTCCATGAACACCGCCACATATTTCTCCTGCAGCATAAAGTCCGGGAACTTGGGTCTCACATTTTACATTTATCTCGACCCCGCCGTTCTGATAATGTAAAGTGGGGAATACTAGCATTGGCTCTTTTCGTATATCTATACCAAACTTTTTGTAGTTTCGGAACATTGCTGCGAATTCTCGTTCAATTGTTCCCTCTCCATTTATTTCATCAATTAAGGGTGTATCAAGCCATACTCCCTTCATCCCTGTTGGTGTTGTAATTCCTTTTTCTCTTCCGTAGCATTCTCTAATTAAAGCTGATGCTTCAACGTCCCTTGTTTCCAAGGGATAGACAAATAGCTCCCCATCGATATTTACTGGTTGTGCGCCTCTTCCTCTTAGTTTTTCTGTGCAGAGCTGTCCTACTATTTGCTCAGGGTACGCAGAGCCTGTAGGGTGGAATTGAGTACTATCTAGATGAATTAAATTTGCTCCAGCGCGATAAGCCATAATAATTCCATCACCTGTTGCTCCATAATGATTCGTTGTTTCGAAGCCCTGTATATGTAACCTTCCGAAGCCACCAGTTGCTAGAATTGTAGATTTAGCTCTTGCGACTTTGTATTGATCATTGTCCATATCATATAATAGTGCACCTGCAACCTGCCCTTTATCGTCTTTTAAGAATTCGACTGCAGATGTGAACTCAACATAGTTAATCTCTCGGTTGATTATCTCATCCATTAATACTCTAGTTATCTCCATACCAGTGTAATCCTTGCAACTATGCATCCTTCTCCTGCTCGTTCCCCCACCGGGTGCTAATTGCATGCTACCATCGGGGAGTTTGTCATATAGGACTCCTAGCTCTTCGTGCCATTTGATTACATCGGCCCCATCTTTTACAAGTGCCTCGACAAGTTCTGGTTTATTCTCGTAGTGACCGCCCCCAATTACATCAAGATAGTGTATGGTTGGGCTATCATCTGGGGCGTCGGCAGCCTGTATTCCTCCCTGGCTCATCTTACTGTTAGCATCTCCTAGCCTGAGTTTTTGTACAATTAATATTTTTTCGGGTTTGATTCCATTATCATTAGCAATTATTGCAGCACTCAGACCAGCTCCGCCAGCACCTATAATCAGAACATCTAAGTCGTAGTCAATCTCGCCTAAATTAATTTCATCTGGATCAATAATTGGGAAAGCTTCTAGAATATCCGCCACTTCATGTGGCATTAGTTGGCCCTTACTTTTTCCAATTTTTAATTCTCTTTTTTGGTCCATTTTCCAGTCTGGATGGAAGTTTTCTAGTATAGCCTGTTTTTCATCAGCGGTCATTGCAGGGAAGCTTTTACCTATTCTGCTCTTTCTCGTTTCTTCTACTTTTTTAAGGCTATCCTGCATATATTCAGGGTATCCACTTTCATATTCGCTCATTCTAGAATCGTCTCCCTGTTTTCATAAAGAACTTGAAGGGTCTTCTTATCTGCCTGCATAAGTTCTCTAATTTCATCGTCGAACTTGCCACTTTCAACTTCTTTCGCTCTATCCAATACATGCTCAGTTGGACCATCTACATATTTTGCATACAGTCTACGAGCTAGTTGCCCCACATTATAAGGTACTATTTCAGCTGGACAACGTACTGCACATAAACCACAGCTAATGCAATCAAAGCTAAGTTTGGCAGCTTTTGTAATATCTCCTCTTAGAGATGCTTGCACATAATCCATTACCATTATATCTTGTGGGCAAGCCTTTGTGCAAGTGTTGCATGCGAGACATCTTGAG
The DNA here is from genome assembly GCA_014730055.1 of Candidatus Bathyarchaeota archaeon. The sequence continues at coordinate 33,480 of WJIV01000066.1, forward strand.
ACTTCTGGATAGTACTCTAAGATGGTTGATAGATCAGGCCTTATATCATCAAGATTATAGGTAATTTTCTCGGCTGGACTAAATGGAATCTGTGCAATGTACATTCCGTCTTCTACGATCTTTTGACATGCTAATGCACCTTCAAGTTTGTAGCTTCCTTTGGTTCTATATATTGTTGCACAGGCACCACAGTATCCACCTCTGCATCCAGCGCCCCTGGTAAATTGATGCCCAGCATATTCCATGGCTTTCATTATTGTAAGATCTGCTGGGACCTCGTACTTCTTTCCCATTACAAATATTGTTACAGTTTCTTGATTGTTACTCAATTCATTTCCTCCTTTAATATCCCCTTCTCAATAAGGATTGGCTTTGGGTCGGGTGTGTTTCCCGTAACTGCCGCATCCTCCTCACTTAACCCAAAGGCTAGTGCCATAAGTTGAGTGAAGTATAGGACCGGTATTGTTTCAAAATTTGGGTAATTTTCTTGGATTTTTCCTTGTATTGGTCCAAGATTGTATTCACAGAGTGGACAAGCTGTAGCTATTACATCGGCACCTGCCTTCTCTGCTTGATTTAAAATATTGTAAGCTAGGTCCACTACCACTTCTTTCATATGAACGATGTTGTAACTGCCGCAACACTTCTGTTTATGCGAAAAGTCTACTACTTCAGCCCCGAGCGCCTCAAAAAGATCTTCCATAATTTTTGGGTTGTCAGCGTTATCGACTCCTATCCCCCTTGGACGTAATAGAAGGCATCCATAGTAAGGTGCAATTTTCAATCCTTTAAGTGGTTTATGGGTTACATCCTTAATTTTTTCCCATCCATGCTCTCTTAGAATCTCGAGCAAATGGAGTATCTCAACCTTTCCACTATACTCGATATCCTCTCTATACATAATATCTCTAATTTTTTTCTTCTTATCATTATCTGAGTTGAAGGCTTGATTAGCACGTTTTAGTGTGTTGTAACACATCGCGCATAATGTTACCATATTTTTATTATCGACTTGGTCATTTTTTGCAAGTTCTTCGACCCTGATCATATTTCTTATTGGAGCAAGATGATGCATGACGTCATCTGTTGCAAGGGCATGTACTGTGCCGCAGCAGTTCCAACGTTCAGGTTCTACAAGTTCGATATCTAGCGCTTTGCTGATAGCTAAAGTTGATTCTTCAAAATTTTTGGCTGTGTTCTTTAAAGTACAACCAGGGTAATAAGCAATTCGTGTCATGAGGTAAGCTTCCTTTGATTTGATACCAGGGCTATTGGTGGTAGCTCCCTAAGTTCCTCTGGACTTAGTTCGTCAAGAGAGAGTCGATCATATTTCTGCCTAAGAACCAGTTGTCTCAATGACTCCATTACATTAGCTATATCAATGCCCCTCGGGCATCTTACCTCACAGTTGAAACAGGTGGTGCATACCCAAATTGTCTTAGAGTCTAGGCATTCTCTCATTCCCATCTGTACCATTCTGATGATCTTTGAGGGTAGATAATCCATTTCCTCTGTCATAGGACACCCGGAACTACAAGCTCCGCACTGGAAACATAGGTCAATTAGTTCCCCGCTTAATTCTTCAACCCGTTCTTTGAACTCGATATTCTCGGGCGTCATTCTCAGAAATAATTTGGACCTAGATGATGACATCCTAACAGTGTTTACATCGTCTATATTATAATTTTCGTGTTAGTGATTTTTTTAATAATTACTTAATTCAAAAAAATTCTTTTAAACTGATTTTTAGACTCAATTTCTTAAATTGGAAAGTCTCATAACTGTATTCATATTATATCAGATGGGATTTCAAATTGGAATATCATTTAAAGACGCCAATTCCAGAAGAAGATGTACGTAAACTGAGAACTGGTGATGAAATATTTGTTACAGGAACGATTATTACCGCTCGAGATGAAGCTCATCTCAAAGCCCTAGAAATGCACGAGAAAGAGGAGGTTCCTCCTGTATCCTTTAAAGGAAGGGGTGTATTTCACTGCGGCCCAATTATGAGAAAAAATGAAAAGGGAGACTGGGAAGTGGTTGCAGCCGGTCCTACTACTAGTGCAAGAATGGAAATATTTCAAGATGAATTTATTCAAGTCTATCGACCAGCGGTAATAATAGGCAAAGGTGGAATGGGTAAAAGGACTGCCGAAGCCTGTCAAAAATTTGGTTGTGTTTATGGAGCATTTACCGGAGGTGCCGCTTTACTTGCAGCCAAGGGTATTAAGAAGGTTAGAGACGTTTTCTGGCTTGAAGAATTAGGGATGCCTGAATGCTTATGGGTTTACGAAGTAGAAGATTTTGGTCCAATGATTGTAACCATAGATACGCATGGTGGGAATTTGACTGCTGAGGTTGCAGAAAAAATTAAGGAAAATAAAAAAGTGATCTTGACTGAGATGGATGGTTAAAATGTTAGAAAAAACAATTGAAGATACAGCTGTGGAACTTCTAAGAATTGCGGCAACAGAGCTCCCTCAAGAATATATGAAAGATCTAAGACAGAAAAAGGATAACACGGAGGGGGCTGTTGGCAGATCTCAAATACAGAATATCTTAGAGGATGCAGAATTAGCTAACCAAGAGAGCTTACCAATGTGCCAAGATACTGGAGTTGTCGCATTTATTGTGAAGGTAGGTGATGATTTCCCTATACGATCAAAATTATATGATATACTAATCGATGCAACGAAAAGAGCCACAGAGGAGGTACCTCTAAGACCCAATGCTGTAGATATGTTTAAGGGAAATACTGGCAACAATGTGGGTCTTAGAAAACATGTACCGATAATTTACTGGGAGCTGACGGAAGGTAACGAACTAGAAATTATCGCCATGCCAAAAGGAGGGGGAAGTAGTAATATCGCTGCTCATAAGATGCTTAAACCAGGGTTAGGGCTAAGAGGAGTTAAAGAATTTGTTATTGAATCTGTAGCCAATGCAGGGAGTTTGGGTTGTCCTCCATATTTTGTTGGTGTTGGGGTTGGTGGGGGTGAAGATATCTGTATGAAATTGGCTAAAGAAGCTCTTCTAAAACCATTCAAGGAGAGAAGTAGTGATCCAAATATAGCCGAGATAGAAAGTGAACTATTTGAAAAACTGAATAAGCTAGAAATCGGTGTAATGGGTCTTGGGGAGGGGCCAAGTGTACTTGATCTACACATAGAAATGGCAGCACGTCATCCTGCTTCTTTACCCGTTGGCATTGTTTTTAGTTGCTGGGCGCTTAGGCATGCTAGAGCAGTTATTGGTAAGGACGGAACTGTGTCTATTGACAAGAGTGCATAGTTTTTTTTCCTTATAATTATTTTTTAAAAATTATTAGGTACAAGTAGGATAAAATTACTTGAAAGATTTATAACTAATAGTTGGTTGATGAGTCTCATGCAGGTTAAAATCCGGATGATGGGTACTCTTCGACAAGTATCAGGAGTAGACAAGATCTTCATTGAGGATGAATATATGCAGAGTGTAAAAGACTCAGTCAAATTAATGGTAAATAATTATCCTGCATTAGAAGAAGAATTGATTGATCCATTACTAAAAACCCCAGAGCCAAATGCTCTTATTCTGTTAGATTGTATCGATATTAATAATCTCAATGGTCTGGATACTAGTTTAAGAGATGGATCTGAGTTGGTCATCCTCTCAGTTACCCATGGAGGTTAGAACTGTTAATTTTCTTGAAAATGGGGAGTGAAAGACCTTGGTAGAATTATGTACCCGGTGTGAGGATAAATCCTCTGTATATTTCCGACCATATTCAGGTGAAAGATTATGTTCAAAATGCTTCAATGAAACAATAGTTGAGAAAGTGAAAAGAACCATTAATCGGTTCAACATGTTCGAATACGATAATAGGATCGCTGTAGGCGTTAGTGGTGGGAAAGATAGCCTAACCCTCCTGAAGATTTTATGGGAAATCGAGAAAGAACAACCAAAATCGGAGCTAGTTGCAATATGTATAGACGAGGGGATTGAGGGATATCGAGATGAGGCACTCGGTATAACCAGAAAGTTTTGTAAAAAAATCAATATAGAAATACATGTAAAGAGTTTTCAAGAACTCTTTGGAGAAACCATGGATGATATAGCAGTAAGAGAACGAGAACTAGGTACCTGTAGCTATTGTGGAGTACTGCGTCGAAAAGCCTTGAACCAATCTGCCATCGATATTGGTGCTGATCGGTTAGCTACAGGACA
>WJIV01000067.1 GCA_014730055.1 Candidatus Bathyarchaeota archaeon
ATTGTTTTTATTTCTTGTATATTTCTTTGTAGATTTTCGCTTTGCTAAGTGTCCTTTCATGTTCCTTGTTCATATAGGCGTGCTCTGCCTCTCTGCATTCTCGAACTGCCTTGGCAGGTACCCCTAGTACGAGTTGATTAGGTGGTATCTGGGTTCTCGGTGAGACAAGGGCACCTGATCCCACGATGGAGCGCTCTCCTATGCTGGCGTTATCAAGCACTATCGCACCGATTCCTATTATTGATCCATCTTCGATCCTTGAGCCGTGAACGGTGGCCCCATGGCTAATAATAACATCCGCCCCAATATCGACGGGATTACCAGTTGGTGCCTCTATCAAGCAGTTCTCAAGTACCGTCGTGCGGGCTCCAATAGCAACCTTGTCATCATCTCCGCGAATAATTGCGTTGGTCCAGACATTGACATCCTCCTCCAGTGTAACGTCCCCTATTATCCATGACCCGGGAGCAAGGAACACGCTTGGATGGATACTGGGCTTCTTTCCCTCAAACTCAATTACAGACATATTACAACACCAGCAAAGGGCAGGGCTATGGAAAAAGGTTACCTAGCTACTTAACTCGAGCATCAACTCTATAGCATCTCTCGCTCTTGAGACGATATCCTCGTCCACTCTGATCTCTGGCGCCTCATTTACTAGAGACAGGTACAGATTGTCCAATCCTATCCTCTTCATGGCAGCGCATACGGCGTGCTCTTTAGCTGGAAGGAACCTCTTATCAGGGTGCTCTCTTTTAAGGCGCTCAATTAGCCCGACCTCGGTACCTACTATGAAGGTTTCTGCATCGGATTCGCGTGCTCTCCTCACCATGCCTCCTGTACTGAGGATGTAGTCTGCTAAATCCTGCAGCTCTGGCTCGCATTCCGGGTGTGCCCATAGCTCTGCTTCTGGGTATTTCTTCTTCAGCTCTAGGGCCTCCTCTCCTTTTCCGATAAACCTGTGGACGTTACAGTGTCCGCCTTCGGGGACCACTATTAGGTTTACATCGGGTACCTGGTTCCTAACATAGTAGGCCAGGTTGCTGTCCGGGCCGAAGAGGACTTCCTCTGAGTCTAGTTTTCTGACTATCTCAGCGGCATTGGCGCTGGTGCATGTTACGGTTGCTTCTGCCTTGGCCTCAGCAAGAGTATTAACGTATAGGACTACGGGTATTCCTGGGTGGTTTTCCTTAGCTTTTTTGAGCTGAGAGGTGGGAAGCATGGCTGCCATGGGGCAGCAGGCTTGGTGGCTGGGTAGTACTACCTTCTTATCAGGGTTTAGTATTGCAGCGGTCTCAGCCATGAAGTCCACACCACAGAATACTATCAGGTCCTTATCTTCCACTTTCTGGGCTTCACGACAGAGCCCTAGGGAATCCCCAATATAGTCAGCCAATACCTGGATCTCAGGTATCTGGTAGTTATGGACAAGAAATAACGCGTTCTTCTCTTCTTTTAGCTCGACTATCTTTTTCTGCTGCTCATTAAGCTTCATTTACATCATCTCAATCTCTAGTTTCACATCGAGGCTATCGACACTGTGGGTAAGTGACCCAAGGGAGATAACATCTACCCCTGTTACAGCATATTCTGAAATATTACCAATCGTAATCCCACCCGAGGCCTCGAACAGAAATCCCTCTCGCAGGCCCTTCTTTCTGAGCACACCAAGGTTCTCAATTATCTCAGATGGGCTCATATTGTCAAACATAATTATATCAGCCCCAGCCTCTGCCGCCTCTATTGCACCCTCAAGGCTCCTGACCTCCACCTCAATCTTTTTGGTAAAGCTCACCTTTTCCCGGGTCCTCCTTATAGCCTCCGTTATCGAGGGCAGAAGCTCAAGATGATTATCCTTGATCAAGACACAGTCGTCAAGTCCGAAACGATGTGGGTCACCCCCGCCATGAACTATGGCTCTTTTATCGAAGATCCTTAATCCGGGGACAGTTTTCCTAGTGGCGGCAATTCTAACATCAGGGCTACCCTCATGGGCAATTTCTACGACTTTTGAGGTTTTTGTGGCGATCCCAGCCATGCGTCCAACGAGATTCAGAGCCAGCCTCTCACCCATTAGGATAGCTCTTGCTAAACCAGAGATCTCCATCAATGTTTTCCTTTCTTCTGTCTTCGTTCCTTCGTCTACGTATATTGAGGGTTCACATCCTAACAGACTGAAAACAATTGAAGCCTCTGTGAGCCCTGAGACCACACCTGGCTCCTTAAAGTATAGCTTCGCTTTAGCTTCCTGATCCCGGGAGATGAGGGATTCCGAAGTTATATCTCCATAGCCCAGGTCTTCCTTTAGGAATTCTTTGATCTTATCTCTTACGATAAATTTGTACTCGTTCATACTGTTCTCCCTCTTGAATATATCACTCGGCTTTCTGAAGAACAGTTAATACCCGCTTTTAACTGTTCCCCGGAATTGGATAAGCTTTTAATGGCGTATCTTGACAGAGACTTGGTCTGAATGAATTATAGACGATATCTTCTGGAAGTTGGGACTGGCATAGACCTCCATGGTAAAGACGAGACGAAGGCTGCTAAAAGAGCTGTAAAGGACGCGATAAGCCATAGCAGCATGATTGGCCTAGGTCAGTTATTCAAGATTGATAGCTTTGAGGAACTTGAGGACGCTCTTCTCGTTGACGTTACCGTTGCCACACCTAGTCCCGAAAAAGTGAATGGGGAAGAAGTGCTCAGTGTCCTCCCTGAAGGCAGGAGAAGAATCACCATCGTAAAAGGGGGTATGGAGTACCCTGTAGAGGATACTCAGGACATATCTAAGACTCACGGGGTAGTCCTGGTAAACTGTGTCATCGTTGTTCTTGTCGATGTGGATAAGCTGGAGAGAAGGTAGATTATTCCAGCTTTTCTCCACAGCTAGTACAGAATGTACTGTCAGCTGGAACTTTTTGCCCGCAATTTGGACAATATTTAGCTTCCTCAGGGGGTGCCTTTTTTCTAGCTTTCCTCTCCTCAATTGTCCCTTTAGCTGAGTCTATACCTTTCTCCGCCACCTCTATGCCCCGATCTATCCCCTTTCTAGCCATTCGAAGGGCCGAGCCAAAACCTTTCCTCGCTTTTTCTTTAGCTCTCTTAACATCCTGCTCCTTGATATCTATCTTCAATATGCTTTTCTCAGAACCCTTTTTTTCTTCCGTCACTGGCTCTGAAATATCAGTTTTAACCTCACTCTCAACTTCCTCCGCTAATTCGGATCTCTCAGGAGCAGCCTCTTCGATAGCAACCTCATTTCTGGTTCCACACTCGGGGCAAAATTTTTGATTCTCATCCAATTCTGTTCCACAATTTGAACAAAATACCATGTTTATCACTTTAATGATAATTTGGTTGTTTTTATTATTTTTTGAGAACCTTAACGAAGTAATCAGCGATTAATGAGGGTATATTCACCCCAGTAGTTTCTACAAGTGCTTTATACCCAGGGAAACAGTTAGCTTCCAGTACGATAGGTTGTCCATCTGTTCTTGGCAGTATATCAAGCCCTGTAATCTTAAAATCCATAGCTTCAGCAACTTTTACCGCTATCTCATCGTATATGGAATCATTAAACTCCTCAGCATATCCTCCTACAGATACGTTGTATCTGAAATCCTCGGGGTTAGATCTTTTTTCTCTTCCAACAACCTCTCCGTCTATTACAAAGCATCGTATATCATACCCCATATTGGGAACATATTCCTGTAGATAGTAAACCCCCTTTCCATGGCCTCGAGAGTACCAGGATAGAAACTGCATTAGATCTCCTCGACTTCTAATCTTGCTGAGTTTCATAACTCCAATGCCCCGTGCGAGGCAGATCGGCTTCAATACCACCTCTTTACCTGAGTTAAGGAGGCTCCTGGCGAAGTCATAGGCCTTGTCGATGTTCTCTGTAATTAGAGTTCGAGGGTGAGGAAGATCAAATTCCCTAAGTTTCAATGTAAGGTATTCTTTTGAATAATATAACATACTTTCAAGGGGGTTAATTATTATAGAGTTCTCATCAAAAATTCGTAGTAGGATTAATCTATGGAGCAGTTCAAAGGTAGTGCCTCGATGTAGCATATTGCTCGGTACATAAACCAGATCGTAATCCGGTTTAAAATCGGGTAGCATAAGATCCCATGGAGCTTTGTAATCCACAGCTATACCCCTATCTTGAATCTCCTGTCTAACCCAGCCGGTTTCCCTCGTAGCTGGGTTATCAGTATAGATTAGTATGCTCAAATTACTCATATTCGAGAAGCCCAGACGAGGTTTATAATATTATCCTAGTATATACTTTCATCTTCTATATAGGGAAGGTTTAAGAGCACCCATATATGGCAATAGTTGAGGTCTACATAGTAGAGGTCAACCCATGTCCATGAGTATAGACAGTCAGACTCCTTTCAGGATGCCCATTAGCCCCCTACAAGTACTTCTACTAATCCAGCTTGAGGGAGGACCTAAATATGGATACGAGATGCTTAAAATCCTCAAAGACGAGTTCGAAGGGACATGGGAACCTCAGACAGGAACCGTTTATCCCGCATTAAAAAGTCTCGAGAAAAAAGGCTTTGTTAATACTTTCGAGAAAGAAGGAACAGATTACTACCGCATAACAAATGATGGAAAAGACCTATTTAATTACCTAGAGAAGCATTTCCTCAACTCGGTTGAATTCACGGTAAAATATCTATCCGTAGTCTTCAAGTGGATGAGCAAAGAGATGAGGATTGGTGCCCTCAGTCTACTAAATGAGCTGCTGAAAAGAGATAAGGTAATGACACATGATATGCTCGCAGATTTCTACGAGAGTGTGGATGACAGTATAAAGAAACCTTTCCTCGAAAAATTACACCAGAGAACGAAAGAACGGCTCGAACTGATCGAAAAACTACTCGAAGGGGAACCAAAAAAATGACACCAGTAGTGGAGACAATAGACCTAAGCAAAACCTATATGTCCGGTGGAAGACCATTAGAGGTTCTCAAGGACGTTAATCTTACCATAGAACCTGGAGAATTCATGGCAGTTATGGGACCCAGCGGTAGCGGTAAAAGCACATTGCTCAATATGATTGGGGCCCTTGATAGGCCGACAAAAGGAAAGGTCTTTATAAATGGAGTAGATCTATCCCAGCTCAACGACAACAAGTTGGCTGATCTTCGTAACAGGGAAATCGGATTCATTTTCCAGTTCTTCAACCTCATACCACGGATGGATGCTCAGGGAAACGTTGAGCTACCAATGGCAATAAGAGGGATCTCCCGCTCAAAAAGGACTGCGAGAGCACAAGAATTACTAAAATTAGTTGGACTTGCGGAGAGATCTGATCATAAGCCTAGCCAGTTAAGTGGTGGAGAGCAGCAGCGTGTAGCAATTGCTAGGGCGCTTGCAAATGAGCCACACTTAATTCTTGCAGACGAGCTCACAGGGAACCTAGATTCAACTACAGGAGCAGAGATAATGAATCTTCTTAAGAGATTAAATAAAGAGGAAGGGAAAACCTTCATTCTAATAACACACGACCCACAGGTTGGTCAGAGTACAGATAGGCTTGTCCAACTCAGAGATGGAGAAGTGGTTGGAGAGAAAAGATTTGAGGCATTTTAAAATGAAAAGAAAGTATTCAGGATTATTATTACTAATTGCGTTAGTAATGTCGAGTTTCAATTTTCTAGTACCAGTATCAGGTAATATCCTAGAGGTATCAGTGGATGATATTTATCTGACAGCCGGTGAGATAAACAGTATAGAAATTAACCTCCATAATGTTGGTGAGCTTGATGTTTTCACAGTGGAGGCTCTTCTATCATCACAGACGCCAGGGGTTCAGATATTGGAGGATTCTCACAAAGTTTATGATGAGATAGCAAAAGGGAGAACGAAGAGTTATCATCCTAAGATCTACGTAAACCAGGGCACACCATTGGGAGCATACACCCTAACATTAAATGTAAAATACATCAGATATGGGACCATCTTCGACAGCACCATTTCAGTTCCCTTAGGGGTAGTCGTCAGTAAAGGGTTTACGCCTAGACTCGTCTACTCCTCAGATACAGAGTCCGTAAATGTCAGGACAGGTGGGAACAACTTATTACAATACTCTTTTACAAATGAGGGGGAGAGCAACCTAACAAACATAGAGTTTAGTCTTCAATCAAGCATTAACCAAATATCTATAGTCAGTGGCTCAACGCGTAACATCGACTCCATTTTAGTTGGGGATACAATAACTCTAACTCCCACAGTTAGTGTCTTAGAAGGAACCCCTCTCGGAGCTTATGTTATTTCAGCAACAGCATCTTACAGAGACGAGGCTGGGGCACAGTTTTTCCAGAACTTTGTATTGCCTGTTAACGTAGATCAGACTGCAGTATCAAAGAATACCCTAATCACGATTAAAGAGACGACTATAAAAAATCAGCCTATTAATCCAGGGGACGACTTCGAAATAAACATCGAAATAGAATGCAGCGGTTCTGATGCTTACGAGGTTATCTCCTCACTAAATTTTCAGGGTAACCAAGCTCTATCACCATTAAACCCCACAAGTGTAAGCTTAGGCGATATGGAAGTTGGAGAGACATCTCAAGTATCCTATAGACTTCTAGCATCAGGAGATATACCTGCAGGTCAGTACCCAATAATTACCACAATTAGTTATACAAACTCAAAAGGTATGCCCTCCCAACTCACAGAAACGTTAACCGTTAGGGTAGAGGGATTAATAGACTTCGAGATCCTAGATGCTCCCAGTCTAAAGCTGCGAAAGGGAGAGGTAGGTGAACTTGAAGCTGATCTCCTTCTTATTGGTACAGAGAGCGTACAATTTGTAAGTATAGAGGTACTAGAGAATGATGTAATTGAGCGCGTATCAGGAAGTACGGAGTATATTGGCGCAGTGGACCCGGATAGCCCAATTCCCTTCGATCTAAACTACAGAGTTAGAGAGGATGCATCAAACGGGGAACACGATATAGACTTACGTGTTCTTTACAGGGACCATCTAAATAGAGAGCATTACGAGGAATTATCGTTAAACCTTGAGATAAGCGAGCAGTCGGGAGAACAACCCCAGGAACCTAATAATACCGGCATATGGCTCTGGTTGAGAAGAATCTTTGGCTTAGGACCATAAAGGTAAGAAAAGTGAATCCCCTCGATATATTTCTGTCAGCGATTAAAGGAGTATGGGAGCGGAAATTCAGGTTTTTCTTAAATCTGGTCGGTATATTAATTGGCTGCACGGCAATAACAGGCTTAATATCCATTACGATGGGATTGACAAATAACGTAAGTCAGCAACTGGATGTTTTTGGGCCAACAAATATCATCATTATACCTGGAGAAATTGTTCAAGGACAGGGGATAGTGGGAGATAAATTAGACTGGCGCGACCTTGATTATATAAGCAGAACAAGTAATATCGATTCAGCCACACCCATAATTGCAAACAAGTTTTGTGAGTATACTATACGCGGTAGACAGTTTAGAACAGACGTATACGGTGTAACGGAGCAGTACGCGGTTATCAATAAGAACACCAAGATAGAGGAGGGTAGAAACTTTGTTAGGGGTGATGCCTCAGTTGTGATAATCGGTGCAAATATTGCACAACCTAATAATGAGGATGAGCCCATTATCGATTTGGGAGACCGTTTGAAGATTAAATCCATAGTTAAAGGTGAGGAGAAAGAGATGACTCTCCGGGTAATTGGTATTCTTGAGGGTACTGGGGGTAGTTTTGGCTTTAACTTGGATGATAGTATCGCGTTGCCCCTAAAGACTGCTGAGCAGTTCTACGAAGTGGGTGGAAGATATGATTTTATCATTGCTGAGGCGGACAGCCTGGAGGAGGTAGATTCAGCTGTTGAAAATATTGAGGATAGGTTCGGTGATAGGATTACTGTTGTTACTTCCGAATCTGCAAGGGAGCAGGTAGGTTCCGTTCTAGGTACAATACAATCCGTTCTAAGCGGAATAGCAGGCATATCCCTCCTCGTGGCAGGTATAGGAATAATAAACACTATGACGGTAACAGTGATGGAACGTACTAAAGAGATAGGCACAATGAAAGCTATCGGGGCCCGAAGCTCTGATATAATGTTCCTATTCCTTAACGAGGCTGCAATTACTGGACTGGTTGGGGGATCCATTGGGGCAGTATTTGGATTTGGATTAGGTATAGCTATCGGCAGATATGTTGATATCTCAGTTACCCCAACAATAAGTTTGGGATTATATACGGTAGGGTTTGCATTGATTACGAGTGTTTTATCAGGCATCTACCCAGCCTGGAGGGCCTCTAATCTCGACCCTGTGGAGGCTTTAAGACGTGAGTGAAAATAAGGGAATTATTGGTCTAGTTTGGAATGTTTTAAGAAACCCTGATGAAGGTTTTGGCATGGTAAATGAGAACGATCTTATGAAAGGGATCGTGATCGAGGCAGTCATAGTGCTCTTGGCAGTGATATCAACCGTGTGGTACACGTCGAAGATCCCGATAGAAGTCTTAATACCACAACTTGTTGGGATAGATCCAGCAACTATGCCGAGCAATCTTAGACTACTATCAGGTATTGGGGTCGGCGTCAGTATTTTGCTAGGATGGATCTTATCCACATTGCTCATGCATGGTCTAAGCCATCTGTTAGGGGGTCAGGGGGGTCTCAGGAAATTTTTTGCAATCAATGGGTTAGCAGCCTCACCATTTTTAGTCAACTACTTAGCTAGGACTCTGGATGCATACCTGATTTCAAAGGGGGCTGCGATAAATTACTTCCTTCTGAACAGGGGTATTGAAAGCAGATTTTTCAAGGCGGTGCTGGATATGAACCTGCTGAATATTTTCGGTTTGTATTCATTAATCCTGGTCGTAATCGGGTTACAGGAGAACTACAAGCTAAGCAGGGGTAAAGCATTGTTAATCGCCCTCTCTCCATGGCTCTTGTACTTCGTCCTAAATTTCTTTACTTCCGGTTAATGACCGTAAATTCTACAAGCCTGTAGACAGTTATTCTTTCTGATCTATATGGAGGATTACAGTAGAATAGATAAAAGGATCTTAGGAGAGACGTATAGAAGTAGAGCGCCCCTGGATATAGTCACACACCTATGTGACGAGTTTGAGAGCCGCTGGCCTGGCTCAGGCCTTGATAAGGCTAGTTGTGAATATATGGCTGATGAGCTTGGGGAATACGGGCTGGAGAATGTCCACCTAGAAAAATTCTCGATTCCCGGATGGATAAGGGAGAAGAGCAGCCTAGAAGTTCTCTTCCCTAAACAGAAGCAGATTGACTGCGTTGCACTACCTATGAGCAGCGAAGGATCAGTTGAAGCTGAGTTAGTGTATCTCGGTGCCGGACCTGTTGATATCTATGATCAGAAGGCGGACGAGATAGAGGGCAAGATTGTCATGGTTAATAGCGGAAACCCTGAAGGCATGACTCGTTACCTCCATAGGAGCGAGAAATATCAGAGGAGTGTGCTCGCCGGTGCTTCTGCCTGGATATTTATGAACCACTACCCAGCATACGGACCACCCACGGGAGGAATAAGCCCCATAATTCCAGGCATCGGTATAGGCTATGAAGATGGGAGATATCTAGCCAGGCTCCTGGAGAAATACGGAAGCGTTAAGGTCAAGCTAGAGACTTGGTGCAGGAATAAAGAAGTCGATACCTGGAACGTTGTCGGAGACCTACCTGGTAATACGGACTCTGATGAATGGTTAGTTTATGGAGCACACTATGAGGGACACGATATTAGTGTAGGGGCGCTGGATGATGCAACAGGTGCAGCCTGTGTAATGGAGATAGCACGAATATTATCGGGCGAAAGAGAAAACCTAGATAGAAGCATTCGATTCATTCTTTTCGGAGCGGAAGAGATCGGCCTATATGGCAGTAGAGCATACGTGGAGCAACATCCAGACTTCATAAGCAAAATACGCTTCATGCTAAACTTCGACGCGGCTGGTAGAGCGGGAAGACAAGGATTCTGTATCCACGGGTGGCCTGAATTAATGAAATTCTTCAAGCCAATAAGAGAGGCAATAGGGGTGGATATCCCGTTATGGAGCAGTGTAAGTCCCTATAGTGACCATTGGCCATTCCTTCTAGAGGGCGTTCCAACAGCCACCATGGGAGACCCAGAAGAGGCAAAAAGAAGGGCAGGTCGAGGTTTCGGGCACACAAAGTACGACACAGTTGATAAGGCCGATCTGAGAGCTATGAGAGAATGCATTGGTAACGCCGCTATCGCCGCCTTAAGGATAATAAATGCTGATAGCTGGCCTTTCGAGCACCGAAGCAAGGAAGAAATAGACAAGCTTGTTGAAGCCCAAGGATACGAGCACACAGTTAGGCTTGGCAAGAGGCTTAAGGAATATCTCGAATCACATAAAGATGAACTTAGACCAGAGACCCTTGTTTATCTCGAGAGGCTAAAGGGAAGTTGGGAAGAAGTCATCTAACCCCTCTTCTAATGGTTTTATATTCTAAACGGTAATGTATAGCTGGTGTCTAAATGAATCCATATTTGGATGTAGATAAGAAAATAATGGCCGAGATTTACACTGGATCAGAGCCAATGGATAACCTGGAAGTCATGTGCGACGTCCATGGCAGCAGATTCCCTGGAACACCTGGAGATAAGGGAAGCGTAGATTACATGGTGAAAAAGTTTGAGGAGTATGGTTGTGAGAACGTGCACCATGAAAAATTCACCATACCTGGATGGACCCGAGGGCCAGCGAGCCTAGAGGTAACCAGCCCAATCAAGAAAAGCTTTGATGTAATCAGCCTGCCCCACAGCGTTGGTGATGAGGTTGAAGGGGAGCTTATATTCATTGGACCAGGGGCCATTGAAGTATATGAAGAGAAAAAAGACGAGATAGATGGAAAAATCGTAATGGTGACAAGCGCTAATCCGCCAGGAATGAAAAGGTTCCTTCATAGAAGCGAGAAATTCATGCGCAGCGTGATGGCTGGAGCAAAAGGCTGGATATTCATGAACCATTATCCAGCATACGGACCACCTACGGGAGGGATCAACCCAGTTATCCCAGCCATAGGATTAGCTCACGAAGATGGTGCATTCCTTACTAGACTGCTTGATAGGGAAGAAGAGGTTACTGTTAGAATAAAGACCACGGACAAGAACCACAACGTAGATACATACAACGTTATTGCAGACGTTGTACCAGAAAAGCCTGTAGATGATGAGTATATTGTAGTTGGGAGTCACTATGACGGACACGACATAAGTCAGGGTGCGGTAGATCCTGCTAGTGGAGCGGTCACAGTTATGGAGATAAGCCGCAACCTGAATCTTGTAAAAGACAAGCTCAAGAGAAGAGTACGTTGCATGTGCTTCGGGGCTGAAGAAATCGGTCTATATGGAAGTTACGCGTACGCTGACCGTCATGAAGATGAGTTAGATAAATGCAGATTCATGCTTAACTTAGACAGCGCTGGAAATGAGGGTGTAAAAGGAATTGTATTCCACGATTTCCCTGAGCTAGAACCCCTTGCTGAGAAATACGCTGAGGAAATGAAGGTAGAATTCCCAGTCCAACAGAAGGTAAGTCCCTATAGCGATCATTGGCCATTCTTCCTGAAATCAGTTCCATGTGGGAGTCACGGAGGTGACCCTACCGAAGTAAGAACCGGAAGAGGTTATGGGCATACCAAATATGACACAGTTGATAAAGTTGACCTCAAGTACCTGAGACTAGCTGCCGCAAACTATACCAGATTCCTATTCCGAGTAGCAAATGAAGAAGACTGGAACCCCAAACGGAAAACAGAAGAAGAGATTGAAGAATTCATCAAAGAACAGGGATATGACAGGACAATTAAACTCGCTGATGAGATGAGAGAGTATATTAAGGAGAATTTCAAGGAAATTCACCCAGAGACCAAAGAGTGGTTAGAACGAGGCGGAGCTTGGTAGTCAATATCACATGAATAAAATACTTTTTTTCTCTATATTACCCACCAATAATTTTTTTAATATCTGCACACCGTTGGTTTAAGGATTTAATGGTAGCTTACTCCACACTCGTTTATCTATTCTCTGACAGGTATGTTGATAAAGCAAGATTCCAAGGTGAAGAGGTTCCCTGTAAAGGTAATAAAGTGAAACAAGACGAATTAGCAGTAAAGCTTGTAGCAGCATCCATATCATGGTTAAACGAGAATAATAACCTAAAACTTGATATCGGAAAAAGGAGCAAAATGCTTGGTTTGAGAAAGATAGATACAGTAATCATCAATAAAATAGGAACGCCAGGACTACCATCATCAAGTTTAGAGAGTGTACTGTGGGATAAGGCAAAGAAAAACGACAATCTGTTCGATCTCACATCACGTATTATTGGCAGATCTAAAAGAAATAACCCAGAATCGGTAATCATCAACATAGTAAAAGATCACTTGGCTGATGAAGGTTATTTAGAAAAAAAGAAGAAGATGCTTCTCTTAACTGAATATATTCCAGATTGTAATAGAATAAGTGAACTGGAAGATTCCCTTGAAGAAATACCAGAAATATATTCCTCAATTAAAAATAATAACTTATACAAAAAAATTATTGGTGACATAAATTCAGGCATTAAAAACATGACTCAAGTTGATGTAGATTAATTTCCATCAACAAGCAAATAATTATCCCCACAGCTATCATGGCAATAATCGTCATATAAAATCCAAAATACAAATAAAGCATAATTGGCTGTAAATTAAACTGTAAACATGTTTTGAAGGTATAAATCTATCTAAAATGGGGTACATTTGGCAATTTCTTTCAAAACCTATATATGATGGCGCTGTATTGCTTGAACACTGAAATTAGGAGAATAAACAGCGTGTCTAGGGCAGTAAGAGACAAATGGCGCCGCAAAGAATGGTACGATATCATCCTACCCAGATACTTTGGTGAAACAAAGGTAGGTGAGACCCCAAGTGATGACCCAGATAAGGTAATGGGTCGAGTCTTCGAGACAACCCTCGCCGCAATAACGGGGGATTTTAGTCAAGAATATATCAAGATGTATTTCCAGGTCAACGAAATAGAGGGACATGTAGCGAGGACAGTATTCAAGGGTCACGAGTACCTGCGAGACTACCTTCGAAGCCTCGTGCGCCGAAGGAGCACAAAGATCGACGGGTTATTCAGAGTTCAAACACCCGATGGTTACCGTGTTAAGGTAGTCGTAACAGCGATGACTCAGACCAGGATACAGACAAGTAAAGAACTGAAGATCCGTAGGATAATGGAGAACATAGTAAAAGAAAAAGCTGAGACATTAACCTTTGACCAGCTAGCACATGAGATGGTGTTAGGTAAATTGGCTTCTGACGTATATAACGAAGCAAAGAACATCACAGCTCTGAGACACGTAGGCGTGAGGAAGAGCGAGCTACTTGAGATACCAGAAGAGTAGCCTAAGTTTTATTATCAAAATATTTCCAATTTAACTTGTTTATACTTTCAGTCTTAAAATTAAGTTAATTTCTTAATCTTATTCTGCAAAGTTGAAATCGAATAAATACGATGTACTGTATTATTTAGTATATGGATCCCAGAACTAGAGTTGCAATAGAAGCAGCGCGACTAATGTATCATGGTCGGGCAAAAGAATACATTGATGCTAAAGAACAGGCAGCTGCTAGCTTGGGTGTTAACACCATGCCAAGTAATTTCGAAGTGGCCATCGAGTTGGATAGGTACGCTCAGGAGGTCGAGGGATCTGAAAGATACCAAAGGCTCATTGAGATGAGGAAGGCTGCATTAAAGACTATGAGATTAATTGGAAAATTTGACCCTCGGCTCACTGGTAGTGTCTGGAGGGGAACAGTTCGAGAGAGCAGTGACATAGATATTATCGTTTTCCATGATGATCCTCAAGAAATTAGGGACAAAATAAGAACCACTTATGAAATTGATGAAATGGAAACTGAGGTTTTTCAAAAGAACGGCCTTCCATGTAGCTCCACTCACATTCGAATCCAGGTAGATAAATACCCGCTTGAAATAGTAGTTCGCCCTTTAGCGGAGAAAGAACTCGAACGCTGCGAGATATATGGTGACATTAAGAGAGGGATTACCCTGCACGAGTTAGAAAAACTTATCATATCAGACCCCCTCCGCAGATTCATACCAAGGAGAAGAGTATAATTGAAGCCAAAATTGTTCGGAAGTTCCGGGATAAGAGGAGTAGTAAACAAGGAGATAACACCTACCCTCGCCCACAGGGTAGGCACAGCCTTAGCGACCATCCACAAGGGCGGTACAATAATTGTAGGCAGAGACGCAAGAGTTTCAGGGCCAATGATCGAGGGAGCCCTTTTTTCAGGACTTTCCTCCGCAGGAGCGGACATTTACTCAATAGGGCTTGTGCCCACACCCATAACAGCATGGACTGTAAGAAATCTAGACGCAAATGCTGGAATTGAAGTGACCGCAAGCCACAATCCACCAGAATATAACGGTCTAAAGATCTTCAATGAGAAAGGTATGAGCCTGACAGAGAAAGAGCAACTGGATATAGAGGATATTCTGGAAAATTGTCTTTATCAGCTTAGTGAGTGGGATGGGGTAGGAATTCTAGAACCGCTATATCCGTTAGATCAATATACTGAGGAACTGATCTTATCAATTGAATTGGAAATTGAGGAAAGCATCGCATTTGATCTATTCAATGGGGCGACTTGCACTGTCGTTCAATCGATAATGGATGAATTTTCAATACAAGCTGAATTTATAAATGGCATCCCGGATGGAACATTTCCATCAGGCAACCCAGAACCTGATGAAAATTCCCTACTTAGAATTGGCAAGTTTATGAAAGCAAGAGACATCGATATCGGTTTCGGATTTGACGGTGACGGAGACCGTATGATGCCTATCGACAGCTCGGGTCATATGGTCAGTCCTGACAGAGCATTGGCTTCATTTGCCGCCTATCTGGTTGAAAAAAACCAAGGTGGAACCGTCGTAACTCATGTTGGCACAAGTATGAACGTTGATGAGATGGTTGAGAGTGAAGGGGGTAAGGTTATTAGAACCCCAGTCGGGGACTCTTATATTACTGAAACCATGGCGGAAAGTAAAGCAATATTTGGGGGTGAACCAGTTGGTGCCTGGGTTCATCCTGATATACATATGTGCCCGGATGGTATACTTTCCGCGTTAAAACTCCTAGAAGCAATTAAGGATATGGAGATGAGTCTTGGAGAGTTCGTAAACCGTGCACCCGCTTACCCAATAAACAGAGAAAAAGTAGTCTGCCCAAACGAGAAAAAGATACCCATATTGAGTAAAATTAAGTCGGGATATCAGGATACCTTCAATAATATAAAAACAATTACTACTATAGATGGGGTAAGACTTGAGCTTGAGGAAGGATGGATACTAATTCGCACCTCGGGCACAGAGCCCCTCATAAGAATAACAGTAGAGGCTAAGACTGATCAGATGGTGAAGGAATATACAGAAAAAGGTATCAGCCTCATCAAAAAATCATTTAGGGATATAAGATGAAAGCAGTTATATTAACAGCTGGTAAAGGAACGAGACTCAGACCTCTTACAGACAATACACCCAAGCCCATGCTTCCAGTAGCTGGAAAGCCTCTACTGGAGTGGATGATAGAACGTGTCAGGGAAGCTGGCGTCGGAGAGGTTCTAGTAGTTACAAACTACCTCGAGGACCAGATCAAAGATTACTTCCAAGATGGAACTGGTTTTGGAATTGATATTTCGTATCGAACTCAGAAAGAAGCTCTAGGAACTGCCAATGCGATTTATGAGGCAATGGAATGGGTCGGGGATAACTATTTCCTTAGTCTATATGGGGATCACTACCTGGAAAAGGGTACTTTGGTGAAATTAATGAAAGCTCATAAAGAGGAGGAGACGACTGTTGCCTCAATTAGGGTCGAAGATCCGAGCCAGTATGGTGCTTTTGGATTAGATGGGGAAAAAATCACTAAGGTTGTTGAGAAGCCCCCAAAAGGAAAAGCACCAAGTAGCTACGCTAATGTCGGCATCTATATTTTTCCACCGGAGGTTTTCTGGCACATTGAAGAGACATCAAAGAGCCCTCGAGGGGAATACGAGATCACAGATACGATGCAACGAATGATCAATGCAGGATTAACTTTAAGAAAATATGAACTAAACCATAATGACTGGCTGGACATTGGACTTCCTTGGAACCTGCTCGAAGCAAATGAAAGGGCAATGAAACATATTGAGAAAAAAATCGAAGGCGAGGTCGAGCAAGGGGTCCAAGTAAAAGGCCCAGTATGGTTAAAGAAGGATGCAGTTCTAAGATCCGGAACCTACATTGAGGGCCCTGTGGTAATTGGGGAAGGGAGTGATATTGGCCCCAATTGTTACATAAGATCATACACGAACCTAGGGGTAGGTGTTAGAATTGGAAATGCCTGTGAAGTTAAAAATAGTATAATAATGGATAACACCCACGCAGCCCATCTCAGCTATATAGGCGATAGTATAGTGGGAAAGAACTGCAATCTGGGAGCAGGTACCATAACGGCGAACTTGAGGTTTGATAAGACACCAATAGAATTGAACATAAAAGGAGAAAGGATGAGTAGTGGAAGGAAAAAACTGGGAATTATTATGGGTGATGAATGCCAAACAGGGATAAATGTTAGCTTCCACCCTGGAGTCATTGTAGGTTCAGGTGCCTGGATAGCACCAGGGCTAACAATCCAGAGAGATGTCGACCCTCAAATCATCAAATACTTCTTCCCAGAACACCAGGAGAGAAGGAGATAAACCCTTATTATTAATAATGATCGAATAAAGCAAAGAAGCGATAAAATGGAGAAAGAAGAATTCAAGAAACGTTTCCCAACCCTAGCGAAGGAAATCGAGGAAGGAGAGGGTAAAGCGGGACTAAATTTCCAAGTAGAAAAACCAGAGCCAAAAAGGAAGTTCGCCGGCTATGATCCTGACATAGTTGACTTTCTCCGGAGATGCAATACTGAAGAAGAAGCATTAGAAATTATAGAATATATGAAAGACAGGGACGAGATAACCGACGAAGAAGCTAATCAATACCTAGAAAAACTGAAAGAAGAAGGACTCAGAAGCTTTGGGACCAAAAAAAGTCCAGGTTATTACGAGAAAGAAGGATAAAACATAATAAAATTGGGGCTTATATTTTCCTTGTAGCTGTTTTTCCGAGTCATTATAACGGTTCATTTATTTCGCTCTATCCAATAAGTTTAAGGTACACAAAATCCCAACATATTCGGTGTATACTTGGCAAAAACTGTAGGACTGGTAGGAAAAGCGAACGTCGGGAAAAGTACGTTCTTTGGAGCTGCTACTCTTAAGCCCGTTGAGATCGCAGGGTTTCCATTCACCACAATTAAGGCAGATAGAGGAATAGGGTATATTAGAGCAGCCTGCGTCTGCAGGGAACTTGAGGTGGAAGATAACCCCGTTAACAGTGCTTGTGTTAATGGCACCAGACTGATCCCTGTTGATATAATAGATACACCCGGTCTAATTCCAGGGGCCCATCAAGGAAAGGGATTAGGAAATCAATTTCTCGATGAAGTGAGAAGAGCAGATGCATTAATAGTAGTAGCAGATGCTTCTGGCTGCACTGATATCAGCGGCCAGGTTTGTGATCCGATGACCCACGACCCAATTGAAGACGTCGAGATGTTCGAGGAGGAGTTCGATCTATGGCTATATTCTCTCATCTTAAAGGACTGGGACAGGATAACAAGGACAGCCCAGTCAAAAAAAGAACCATTAGAGAGACATCTAGAGGAGAAACTTACTGGCCTAGGGATTAATAGGTTTCAGATAAAAGAAGCTGCAATGGCAGCAGAGCTGGATTCCTACAAAGCTAGCCACTGGGAACCAGAAGAGATAAGAAAATTTGTCACAGAACTGAGGAAAACCAGCAAACCATTGATCGTAGCAGCCAATAAAGCCGATCGGGATGGCGCAGAGATTAACGTAGAGAGGTTAAGGGAGGCAGGCTACGAGGTAATACCAACTTGCGCTGAAGCCGAGTTAGCTCTTAGAAGAGCAGCCGAAGCAGGTCTCGTTGAATATACACCAGGAGATAGCAACTTTACGATCAATAACCCAGAAAAACTAAATGAAGCCCAGATAAAGGCTCTGGAAAGGATTAGAGAGAAAGTATTCGAGAAATGGGGTAATACAGGGCTCCAAGACGCACTCAATCAGTCATTCTTCAAGTTGCTTAACATGGTAATTGTCTACCCAGTGGAGGACTCAGATAAGCTAACAAACCATCAGGGACAGGTCTTGCCGGACTGTTATCTGGTACCTAGAGGGACCACGGCTAAACAGTTTGCTGGAGAAATTCATAGCGATCTTCAGGAGGGCTTCCTGTTCGCGGTTGACGCTAGGTCAAAGAAACGTCTAGGAGATAGCTATATCCTTGAGGATAACGATATAATTCAGATAGTGTCGGCTAAAGGCCGAAAGTAGGAGACATAATATGGTTAAGATACTAATTTGCGACCCAATACATGAGGAAGGTATGAAATTGTTGGAGAAGGCAGGTTTTGATGTCGATGAGAAACCTGATATTTCTCATGAGGAGCTTGGTAATATAATCGGAGTATATGATGGTATTATTGTAAGAAGCGCCACGAAAGTAACCCGAGATATCCTGGAGAATCCAGGAAAGTTAAAGGCTATAGCACGTGCAGGGGTAGGACTGGACAACATTGACCTCGATAAGGCCAAAGAAAAAGATATCAAGATATTCAATAGCCCAGAAGCTCCATGTAACGCAGTAGCTGAGTTGGTCCTTGGATTCATCATCACATTAGCTCGAAATATTACTCAAGCAGACTCGAGCATGAAGGAAGGGAAGTGGGAGAAAAGGAAGCTTACCGGTATCGAGATCACGGGCAAAAAACTTGGTATCATAGGATTCGGTAGGATTGGATACAACCTAGGTAGCAAAGCAAAATCGTTGGGAATGGAGGTTCTCGCATTCGATGTTGCCATGGACAAGTTAAGGCATTTCGTTGAGGAGATAGGTGCAAAAGAAGTTGATTTAGAAACTCTAATTGCAAACTCGGATTTTATTAGCATTCACGTTCCTCTTCTACCCCAAACAAAGCACATGATCAGCTCGAAAGAATTTGATTCTATGAAGGATGGAGTCTATATCATTAATGCCGCTAGGGGCGGTGTAATCGATGAAAAAGCCCTGAAAGAAGCATTAAGGTCAGGTAAAGTAGCTGGGGCGGGCTTAGACGTTTTTGAGAGTGAACCGGATCCAGACCCGGAACTCGTAAAAAACCCCAATCTGGTAGCAACCCCCCACATAGGAGCTGGGACAGAGGAAGCTCAGATTGCTAACAGCACAATAGTCGCAGATAAGTTAATAGATTTCTTAAAGTAACTATTGTAATTATTTTTTTCAAAAAACCTATAGTATAATTCTTATTTCAGTTTCCTTAGGGTTTTATTCAGTTTAATGATCACTATAATAGGTGCAGGACTAGCTGGATTGAGTGCGGCTTATCACTCAGATTCAGAATACTTGTTACTTGAGCGTGAGGACTCTCCTGGCGGCTTGAGTAAGAGCGTTGAGATTAAAAGATATATATTCGATTATGCGCCACATATTTTATTCACTAAAGACCCGTACGTCCAACAATTATGGAAAGATCTTCTACAGAATAACATGATAACACAGAGAAGAAAGGCTTTCATCTATATGCGGGATACCTTTGTCGAGTACCCTTTTGAGGCTAACCTAGCCCCGTTACCGAAGGAGATAATTGATGACTGCATAGAGGGGGTTAAAAATAAGCTTGACTTTAAGCCACAAAATTTCCGAGAATGGATACTTACAACTTTCGGAGATGGAGTAGCTAAACACTATATGATACCCTACAACGAGAAAATTTGGAAATACCCTCTATCAAAAATCAATACAGACTGGATAGAAGGTAGAGTACCTACACCCAGTATAAAAGATATGAAGAAGGGTGCTGCAGGACAGCAAGAGAAAAACTTTGGGCCAAACGCCTTTTTCCATTATCCTAAATTTGGTGGGATTGGAAGTTTAGCTGAATCATTATCAGATAAAGTTAAGGTATCATACAATTCAGAAGTTAAAGATCTCAGAATTACAGAGGATGGAGTTGAGACTACTTTTGTGAAAAATGATGTTGAGAAAAGAATTACTTCTGGAAAGTTATTATCCAGTCTACCTCTTCCAGACTTAATCGGCAGAATAGATGATGTACCAAGCGATATCTCAAAGGCTTCAAGTGAATTAATATACAATTCTCTTGTTTGTGTGAATCTTGGTGTGAACAGACCTAATATTATCGATAAACATTGGCTATATTTCCCAGAGGGAGACTTGGTCTTTAATCGTATCAGTTTTCCAATGAATTTTTCACCTTATACAACACCCGAAGGAAAAAGCAGTTTACTTGTAGAAGTCACATATAGGGATCAGATTATAGAGGAAGAGGAGGTAGTATCGATGGTTCTAAACGACTTAATAGATATCGATATCTTGGATAAGCAAGATAACATAGAAGTATGCGATTCAGCAGTATTCGAATACGCGTACGTGATCTATGACCTCAAACACAGGGAAAACGTCACAGCTATACATAAATATTTAATTGAGAACAATATTGTTCCTATCGGTAGATTCGGTGAGTGGGAGTATTACAATATGGATAAAGCAATCCTTTCAGGGAAGGATGGAATAGAGAGGATTAAGAGTCTATGACAAGGATATCAGTTGTTGTTCCAACCTATAATGAAGAAAAAAACATAGAGAAGTGCCTCGTAGCACTACTAAACCAATCATTACCCAAAGATAATTACGAGATCATTGTAGTGGATGGTAATAGCTACGATAATACATATGAGATCGCAAAGTCATATGCTGATAAAGTCATTCAGCAGATAAGTCATGGAGTCGGTGGCGCCAGAAATGATGGTGTTGATGTAGCACAAGGAGAGATAGTTGCTACTACTGACGCGGACTGTGAACCTTTTGAAGAATGGCTCGAAGTTATCTGTAAAAAGTTTGAGGATGAATCGGTCGTAGCATTAACAGGTATACTGAAACCATACGACTTTACTGAAATGAACAAAATTGAGATATTTATCTATAAGCGGCTATTCGATGCCTCAAACTGGCTTCTGGTGGTTTTCAGCTGGATTGGACATTATCACCTATGTGGAGCAAACAGCGCATTTCGAAAAGATGTATTCCAAAAAGTCGGAGGATACCTACCACTTGCATATGCTGATGATGTAGAGATATTCAAACGGATAAAGAAAAAGGGAAAGATACTGCTGGACAGAAAAATGAAAATACGATACAGTGTAAGGAGAATTAAAAAATTAGGTTTAATGAACTATTTCTTCTTAATAATTAAGATGGACTGGAACATAATGGTCTTAGGCAATAAACCTACACAGGGTAACTACTCAAAAATGGATTACGATTAAGGTTTAATTTTTTCCAGCTATCCAGCCAACGTCTTTATCTGATTTTATTGCCGGATGATGAGGATCAACTAGGATAACCTCGAACCACTTGTATCTTCCGTCCTGCCAGACCCAGTAGCTGTTTAAAACCTCTAGATTGGGGAACTTTCTGGCAACACGTTCCTCGGCCATTAGTTTTCTGCTCTTACTGGGAGTAAACTTTACTACACCCATACGTTTCTGGCTTCGCCCGAGAGTAGGTCTCCTCTTTCTTCTACCGCCTCGGCTTATACGAATGCGAGCAACAACAAATCCCTTCTTAGCCTTGTAGCCCACAGCCCTTGCTCGATCAAGTCTGGTTGGTCTTTCAATTCTAGTAATTGAAGGCTGTCTTCTCCATATTATTGCCCTATCTCTCATGACATCTTGAATATAGCTATTTTCCGGGCGTTTCCATGCATCCCTGAGGTATTTGTACATTGATTATTCTCCTTTAGGCTACCAGATTAGATTGGTTCGTATTAATAAAGGTATAGAAAAAGTTCAGAGAATAAAATATTGTTAGATTGTATTATACGCCTATTATCGCGTATAATATGAATAGAGGGGCAAATAACGAAGCAATCTGAGATATAACTGTCACCAGTGTATTTAATGATGGTCCTGCGGTGTCCTTGAAGGGATCTCCAACAGTGTCTCCGATTACTGCTGCCTTATGTGCATCTGAGCCTTTTCCTCCATAGTGACCAGATTCAATGTATTTCTTAGCGTTATCCCACAGCCCGCCTGAATTAGCCATTAAGATCGCTAGGAAGAATCCGCTGAAGATGGCTCCGCTCAGGTAACCAGCCAGTGCCTTTACGCCTGCAACGAACCCCAGCACCAGAGTAGTTAATATGCTGAATAATATTAGTGGAAGTAGCTCTCTAAGAGCACCACGAGTTGCCAGACTGATACATTTATCATAATCTGGCTTAGCGGTTCCTTCCATTAGTCCTGGGATCTCATCAAACTGTCTACGTATTTCCTCAATCATCCTATAAGCATTCTTAGATACACCTAACATAATCATCGCCGAGAAGATAATTGGAATACTCATACCGATGAAAATCCCCATCATTACTAGCGGATCCATCATATCGAAAACAACTGTTTGTTGCAGGAGTTCTCTAATAATTTTCTGATAAGATGCTAAAAGAGCGATGGCTGTTAAGCCCGCTGCACCTATCGCGAAACCTTTTGTAATAGCTTTTGTCGTGTTTCCAGCAGCATCTATCTCATCAGTTATGTCAAGAACAGTGTCACCGAGGTTTGCCATCTCTGCAATACCTCTAGCGTTATCTCCTATCGGTCCATAGGCATCTCCAGTTATTATTATTCCCGCTATACTAAGCATACCTACAGCAGCTATACCTACACCGTAGACACCGTAAATCGAGTACGCCACTGCAGAACCTATACCTATACCTAATAGAGCTGGAAAGCAACTGATTAAGCCGTAAGAGAATCCCGTTAAAATGTTGACAGCTGCCCCGGTTTGTGATGATTCAGCTGTATTCTGAGCTGGTGAACGCTCTATTGAAGTATAGAAGTCAGATGTCATGCCTATAACTATACCAGCGATTAAGCCAGCAAGATTACTGTACCATATTCTCATATCGTATTCAAAATACCATGTAGCTATGAAGGTTAATACGGCAAATGAAATCGCGGTCACGTAAGTTCCCAAATTCAAAGATTTCCCAGGGTTCCCTTCCTTACCCACCCTAACAACGGCTATACCGATGATTGACGCGATTATTCCTAGACCAGCGTAAACAAGGGGCACAACCTCGAGGTAAATCTGGGAAGCTGCTCCTCCTAGTATCATGGCTGCCATTATCGCTGCGACATAGGAGTCAAAAAGATCTGCTCCTGACCCTGCGCAGTCTCCCACATTATCTCCAACGTTGTCTGCGATAACAGCAGGGTTTCTGGGGTCATCCTCTGGAATATCTAGTTCTACTTTTCCAACTAGGTCTGCTGCGATATCCGCAGTTTTCGTAAATATTCCACCTCCAGCTTTCATAAATAGTGTTAATGTGCTGGCACCGATGCTCATCCCTAATACTATTTCTGGATCTTTAGTGAGCCAATAGATGGTGCTGACACCAAGAAGTGCTAATCCAACGACCATCAGCCCCATTACGGCTCCCCCTCTGAATGCTATTGGGAAAGCTCTTATGAGACCCCCTTCTTTTGCTGCGTTGGCAGTACGAACATTAGCCCTTACCGCAATCTCCATACCGATTATCCCTGCGATGCCCGACAATATAGTACCAAAGACATAGGTGACTCCGATCTTCAGACCTAATGCTAATGATAATATTATAGCCATAACTCCCACGAAAATTCCCAGATACTGGTACTCTGTCTTTAGGAATGACCTTGACCCTTCTTGGATCCATCCCGCTATTTCCTTCATGCGGTCTGTACCTGCATCTTTCTCACTTACGTAATTGAAAAGGAAAAATCCAATAAGGATTGAAATCACAGATGATATCGGTGCTATTAACCATGCATCTACCAAACTAGTTTATCTCCTTCGACTCCGCCTTAATACGATGGAAACTCTATAAAAATATAGGGGCTAAAAAATTGGTTTACACTTAATGTTCCACATATACCCTCTTAGGAATTAACCTCTGTGGAATAATTAAGAGAGCAGTAAAGCTTCCTAAGACACATAATCCAAGTTGGAAGCGAGTAAGGGGAACAACGTGAAAGACCTCATTCAGGAATGGTACGTAAAGTATCATTAACTGTAGTGCTAGACCTACTAATACAGATACAAAGAGCATCTTATTTGCAGTTACCCCCTCCCATCCAAGCTGGAATATATGCTTGGTCTCGCTCCTGCATTGGTATGCAAGGATGAACTCGAAGAAGACGATGCTTGTAAAAGCAACAGTTCTCGCGGTAGCTGCGGCCAATTCGGGATTTCCTGTGTTTGTAAGGGTCGTCAAGTACACGTAGAAGAAGGGTATGAAGTCGCTGATGAAGTCAACTAAGGCTGCGAAAAGTAGGAATCGCCAGAATCTTCTCAATATATCCTCTTTGGGATCTCGTGGGGGATATCTCATTAGATCTGGGTCTGGCGGATCTATACTAAGAGCAACAGCGGGTAACCCATCAGTAACAAGGTTGACCCAGAGCACATGTATAGGCAGGAAAGGTACGGGCAACCCAAGGAGTGCTGTGACAGTGATCTCTATGAACTCGTCAAAGTTTGCAGCCAACATCAACCTGATATATTTTGTGACGTTTGTGTAGATCTCACGTCCACCCTCAATAGCCCTAACAATAGTTGCAAAATTGTCGTCCTCAAGGATCATATCACTGGCCTCCTTGGTGACATCAGTTCCCTTAATCCCCATGGCAACGCCAATATCAGCAGCCTTCAGGGCTGGGGCGTCGTTGACGCCATCACCAGTCATTGCCACGATGTGGCCACGTCTTCGAAGGCTGTTAGCTATTCTCATCTTGTGCTCGGGGCTAACACGGGCACACACTCGTACATGCTCAATGGTAGAGTCAAGTTCCTCATCTGTCATTGCCTCAATCTCGTAACCTTCAAGGACTGATTCTTGAGTTTCCTCTTCCAATATCCCTATCTGTTGAGCAATTGCAACTGCTGTTATTCGGTGGTCTCCGGTAACCATCACGGGTCTTATACCTGCTAGTTGCGCTACCCTGATTGCCTCAGGGACCTCTTCCCTCGCTGGGTCAATCATACCCTGCATCCCAACGAAAACGAGCTCCCGCTCTAACTCTTCTGTTTCTAAGTTTTCTAGGTCATAATCATCTGGTAGCTCACGATAAGCCATACCAAGTACCCTTAGTGCGTCTGCAGCCATGCTTTTCATTTCAGATTGCTTTTCCCTAAGATCCTCTTCATTTATCTCCCGAACACCATCATCAACTATTTTTCTACTTAGATCAAGCAATATCTCTGGGGCACCCTTTACGTAGGCGAATAGCTTCCCCTCTGGAGTCCTGTGTATGGTGGTCATTCTTTTTCGTGTGGAGTCAAATGGGATCTCTCCAACTCTGGGATATTTCTCCTCTAATTCACTTTTCTTTAATCCAGCTTTTGCTGCAGATGTTACAAGTGCACCTTCTGTAGGGTCTCCGAAGCATATCCAGGAACCATTGTTTTCCTGTAAATGAGCGTCGTTATTCAGGGCCCCAATCCTTAGCAGTAATTCAAGATCTTTATCTTCGAGGGGATCAATTTTCTCATCGTCCTCAGTAAATTCTCCACTCGGCGCATATCCTGCACCACTAATTTCTACAGTTCTATCTTTCACATTAAGTCTTGTAACTGTCATTTCATTCCGGGTCAATGTACCGGTTTTATCGCTACATATTACAGTGGTACTACCAAGAGTCTCAACACTCGCAAGTCTCCTGACAATTGCATTTTGTTTAGCCATACGGGCTGTTCCAAGAGCTAGTGTAATGGTCAAGACAGCCGGTAATCCTTCAGGAATTGCCGAAACTGCCAAGCTAACACTGGTCATGAAGACTTCCTGGAGAGTTCGCTCATGAACAAACCAGAGTACAAAGAATACAAAGATTGTAAGAATCACGCTGATCTGTGCGAGCTGTCTTCCCATTTTCTCCATCTTCTGGCGAAGTGGGGGTTCTTCCACCTCAATCGCTTGTACCATCCCAGCTATTCTCCCAAATTGACTGTTCATACCAGTCTGGGTTACAACTGCAATGGCCCTTCCATTAGTTACCACAGTGCCCATAAAGACCATGTTTTTTCGGTCACCAAGGGAGGCATCTTTTTCACTTACGCCTAATCTCTTCGAGACAGGTCTTGACTCCCCTGTCAAAGCAGCCTCGTCTATCTCAAGGTTAGCTGCTTCAATCAGCCTTGCATCTGCCGGCACTCGACTGCCTGCTTCCAGTAAAACTATGTCCCCGGGTACAAGCTCCTTTGAGTCAATATCTTCTTCCCTGCCTTTTCTCAAGACAAGTACATGAGGAGAAACCATGGCCTTCAAGGCCTCTACGGCTTGCTCTGCTCTAAACTCTTGCACAAAACCCAAGATTGCGTTTAGAACGACTATAATCAGGATAACATAAGTATCCGTCATGGGTTCGCCTTCGATTCTTGCGATATAAGCCGAGACAATGGCTGAAAGAATCAAAATAACTACGAGGATACTAGTGAACTGTTCCCATAGTAGATGGTACCATTTACGTCCTTCCTCTTCTCTTAACTCATTTGGACCATATACTTCTAGCCTTCTCTCAGCTTCCTCATCCGATATTCCTTGACGATCAGTCTCAAGAGATTCAAAGACTTCATCCAGTTCTAAAGCATGCCAGTTTTCCTTTTCCATTTTAACCAATCTTCTCTCGGATTTGCCCTAATCTAGCTAGGGATAACATAATAGCTTTTAACTTCTCCGCTGGAGAATTGCTTTGCTCCTCAACGTAAGAATTCTATGTAACGTCTCTGACGAAGAGCGAGAGAGCCTACTCCCTCTGACCTTAACCTTCTTCTAAGTCGGATATCAGAAGTCGCTACTATGAAATCATTTTCTTTAGCAACCCTAACTAAACTATCGTCGACGGATTCACCAGGAAATAATTCTACATCAATAATCTTACACTGTTTTGCTAAGGTCTTCGCCAATCTTAGTTCTTTCCTGAACTTTGGATTTGCTTCATCAATTAGTTTATCAATCTCATCCAATACAGTCGAAGTGACAGCGAATTCAACCTTTTCCTGTAATGCAGCCTCGGTCTCGGAGAATATATCTACATGAAAACGATGAGGGGCTAGAAGAAAATTTGTGTCAAACAGAACGGTTTTTGGCAACTTTACTCTCTCGCTGTTAATTTATATTTTAAAGGATTCTTTTCACTTAATGATTATCATATAGTTAAAAAAATGAATATAGTCTTGATGATAAATAATTCAAGTTTAATAAAAAGAGGATATTATTTATGCCATATCTCATCTTCGAGAAACTCTTTGAAAGTTGCCGGTCCCCAGAAAGACCTCGTTTTCACTAGGTGCTCAGAGGCTTTTTCCAAGTTTCTTAATCTATAGTAATACAATGTAAGCTTTAGTTCTTCACTCGCTTTCTTCAAAAGTTCAATAGATTCTTTTTCTTTAACTGTATTATGGCTCAAGGCATATTCGATTAAAGAGTCTTCAAAATTGAATGTCCCGTTCGTAATATCCATTATAGCTGATTCCAAAGAACTCCATGGGTTTTCTACCGTTCCTAGATATCTATGTTTCTCCGCTATCTTGATTCTATTCTTTGAATCCTTTCTTGCTGCCTCAGCTATTTTTCTTCCTAGATGATTCGCCCTGCTCAAAGCAGCTTCAAATTGTACTAAATGAACAGGTAAACCTCCGACATACTTTAGGCAAAATATTGATGCCCATCTCCTCATCTCTGCGTTTGCTGTCCTTGCACCTCCATTGTTAGCAGCCTGTGAGATAGATGCAAATGGTATTCCACTTAACTCTCCGCTCCATTTGAAAGGATAAAAACGCTCAAAGAATAGTTGTGTAATCGCGGGAGGTTTTCCAAAGTAAACTGGCTGAGAGACGAAGATCCCGTTTGCTTCCAGTATCTGATTGAATAACTCACCCTCGCCACTTGCCCCCATTGAGTCATTTAGAACACATCGATGTTCCTCATCCCTAATGCAGCTCCAGCATGAGGCACACGGACGAATATCATGTTCGTAGAGATGTACTAGTTCACATCTAACAGAGTCATACGACTCGATCCCATCAATTACTTGATTCAGCAGCCTTGCGGAGTAACCATTTTTTCTTGGACTTGCTAAAATGCACAAAATGTTGGTCAATTTTGAATCTAAGTTACTAAATAGGAATATAGGGGTTTATTATTTTTGGAAGGATTTGATTTTTCTAAACCTTGATAAGATCAGGCCCTTACTGTTCCTACGCCGATTAGTCTCCATCTACCGCCCACTCGTCTACTGATGGCTACTCTGCTTCCGTCCTCAGCACATACAGGTATAGTAAGATCTAGATCCATCCAGTCTCCTCTAACAGTGGTAACGTCCCCCATAGTTTTCGCTGTTCCTACATTTAATAGCAATTTCTCCCCCCGAGCGATGCTGGACACCTTCTCCTCCTGTACCGTCCCCACTACAGTCTCAAAAAGTCTGTAATCTAGTGTGATTTGCTCCACGACAGGAGGCAAAGTACCTGGCTTTCCTACCAAATTTCCTACTAAACCGTCAGATTTTGTAACAGAGGGATCAAGCATTGTCCCCATACCAGCCAAACCACCGGGTAAAGCTTCTTCCAGTGAATACCCACCAACCTGCAGGCTGGTAATTTCTGTGGACAACTCTCTTGTCTTAATTCTTCCCTTCTGTCTCTCTGGCAGGCCGGGCTTAATCTCTACTTCATCACCTAACTTGAAGCTACCCTGAGTAATTGAACCACCTAGGACACCTCCAACAAGGTCATCAATTGGAGTGCCTGGGCGATTTACGTCGAAACTACGCACAATATACATTCTGGGAGGGAGGTTTGGATCATGTGTAGGAGTAGGTAAATACTCTTCCATTGCTTGAATGAGGAGGTCAACGTTTACTACCTGTTGAGCTGAAACCGGGATAATTGGTGCGTTCTCAGCTATGCTGCCTTTGACGAATTCCTTTATTTGATTGAAATTTTCAACTGCTTTCTCTCGATTGACGAGATCAATTTTGTTTTGAACTATTACCAGGTTCTTAAGGCCCACGGCTTCGATGGCTGCAAGGTGCTCCCTTGTCTGCGGTTGAGGGCATTCCTCGTTTGCTGCAATGACTAGAATCGCTCCGTCCATTACAGCCGCGCCGCTAAGCATTGTAGCCATAAGAATCTCGTGTCCTGGAGCGTCAACAAAGCTTACAGTTCTCTGTAACTCGGCTTCCTCGCCGCACATTGGGCACTGTTGACTTGAACAAAAACAGTGGGGCTCAGGGCAGTTAGGGCACTTGTAGAGCGCAGCATCAGCGTATCCAAGTTTAATGGTGATTCCTCTTTTTAGCTCCTCACTGTGACGGCTAGCCCATTCTCCTGTAATAGCTTGAACTAGTGTTGTCTTCCCATGATCTACGTGTCCAATGGTTCCAATGTTAATTTCCGGTTGACGTGGTAATCTTGCGATGCTTGATCTCCCCTATTTGCTAGTGCAATCAGTACGGATTCTTATCTTAAATACATATCCCCAGAAATGAATTTAATAATAATCACATGAATACAGTTATATCCAATAGTCAAGAAATCAATACAAAAAGGTGGATAAAATGTCAGAAATGATCAAAATCAGTATTCCCAAGGATATCTACGAGAAAATTAAAGACAGAATCCAAGGGACAAGTTTTGAAAGCGTGGATGAATATGTTGCTCTTATGCTGGAAAACGAATTTCCAGAAGAGACACAGTACAGCAAAGAAGAAGAAGAACTCATAAGAGAGCGCCTTAGAAGATTAGGATACATCGAGTGAACTGGCTTTGAGGCCCCACGGAGGAAGGCTGGTAAACTGTAGAGCAGAAATAAACGACATCCCCAAACTATCTAATGAAGCCCGGGAGTATACGAAGATTTCCGTATCTCATGAACAAAGGCTTGATCTGGAAAACGTGGCATGTGGACTTTACAGCCCATTGACAGGTCCCCTTCTTCAAAACGACTACCTCACGGTACTTGCTAAAGGTAGACTCCTAGACGATACCCCGTGGACCATTCCCATACTACTTGATGTGGAGGAGGACAAGAGCAGAGAGATCGCAGCGGGAGACCGGGTGTCAATAGCCTCATCTGGTGATACTTTCGCTTTTTTAGACGTGGAAGAAAAATATTCATGGGATAAGAAGACTCACTGCCAGCGAGTATACAAGACCTGTGACACCAGACACCCGGGGATCAATACCGTAAACCAAATGAAACCCGTGTTAATAGGTGGGACCCTTATACTTGTAAAAGAGCACCCTGGAAAATTTCCGAGATACAGGCTCAAGCCGACTGAGACTAGATTCTTATTCCGAGAAAAAGGCTGGAGAACAGTTGCTGGTTTCCAAACTAGAAATGCACCTCATATGGGACATGAGTACGTACAAAAAACAGCATTAGCCTTCGTTGACGGCCTATTCATAAATCCTTTAATAGGAAAAAAGAAGAAGGGTGACTTCACTGACGAGGTTATAATTGATAGTTACGAGGCTCTTTTCCAGAATTACTTTTTGAAAAACAGTGCTACTTTGGTAACTTTAGAGATGGAGATGCATTATGCGGGGCCTAGGGAAGCTATTCACCACGCCATTATTCGAAAGAATTACGGATGTACACATTTCATAGTGGGAAGAGACCACGCTGGAGTAGGCGATTATTACGGTCCTTTCGAAGCACAGGAAATTTTCGAGCATTATCCTGATCTTGGGATTATCCCCATATTCTTCAGGAATTTCTTCCACTGTAAAAAATGCGGTGGACCCCAAAATGACAAGATTTGCCCTCATCCAGTTGAAGATCATATAATATATCGAGGACGCGTAATGAGGGACCAACTATCAAATGGAGATAGACCCAGCCAAGACCTAATGAGACCTGAAGTTGTTGATGCTATTCTCACCCACGACACCCCGTTTGTAGAGTAACCATTATTTTTACAACTATTATCGACCCTTTTTATCTGATAATGTTTTTTTAGACTTGGTAATCAATGAATAATCGAAGAACAACCACCATAGCCATTATAGTTGCATTAGCTGTTATTGTTTTACTATATTTTTGGAATATTCCTAGGTCAGCTGTTAACACTACATTAGATAGTGTTGACTTTAGTGGACCAATCTACCAGACAGAAACGGGGGCATTTGACCAGTTTTTTATGACTTTAACATTTGAGAATGAAGGAAGGACAAGAGTAGAGATCACGAAACTTGATGTAAATGTACTTCTCAACGGTACAGACTATAATAGCCAGATGACAACCCATAACCTAGGCGGGATAGAGCCTAGTAATAGCAGAACGTTTCATAGAACTGTATTGCTTACTAACGCTCCCATAGGATTCCGTGAGAATGAAGCATGGAACTTGACGGGAATAGCTGAAATCACAGCTGAGGCTGAATTTCTGTTTTTCAGGTATAAAAAAAGCATGAGGGAGATAAGGTCGTATCCCTGGGAAATCGACTTCCTTGATTAACACTTAACCCTTATCAATTACCGATAGGGATAATGTGGGATAAAGAATGAGTAGTAAAGTACGTACATCACATATATTGGTAGAGAAACACAGTGAGGCCTTAGATATATTGAAAAAACTTGAGAAAGGTGAGAGCTTCTCTGAATTAGCTAAAAAACACAGTTCATGTCCTTCCGGTAAAAGAGGGGGAAACCTGGGTGAGATCAGTGCCGGAAAGGTCGTAAAGCCGTTCTGGAAAGCTGCCTCACAACTGGACAAAGGAGAGACAACCAAAGAACCAGTAAAAACACAGTTTGGCTATCATATAATTAAAAGAACAGGTTAAAAGAAATCACGCTTTAAAAAAGCACTTAGCAATGTTTCAATTAAAAACATTTTATTATTTTTTATTTCTCTAAAAGTTTCACACTCAACCCAACAGCCGGGACAGCCCATTTTTGATATATTCTCTCGAACTTTATCTGCCCTTTTTGAGAACCAAAGATCTTGGAAAGAGGTATCACGGATATTTCCAATTCTATAATTTAATGCGATACAAGGATATAGATTTCCATAAGGGTCTAAGAAAAAAGATTTTGAACCCGCAGAGCATTTCACTGGTCTTCTCTTAGGATCTCTTAGAAACTGGGGGATACCTCGTAGAAAAGATAAAAATGTGATCGACTTTTGCCATCCTTTACGTTTGATAGAGGACTTTGAGAGTGCATGGAGTACGTCTAATAGTTCTTGATTGTAGAGCGGTTTTTCTGTTATTCCATAATATATCTCACTGATATTCACTGGCCTCAAGCTAAAATCTGCATCATAATCTATAGCTAATTGATGGACTTTAAGAGCCTCATCAATATTGTATGGCGAGAGAGTAAATCCAACCGAAAGTGACAGATTAGAATATTCCCTCCTATAATTTGAGAGGATTTTTAAAGTTTCGAGTGATTTTTGATAACTTCCCTGTAGACCCCTCTGTTTATCATGTTCAGCATCAATACCATCTATAGATATGCTGATACCTAGTGACTTGACATCTTGAAGTATCCCCCCGACCATGCTATGGATCTTTTCAGGGATTAGACCATTCGTTGGTATCCAGATGAAGCACTTAGGTAGAATATCGTGGATGACTTTTGTTATATCTGGTAGGTCAGGTCTAAGAAACGGCTCCCCTCCAGTTAGTTGAATAGAGCTTACCTTTTTCAGAATGTCATAATTATTTCGAAAAAGAGATTCAATCTCGTGGAGAGATAATTCTGATTCATGATCGTTTTTCTTCCAGATATAGCAGTAGCTACAACGACTATTACACCTGTATGTTACTGCAAAGTTGGCTATCTGCGTCGGATAAATATCCATTGAAAACCATTTTTCAAATAAATATTAAAGTTAATTGGTATTAGTCTACCTAAAAAGTGAAGAATACATACGAGGATACTAATAACATGGATATCAGTCAAATCCGAGAAGAATTTCCCGTACTTAAGGAATGGACCTATCTTGATAACGCGTTCGTGGGTTTAATGCCCAGACAGGTCAGAGAGGGGCATCTAGACTATATCGATTCATGGTATAAATTCAAGACAAGAGGAGGTAACACAATTCTTCAGGACTGGCTGGAAAAAACCAGCCTTGTGAGGAGAATGGTTGCGGAATTTATCAATGTAAAATCAAGGGAGATTGCATTTACTATGAATACTGGGGCAGGACTAAATATCATAATAAATGGTATTGATTGGGAGGAAGGGGATAATGTGGTTTTCCCGGAATGGGAGCATAACCCACTATTTACATATAAAACAAAGGAAAAAGGCGTTGAGCACAGGGCTGTGCCTGTTAAGGATGGAATCGTAGATATATCTGAGATGGAGAAGGCTATTGATGATAGGACAAAACTGGTTCAAGTTAGTCATGTTAGCTACGTTAATGGTTTTAGGTTTGACCTGAAGGAAATTGCTGAAATCTCTCATGGATATGGTGCTAAACTCTTGGTGGATGCCACTCAAGCTGTGGGTGCCATTCAAGTAGACTACGAGAGAGATAATGTTGACTTTGTTAGTGTCGCCCCATACAAGTATTTGATGGGCCCCACTGGGCTCGCATTCCTATATGTTAATGAGAGAAATTTACCCGAGTTAATCCCGGATAGAACTGGCTGGAAAAATCAGGCTTGGGAGGGAGATAATCCAGAGGATGAAGCTGACTTGGAGTCGGCTGAGAAGTTCGAATACGGGACATTAAATTTCGAGGGCATGTATGCTTTAGAGAGGTCCCTGATCTTTTTGAACGAACTGGGTATAGAAAACATCGAGGAACGTGTTCTAAATCTATCTAATCATCTTTACGACAACGTTGTCGCTGAGGGTAAGGATATGTATACTGCAGATCCTCCTAACTCGCCGATTGTTAGCTACTATCAAAAGAATGCAGTTACAAAATCTTTACAACTGAAAAATCAAAAAATCAAGGTTACAGGAAGAGAGGCCCACGGAGGACACATGCGAGTTTCTGTTCATTTCTATAACACTGAAGATGATATTGACAGATTTATCAGGGAAATAGGTCAGTAGAGCTTTTTCCAGACCAGTAAGACAGCGATAGCAGCAGCCCCTGCCCCTGCAAAATAGGGGATCAAAGGGGTGTTTATCTGCTTCACAAGTATTCCAACAAGCGCCCAGATTAATACAAGATTATATCCCACATCGGCTCGGATCAGTATGTTAGCAAAAGATAACCCAATTGCGACAACTATAACGAAGACAGTCATATAGATAGCAGTCATTCCAACAGGAGGCCAACCTATACTTACAAGGTAAGCCGCAACGTTAGCTATCGGTGCTACTGTTATCCAGCCAAGGTATACACTGAAAGGGAGATGCACATATCTTTTGACTTCCTGCTCGACCTCTGATCTTCCAATATCAAGTCTTAGATATATTCCTATTAATGAAAATAGCAACCCAAACATTACTAGAAGACTCAGTAGAAGATACTCATAATGCCAGAAGAATATCCAGACAGAGTTAAAAATACAACTTAGAGGAAAGAGCCAGCCAACCTTCTTCACAAACCCCTTATCTTGATGTTTTGGCTGTAGCTGAAAAATTGTAAAAGCGCCCAGTAGCAGATAAATTACCAACCATATGCTGAATACGTATGCTGCGGGTGTGAAGAGATTATAGTATTTGTCAGCAAGTTCCCCTGTTGTTATATTGTTCAAGGGTAAGGAATTAGCCAAGGTATTAACTACTATTACCATGAGGAAG
The DNA here is from genome assembly GCA_014730055.1 of Candidatus Bathyarchaeota archaeon. The sequence goes on from WJIV01000067.1 coordinate 35,009, forward strand.
CCAACTGCATTGACTATGTTGATTAAATCGACTTTTTTGTACATGGATATTTGTTTTACTTGATCAAAGATAAAACTGATGGAATCAAAGGTGCATAAAACAACACTTCAAACTACATATTTTTACAAAAATAATAAAAAAGGGCACGTATAGAGGTGGGTAATGAAACAAATCCTTCCTGACGGCATTGTTATTCTTGACTATGGGGGGCAATACTGTCATTTAATAGCTCGCAGGGTCCGTGAGAATAATGTTTACAGTGAGATACTTCCAAGTGATGCAACTGCTGAAGATATACAAAAATTGTCAAGAGTCATGATAACTAGAGGGATTATACTATCAGGTAGTCCCCATAGCGTAAATAGAAAAGACGCACCAAAACTTGATGAGAGTATACTGGAGCTTGATCTACCCATACTTGGACTTTGCTATGGCCTGCAACTTTTGGCAGATATCTATGGTGGTGAGCTCCGTAAAGGTAGAGTGAGAGAGTATGGGATTACTTATGTGAGTATCGATTCAGCAGAAGGTGTGCTTGAAGGAATGAAGGATATTGAGCAGGTCTGGATGAGCCACGGCGATACCGTATTTAAATCACCTGAGAGCTTTGATGTTTTAGCACATACTGAGGCCTGCCCGGTAGCTGCCATGAAGCATAAAGAAAAGCAGATATTTGGGCTTCAGTGGCACCCGGAAGTTATTCATACCAAACGTGGGAAGGAGATGCTAAAAAATTTCATTTTTAACATCTGTAAATGTAACCCTAACTGGAAGCCTCTAGATACAATTGATGAATCAGTAGCCAAGATTAAGGAGATAGTTAGGGATAAACATGCAATTATTGCTCTAAGTGGGGGTGTTGATAGCAGTGTGGCGGCTGCTCTTGCGGGTATAGCACTCGGTGAGAACCTTGTGGCGGTTCATGTAGATCATGGATTAATGAGAATGAATGAATCCCAAGAGGTTGAGAGTGCATTCAAGGATAGGGGATTAGATCTCGTAATAGTTAATGCTCAAGATAGGTTCCTAGATAGATTAAGGGGTATTACAGACCCAGAGGAAAAAAGGAAGATAATAGGAGAGGAGTTCATCAGGGTATTTGAGGAAGAAGCCCATAAGATTGGGGCTGAATACTTAATTCAAGGGACAATTTACCCAGATAGAATTGAGTCAGGAATAACCAAAGACAGCGACACGATAAAGACACATCATAATGTAGGAGGTCTACCACTCAACATGGATTTCAAGGAGGTTATCGACCCCCTACAAGACCTGTATAAAGATGAAGTGAGAGCCCTCGGTAACAAGCTAGGACTCCCAGAAGAGCTGGTCTTAAGGCAGCCATTTCCTGGGCCTGGATTAGCTGTTAGACTGATAGGTGAGATATCACCGGATAAACTAGAGATACTTAGAAGAGCTGACTTGATAGTAACTCAAGAAATTGAGAGCCTACCCCGCAGTAGAGACTTATGGCAGTATTTTGCCGTACTTACAAACACGAAGAGTACTGGAGTAAAAGGGGATGAGAGGGCATACGGTTGGACAATGGCAATTCGGGTTGTTGAGAGTGTTGATGCAATGACAGCTAACTTCAGTAAACTACCTTGGGAGGCTCTTGAGAAGATAAGCAATCGGATCGGAAACGAGATACCTGAGGTCACGAGGGTTGTATATGACGTAACCCATAAACCTCCTGCCACCATTGAATGGGAGTAGAGGATGTATGTCTTTCACTTATCCTGAAGGAGGTCCAACGGCTGATTTACTTATCGAGGCCACAGGGAAAACGCTAGGGGAGGCATTCGCTAATATCGCTTTAGGGATGTTTAATGTCATCACCCCAATAGGTGAGATTGCTGAAGAACAGGAATTTGAATTGGTAGCAGAAGGCAGAGATCTGGACAGCCTGTTATTCAATTTAATGGACGAGTTCCTTTTCATTCACGATACAGAGCACTTGGTTCCCCACTATATCGATATACAGGTTGATATGAAAAACCTGAGAGCATTCGCTAAATGCGCTGGGGAAAAATTCAGCAGAGAGACCCATGAAGTGGGGATATCTGTAAAAGCCGTAACATACCACAAGATGAAGATTGTCGAAACAGATGGGCAGTGGTTTGTGCGGATCGTCTTCGATACTTAACACCTACATTAAAATACGAATTGTTTGAGCATTCATATCGTGGTTTTTTGACCGGTTCCCAATATTTTTATGCTACACTTACCCATATGAATAACAAATTCTGGTGAATACAATGGTAAAACCAATTTGGATAGCACGTGATTTTTCGTCCTGCTCAGGGTGCAGGCGCTGCGAACTAGCATGCAGCATGTACCACGAGGGATGGATGTGGCCTGAAGCTTCGAGGGTAAGGGTATTCATGCCCTTCCCAGGCGTAGAGGTACCTCACCTCTGTGCTCAATGCCAGGACTATCCATGCGTGAACACGTGCCCAGTAGATGCCCTTTCAGTAGACCCAAACACAGACGCAGTAATCACCGACAGGGAGAAATGTATCAGCTGTGGGCAGTGCATAACAGCCTGCCCAGGCGACGTACCCTACCTTCACCCGAAGGACAACAAAGCCACAATATGTGACCTCTGTGGCGGTGACCCAAAGTGCGTCGAGGTTTGTACTGAGGCGGGCTATAACTGCTTGACGATCGTACATGAGGGACCCAATATACACAGAAAGCTGCACAGCAGGGATCCAGTGGAAACCGCGAAGGACCTCGCTGTCAAGATGTTCGGTGAGAAAGGAGAGGAGGTTATAGAGTAATGCCTGGTGGATACGCAGGAAAATGGCTAGACATAGACTTAAGCAAGGATAAGATAGAGGAAGTAGAATATAGCGACAAAATCCTAAAACAGTACTTCGGAGGCAGAGGACTAGCAGCAAAGGTGCTCTGGGACAAAGTGGGAGATAAATACAGGGAATTAGATGCCCTTGATCCTGAATCTCCCTTAATGGTCTTCACAGGACCTATGACCGGAATTTACCCTGGCTCCAGGATATGCGTAAGCGGTAAGAGCCCCGTCAGCAACGGTACAGTGGGCAGTACTGCTGCAACAGAGTTCGCCAATGAAATCAAACAAGCTGGATACGACGGCGTAACCTTTACTGGAAAATCGGATGACCCAGTATACCTACTAATAACGGATGAAGGAGCCGAATTAAGGAAGGCTGATCATCTCTGGGGCCTTGACGGAGAGAAGACACTTATAAAACTAAACAAGGAAGTAACGGATGAGCTCAAAAAGCGCAAGCCAGGTATAGGACTCTGGAAAGAACCCGGTTTCATATATATTGGCCCTGCAGGAGAGAACCTTGTCCGAAATGCAGCTGTGATGACCAAGATATGCCATGCAGCTGGATATGGCGGATACGGCAGCCTGATGGGAAGTAAGAATCTAAAAGCTGTTGTCGCTAAGGGAAGAGGTCCTCTACCTAGAGTGGATGCCCCAGAAGCTACTAAACTTCTCTGGAGAAAGGCACATGACCACTTAATGCAAAGGACCCCAATGAGAAGACAAGGAACAGGCTACGCTGGATACAGTGTCGGAGCTGAGACCAGTAGTGAGCCAATAAGGAACTGGCAGGAGGAGTGGCACGACGAGAAGAGCTTTGGAGGCCCCATGTTCGAGAACAAATTCTGGGTCAAGAAGAAATGGGCAGACTTCAACTGCACCACAAACTGCATGAAGGTAAGCTGTATACTAAATGGCCCCTGGAAAGGAGACATCACAGACATGCCAGACTACGAGCTACAAGCATACTGTGGTACAAACTTCGGAATATTCGACCCAGAAGCCAACGTACATCTCAGCGCTCTGGTAGACCAACTGGGCCATAGCGGAATAAACGGCCCCAATACAGCAGCTTATGCTGTGGAACTACATCAGAGGGGAATACTAAGTGACGAAGACTTTGGTTTCAAGCCCGAGTGGGGTGATCCAGAGACCTTCGACAAGATTTTGAGGATGATGGCTAACAGGGAAAAGATCGGTGATGTACTGGCAGAAGGGACATACAGAGCTGCCTTGAAGATCGCTGAAATGAAGGGATTAAAACCAGAGGATACAATGAAGTACGCAGTTCATGTAAAGGGAATTGAGATTGGCGCCCACGGGACACGAAGCGACGCTGATTACACCCATGATATAAGCTATGCTGCAAACGTTCAAGGAGGAGACCACACAAGCACAGCCGTCGACGGCTACAATGATATGAGTGGCGCAGTCTTCACAGACAGCGCAGTATTCTGCAACTTCTGTTACTATGGCGTTCCTCAGGAACTCGTCTTTGATATGGCCAAATCTATCACAGGCTTCGATATCGATTTAACAAAGTGGAGAAGCGAGACGGGTCCAAGGATTGTGACTTTACAGCGCGTGTTCCTTATGATGGGAGGGCCTGATATAATTTGGGAACCTATCAAAGATGATGATAATCCCCCTAGATTCTATGAGCCCCTGCCAAGTGGCCCCTTCAAGGGAAAGACAACAGATAAGGAGCTTGTTGACGAGAAACTGCAGGCGTACTTCGACACCCTTGGATGGGACGAAAAGGGAATACCAACCAAGGAAACTCTAAGGAAGCTGGACCTTGGATTCCTTGAAAAAGCAGTTAATAAACTACCCTAATCTATAAACCATTTTTTCTATTAATTTAATATCTTAAATATAGCATATTATTTTGATATATAGTTTAGGCATCAAAATAAGAACTTTAAAAAGTGATAAATCCATAGTATATACTGAAAATGCAATTACAAGACATCAGTATCAGAGAAGCTAAAGAAATGATTCTTGAAAGGCTTGATGAAAAAGTTGAGAAAGGAAATGTACCAAGGGTACGTTTCAAAAACCTCTACAAGAAGCATAAAGAATGGAGTCCAATATTCTTCCAAGCAGGTCAGACATTGGAAGAAGAAAGAGAAGACATAGAATTTGGAATAAGACACGGCTACCATCACGTAGAACTAGTGGAAAATAACTAGATTAAATTTATTTAAAAATAGTTTTAAAATCAGACTCCTATACAAGGAGCCAAGTAGTAAACAAGCCTGCCCTGGGGAATCTCAAAATCCATTTTTATTGGCATATCCGTACTTAATTCTAGAGTGGCCACCTCGCTATTAGCACCGGCGGCATTGGCTATGTCTTGAAGATAGCTCAAGGTAAAAGTAGCACTACTATCCTCATCTATTTTTAGTTCAAGCAGATCATCACTATCTTTCGCCCACTCGCTAAAGCTGCTACCCATATCACCCTCGGCATTAATCTTGAAAACAGAGTCCTCTACCTCAAGCTTAACGTGCTCAGATACTAGGTTGGCGTCCCTTATTGCCATCCTAAGTGCGTCGGTTGTGAGTCTCGCTTTAGCCTTGAAGAAGATCTTAGGTTGTGGAACTTCCTCATCTAGGGGCTCGAGGATCGGCATCTCGAATCTCCTCTGGTGTCCCCCACGCTTACAATGGATTACTAGGCGAGCTTTCTCTTCGTTTAAGACTATACGAACTTCCTCATCCCTGTCAACCCTATCAAGAAAGCGGAGGAATTCCTTGATATTGATGCTGAGCTTTGGTTCTCCCTCTGACTTGTAGCTATCGAAGAAGCCACTGGGCAACTCGAAATCTACCATAGCGACGTGGCTGGGGTCCATTGCCAAGAGTTTTAACTGAGCCTCATTCATGGTGAATGTACCTTCTTCTACAATCACACTCAGAGCCTTCACCAAGTTCCTGAATGGGTCTATCCGTGATACTTCTACTTCAAACAATGCTATTTTCCTCTAATACTATGACTGTGATGCTGTCAAATAGTTGGATCTAAGTAATAAAAGTGATTGCTTTAGCTATAGTCTCTCCAAGTGTGACCACATTTAGTGCATCTGTAGAACTGGGTAGTGGACTCGTCTATTCCCCTAGTCTGGACCATCCACCAGTAGGCCTCCTGGTTCCCACACTTGGGACAGACTTCTTTAGTCTTGGGCATGGTACTTAAGTCCCTTTCCTTCTCACCCACTACTATGATCTTCTCACTCTTCTGCGTGCGGTTAATAGTCCTGCTCTCTTCCAGAGGCTCCTCCCACCCGCATTTGGGACATACATAACAACGCTTCTCACTGTCTGCCTGACAAAATGCTCCGCACTCTGGACAAAATTTCAACAAATCTCCTCCATTAGTAAAATACCCCCTTCTCCTGATATTTTTAAATGTTATGTAAACCCTTTGAAACTAGGTTAGCAACTCTCAGAGCCTCGGGATAGTTATCCTCTCTGGTTGAGACATCCAGAACTCCCAATGCGTCTTTCTTTCCCAGCCCAGCAGAAAAAATAGTCCATTCTTTCCATTTGAACATGAATCTCTCATCTAATCTATCACCCTTAGAAAGCGACAGAACGGGTTTCTCAGTGCTCTCAAAGAGAAGAAAAGGATCCAATGAGGCGGAGGGTAGAGTTTCCTCATCATAGATAATTACACGTATCTGATTGTAATGTTTTGATTTCTTAATCATATCGGATACATGAATGGTAAGATCTTGCTCATTTACTAAGGTAGTTGTAATGACGCCGTCAAGTGATTTGTTTCCCTTGAAGACTACACCTACTACCTGGAGACCCTTAGTTAGCTCGGTAATAGATATGCCTAAAAGCCTGATCTCTTTTTTAACCTGTCTAAGCCGTATAATCGGCAACTGTATCAATTATAAAAAAAAGGTAGGTTACTTAAAATCTTGAAGACTTTTCTCGAACTCTGATAAGAATTCATCCAACTTACCGTCTGCTCTTTCAGCAGCCTTCTTAAGGACCTCAAGGTGGTCCCCTTCCTCTTTTAAGCGGATGAAGAGCTTGGATCTATCCATTAGGGGGTGTTGTTTACTGTATCCTGCCATCTCAACCTCGGGCTCCTCAAGCAGGTTAGTCTGCAGGAAGTTCAGCAGTGTATGGCCCTCTCCGCTAAAGTCGAACTCGATATATTTTTCATCCTGCTGGGAGATTTTTATTTTCAAACTAACTCCTCCTCACCATAGCTCTTGGCTGTTTTTCTTCTCTCAACTCTTCCACAGTCCGGGCATGTAAGTTTCCCGCCCCGCTTCTCTAGCAGGCCCCCACATCTTGTGCAGTAAGCATATATTACGCCGTATTCTGATCCTGCCATGCTGGTCTGATTGAGCCTGTTTTTTGTGTTGACGATCTTTCCTTTAATGATGTCGCCACTCCTCACTGCCATGTCAATGTTCTTTATGTAATCCTTGCTGATGTCGCTGATATGTATGACACCGCTAATTGTGGGAAAGTTCTCCTTGCCCTGGATCATGAATATATCGATTCTAGCGTCTTTCCGGGCAACACTACCGACCTCGGCTACTACTTCCATGCCATCCTCTGGGTACAAAGGCTTGGGGGTCTTCTTCTTGACAGAGATAGCCCTTCTCCTGACATCAATCCTAGTCTTCCCTATCTCATTGGACCTAATCTCCCCGTCATGCTGGTAGGTGCCATCACCCTCGTTGAATTCCTCTATTACAGCCAGCTTATCTCCGGGGAATACTTCTTGGTTACGTAGATTTCTTTGCATTTCCTTATTCCTTTACGTCTATTTTCCCGGTTTTTCTCCCCAGGAAACATTTGTTAAGTGTGATTGTGATAAATCATGTAAACATACGCATTTTAATAAACTAAACGGTATTTTTCCGTGTTTTAACTGTAGTAGTTACATCTTTAAACTCCTAAATATTGAGATAATCCTCGATTTCCCGTAGATTCATTGTATTCAGCACATCTTTTTGTTTGAGCCAACCCCTTCTTGCATTTGCGATACCGAACTCCATGAAGCGCAGGTGCTCTATATTATGAGAGTCAGTCCCCAGAGCGAACTTGATGTTAAATTCCTTAGCCTTCTGGATCTCTGTATCAGGAAGGTCTAAACGAGTAGGGAATGCATTGATCTCTAGTGAGACCCCTCTTTCTTCAGCGGCCTCATATATCTTATCGAGGTTAACATCGTATTGGTCACGCTTCAGGAGCAGCCGACCCGTGGGATGGCCTATTGCATCCACATAGTCGTTACTTATAGCGGATAGTATCCTGTTGGTTATCTTCTCCTCGCTCTGTTTGAAGCCACTATGAATGCTCGCTATTACAAAGTCTAGATCTTTTAATAGACTGTCTGGCAGGTCAAGTTTTCCATCTGAGTCGATCTCAACTTCTGTTCCTGATAGTACCCTAAAGTCTAGTTCCTCATTGACATTGTCTATCTCTTTCTGCCTCTCCCTGTAGTCCTCAACTGTAAGGCCTTGGGCAATTGCCAAGGTTTTGCTGTGATCAGTCATGGCTATGTACTCGTAATCCATCTCCATCGCTCTCTCAGCCATCTCCTTAATGGAGTGGTTTCCCTCACTCCATTTACTGTGAGTGTGCAGATCTCCCTTCAAGGAATCATAAGCAATCAACTCAGGTAGACGTCCCTCTCGAGCCGCATCTATCTCACCGCGATCTGTTCGTAGCTCTGGTTCGATGTACACTAGATCAAGTGCCTTATAGATCTGCTCTTCACTCTCTCCTGCTATCAAGTCTTCATTTTCTCTGTCAATAAGTCCGTATTCACTGAGCTTCCAGTTCTTTTCAAGTGCAATATTTCTCAATTTGATGTTATGTTGTTTATTACCTGTAAAATACTGCAGGGCGGCACCATATGTCTCGGGCGCTATAATCATCAAGTCCGCCTGTACGCCGTTTTCTAGAACCACTGTGCCTTTCCTCTCACCTCTGGAGATAACTATATCAACCTGTTCCATGCTGGTGAAAAAGTCCATTACCTCGTCGTGATTGCCATCTATTGTGATTAATATGTCTATATCCCCTATGGTGGCCTTACGCCGCCTTATGGATCCCGCTAGATTAACTCTACTTATGTTCTCCCTGTTTTTTAGGATCTTAACAATTTCCTCAGCGTCTCTAAGCTTGTAGCCAAGTAGAAACCTCTCTTGGTGGCTTCGGTGCATCTTGATGTTCCTAAGAATGTCTTCCTCAGATTTTTCACCGAATCCTTCGAGTTCTCTTATCTTCTGGTCTTTCGCAGCCTTTTCCAGTTCATCTATGCTAGTAATCTCCAGCTCCATGTAGAGTTTTTGAGCGGTCTTTGGGCCTATTCCCTCGACATTCATCAGGTCTCTAAGACCCTCATGAACGTCCTCACGGAGACCCTCTAGGTATTCTATGCTCCCTGTCTCAAGGTAATCTGCGATCTTCTCCGCGATGCTCTCCCCGATACCAGGGATCTTGGCCAACTCGCCTCTCTCATATACGTCCTCTATGGGCTCACTGTGAGTCTCTATGGTTCCGGCCGCTCTTCGATAAGCCCTGGGTTTCCACTCCACGTCCTTTATCTCTAAATAGTCAGCAATCTCGTAAAGTAGCTCTGCGACTTCGCTATTTTTCATTTTATCCCTCTCTCATCTGCACAATCTCGGACGTTGTTGTTGCTTGTTCAGGGGATTTATCTGGCCTCCAACGAATGAATCGAGGGAACCTCAATCCAAGCCCTCTCTCCTTCTCAGGGTCCCAGTTGCACGTGTGTACTGGGCTCTCTGTCAGTTCGCTTCCCTTGACCTCTATTACATGTTTTGGGGTAAACCAAGTATCTGGCTCTACATTTTCAGTCGTTTTCAGTCTAGCAGGTTTCTTGTCACTCTGGGCGTCTGATAGTTTTTCTGGTAGTTCGGCTAGTAGTTCATCAGTGAAGCCAGTTCCAAGTTTACATACTGTCTCATAGATGTCCTCTTCATGGTTATAAGAGGCACAGAGAAGAGACCCATAAGTTCCTGCTCGCTTTCCTTTACCCGCGTATGACCCGACAATTACTAAGTCTAGTGTATCGGATAACTCGCTCGCGTAGCTAGACTTCCATTTAATCCAGCTCCACTCCCTCGCTCCTGCTCTATAGTAGCTATTGGAGGAGGTGGATTTGCATATTACCCCCTCAAGCCCCCGGCTTATGCAGTCCTGGAAGTACTCGTCTATCTCGTCTAGGTTATCCGTCAGTATACGCCCAGTTGGGGCGATATAGTCGTGCTCTCCGAGTATCTCGTGCATCTCCTCGGTTCTCTCAATATAGTTCTTCCGCAGGTAGCTGCTACCATTCTTATAGACAAGATCAAATACCATGTACTTCACTGGTATCTTCTCAGCGTACTCCTCAATGTCGTACTTTCTCCTGCGATTCATGATTTTTTGAAAAGGAAAATACTCTTTCTCGCTGAAATCATAAGCTACTGCTTCACCATCAAGAATAGCTGAATCAGCCTCGACATGATTACTTACGCTCTCCACTATCTCAGGAAACTGATGGGTAATTTCATTGAGCCTTCGACTGAAAAGCCTGACTTTTCCTCCATCTTTATGAGCCTGTATTCGCTCCCCGTCATACTTCTCCTCAACAGATATAGTATCTGAATCAATCTTCTCCCTCACCTCAGTGATTTTATCAACCCTCTGAGCTAGCTGAGGCCGGAGAGGCCTATTTATCGCCACTCTGATTCGTTTAACCCCTTCAAGGCCACTTTTCGCCAGTATCTGGGCAACGTACCCGATGTCCGAGGATACATTATACGCGTGTTCAAGGGGAGGACGATCATCTTTCGAACCCAGGAAAGCGGCAGCTAGACCGTCCAGCACCGTCATATCACCTACACCCAACCTCATCTGCCCTAGTACAAGCCTGATAATATACCTCCTAGAGCATGAATCAGCGGCAGACAGCAGGGCTGCGAGGGTCTTTTTCATGATCTCCTGGCTATTCTCACCACTGGTGTTCGCTATTTTTAGTAATCCCTCATGAACTTTCTCGACGGTCAAAGCGTCAATCTCAAAAAACTCTGCAAATTTTTTCTCAGGCCCATGCTCCACTTCAGCAGCTAGATCACCGAGATCCCCTAATTCTTGGAATTTTTCGTCTACATCATCCTCACCAAGTTCCAGCGCCAGAGATATACTGGATTTGGTCATTTCCTCACCCATACCCAACTTGACTTCTTTATAATCAGCGGTTATATCCCCGACAAGGAAGTAAGAAATACTATCGATTTCCTCCTCATCTGAATTCTGAAAAAGTTCAGCCAGAGTACTGATCATCTCATTACGTTTGGTAGTCGCCTCTAGATTCGTGAAGTAATTGCATAGGGTTTTGAATTCCAATCGAGACACTGTTAATGAAATTGTGCGGGTTTGAATAAACCTTAGTCGCTAGTCCCTAAAGTAGCCCTTACTCCAAAAATCTTCCCAGTCTTTTTCACCAAGCACAACGAGAGCCTCATTAACTGTAAGTACCGGTCGATTAACTCCCTCAACCCCATCTATTGATAACCGGGGGCAAGCCGTGTTAATGAAAGCCTCGGGTTCTACAAAGTTGTTTATGTGCTCAGCCCTAACCTCATTCATGTAAATGATTACAGCTGTGACATTCCTATCTCTGAACTTCTTCTCTAGATCTAAAGCAACCTGAAGGTCTTTCTGCCCTGGCTTGCTAGAAACAATTATACCTAAATTTTTTGCTTGTTTCGTCGCCTCAATTGATGCCATTCGTTTTTTTGCTATGGACATTAAATCCTGCTCAGTTAACTTGGATATTTTAGCCTGAAACGGATCTGCAATGACGACTGGCTTTCCCGTACTCATAATCAGTCCTATAGGGTGAAATCTTCCTCCGCCAATATACAGGAATCCATCGACTTTATCCGCTATCTCCTCAGCACCTATATAATAACATCCAAGTATCTGGCCGGGAAAGGGCGTCATTCCTCCCTTCTTGCTAACAAAAGGTAGGAATTCTCTTTCCCTCAACTCTATCTCAATGTCTTCCACTTGATGAATATGCTGAACTGTAGTGACTACCCCTACTCTTTCCCAGGATTGGATTTCAGGTTCTGCGGCATCGATCATCGCAATCACATCGATATCTATCTCTGCATGAACAAAGAGAACCGGTACATCGTACTCCCTGACCATCTCACTGTGGCCATAATGGACTAGGAGGTCAATATTCAGTTCTTTAGCCTGATTCAGGGCGACGTCACAGGACCCGTAGCAGCTATCCCCGGATATGATGACATGTGAACCCGTAGCTAGGGTTATTGCTTTAACCATTTGGTATGCAAATGGTCTCATACCGTCAGGCAGCTGGAGGAGTATCCTATTTGCGTTCCTCTTCTGAATTTCCTCTGTTACACGCTCTAACTCCAAGTGATACAAAATGATTCAGATAGAAATGGGAGGGGGAGTAAATAAGGAATTAATTTATAGATGAGTCAAAGATTCTGCACTTTACCGGAAACTTTGCGGCTGCTCTTCGGAGGGCTTCTTTGCTGTTCTCTACGTTGTTCTCAGTCGTCTCGACTATGATTATCGGGTTATTCTTATCTATACGAGCGACCATAGCAGTTGGTTTTCCGTAAGCTTTCTTCATTCCTTCCTGGAATCGGTCTGCTTGAGCTACGTTTACTCTCTTATGCTCCCTTACTATGTTGTGGGGGAAGGGGACTATCTTAAGCATAAAGTTCTCTTTCCCCACCATCTTCTCGAGGTACCTATTGGCCGCAATACGGGCGGATTCAAGGGCGTTGTGTCTGATCTGAATATCCTTGAGGTTTATGAGCTCTACCCTGTGACTGAAATCCCTAGTCGTGTTACCCATGGTAAATTTAACTATCTTTGATCCAGGTATACCACCCATGTACTTTTTCTGTGTATATGGCATGTTGCCTTTATGCTTAAACGTACTTGCTTTCATTTTTCTAACCCTGTTTAGCCAACAAGATATTTAAAAAGTTAGTGTAAAGAAACATTCAGATTTAATCTGATTTCTCGGTGCCGTTTTTGTTCTCTTCTTCCTCATCATCGGGCATATCCAGAGCGTCAGGTGTCTCAGAGACCTTTTCTACATCCTCCAAGACCTCCGCCTTGGGAGACTGTGTTATTCTCTTAATTACAAAATAGGCTACGATAACAGTTACTAGTAATAGAGTGATTAACGATAAACTATCTAGGGCCATAGATGAAAATAGTTAACAAAATACTTGAACATTACGAGCTAGGCTGGTCTAGTGAAAATATTGTATTTTTCATCCTCGCTTAGCTCTTTCAGGACCCTTCTTACAATCAGCTTTACTGGGTCGCTTAGATTTACTCTCTCCTTCAGGTCCTCAAAGCTCTCAAAGGGAACCCTTTCCCTGAGCTCGATTATCTGATACATCAATCTCTTACCGATTCCAGGTAATAGTTCTAGGCTATGCATTCTCGGTGTCAGAGGAGGACTTGTATTAAAGAACTCTATGAAGCGGGACTCATTATCGAGTACGATCTTTTCAATTATTGCTGTGAGCTCTGCCTTGGCTCCACTTGTAAGATCATCATACTTAATCCTTGATAGTATATGGTCAACTTTGGCACGGTCGCCCCTACCCACATAGATTCTATCCCGGATATTGTATTCAGCATCTCTCTGCGGGGATGCCTCTAGCAGGGTAAAATAGTCCTCTCCTACCAGTTGCAATATACCTGTCGCGGAGCGGCCAGTCCTAGGTACCCCTGGCCTACCATGGGGCAGATAATCTAAGACATAAGCGTACTCTTCATACTTTTTTGTTTCTCTATACAATACTTATCACTCCGCGGTTATTACGGGTATCTATTCTTCAACCCGGTATTTGTCTATTATCCCTAAAATCCTGTTCATGGTGTCTTCTGCGATGATACGCTGCCTTCCAAGGAAGGTTCTCAACTCCGGGACCGTCTCAGGCATACAATTAGATATCTGGACTGCGAGCCCCCTATCGATCTGCGTCTCCTCGACCAACTCTCCCACCAACTCTTTTGCGGATTCACTGTCCACCTTACTAAACCTGTTAGTGTACTCTAGTACACGCCTTTGAAGGGGATCAAGCTCCTCAGCCTTATCCAGCAGAAGCTTACGGGCCTCTGCTACCGTGATCTCCTTCTTATCTTGCACAGACATTTTACTCTTCCATATGTTTTCTTATATGCTCAGGTCTAGCTATTATGGTCTTTACTGTCTTACGCTGAGGTATCTCTAGAATATAGGCTCTTCCCCTCTTACCAACCACATTCGCGACCTTTCCCTGGAAGCGTTTGTGAGGCATACCCTTGTGTATAGCAGGGTCTATGTTTATCACTACCTTCTCCCCGACCTCGTACTCAGTAAGCAGTCTGCTAAGGGGTAGCTTACCCTTATTCCTGACCCTCTTAGTCAGAACAGACCTGCTCTTCCTTCTCTGTCCTTTGCTTTTTCCCATTTTTTATCACCTAATATTAAAGGGCATCTGACGCCTCATTCTACGGCTTCCCTTCATCTGCTTAAGCATTTTCCTCATAGTGTTATACTGTTTTATAAGTTCTCTTACTTCTCTCTCATCGGTGCCGCTACCTCGAGCGACTCGTTGAATCCTGCTCCTGTTCAGAACTTTGGGGTCCTCTTTCTCTTCAGAGGTCATGGACTGTATGATTACTTTCCATTTCTCCAGTCGCTCCTGGGCGTCCTCAAGCTCCTCGGTGGGCAACTGATAACTGAATCCGGGAATCATGCTGAGAACTTTCTGAAGTGGGCCCATGTTCTGCATAGCCTCAAATTGATTGTACATGTCCTGAAGGCTAAACTTTCCGCTGAGCATGGCCATGACGTCTTTCTCGCTGACGGGAGCCTCTGCCTCCCTGACCTTTTCTACGAGTCCCTCGATATCTCCCATTCCAAGGAGTCGTCCTATGAACCTGCCGGGTATGAAGGGCTCGAGGTCCTCTACCTTCTCTCCGGTCCCTATGAATTTTATTGGCGCACCCGTCGCGGCCACCCCACTAAGGGCACCTCCTCCACGAGCTGTCCCATCCAGTTTACTTACTATAATGCTGCCCACGTCGGTTGCCTCTTTGAAGGCGCTTGCCTGAGCTGCTGCCTGCTGGCCTATTGTTCCATCGAGGACAAGTATGATCTCCTTTGGATCAACTGCTCTATCGATCTCCTGCATCTCACGAATTAGTCCCTCTTCCTCCTTGTGGCGACCGCTTGTATCAAGTATAATGACCTCATGATCCTTAAAGTGCTCCACGCCACGCCTTGCCAATTGTACAGGGTTTTTTGCGTCAGTTTCACCGTAGAAGTCAACATTTATTGACTCTGCGAGCATTTTCAACTGATTATATGCGCCTGGTCTGAAGGTATCTGCACAGATTAATCCTACCTTAAAACCCCTCTTCTGGAAATATCGTGCTAATTTAGCGCTATGTGTGGTCTTTCCACTGCCCTGGATACCTACCATCATGAGGACGTTTTGTCTTCCTGGCTGTATCTTTAGCTCTTGAGGTTTCTCTCCGACGAAGTTTGTTAGCTCGTCATAGATTACCTTTACGAGGTGCTCTCTCCGGCTGATACCGGGGGGTAGATCTTCCTCTAAGGCCCTAGTTTCGATATTCTTTGAGAGTTCCATGACTAGCTGGACGTTTACGTCTGCCTGTAGCAGTGCCCTCTGAAAGTCTCTTATGAGTTCCTTGACTAGGGCCTCATCTACAACCGGTGCTTTCATGACCTTCTGAATGGCGTTATACAGGTTGCTACCTAGTTTCTCCAGTACCATGGAATCAGCTCTGTCGTTATGTATCACCCGGGGGTATAATGTAAACGTTATGCGAAATAGAAACAAAATATTTCTTAAAAACAAAAATGATAGTATTGTAAAGCAACATAGATAATTAAAATAAATCAATCCTGGCAAAGAGGAAATAATTTGAATAGGCAAAACCGCTATACTAGATATTATGCACCCGAGGGTCTGATGGTACTTAGAGGACCTAGAGGAGTACCAGAAAAGGGCTCAAGGTGGATTCTAGCTGATGATAACGGTTTTGCTGAAACCCTATTCATGGAAGATGAAAGAGCGATAAATCCTAATACGTTCTATGTTGAAAATATGGAGATCAAGACACAGATAAGAAGAAAAGGGCACGGTAGAAGTCTCTTCCTAAAGATAGAACAGTTCGCCAAAAACATCGGTGCTGAATGGATTCAGATAGACTCAGAGATAGAAGCTTTGGGATTCTGGGAAAAGATGGGTTTTCATGAGACGGGCAGGGAATTTTATGGGAACAAGATTAATATGATAAAGAAAATCTGAGTAAAACATGCAGTTTTTAAGATACAAGCCATATTTAATTAAAGAAAAATGGGTAAAAAACTAGTAAAAAGTGAAAGTGATATTAGAAAAGGAATGATGCTTCCTAGTAAACATGATATACTTGGAATCGTCACTAAAAACCTAGGTTACACACGCTTCATGGTAAAATGCCAAGATGGACACGTCCGGCAGACCAGGGTGCGTGGCAAGATGAAGAAACGTAACTGGGTCAGAGAGGGTGATGTCGTTCTGGTCTCTCCTTGGGAGTTCAACTCTGATAGGAAAGGAGACATAGTATTCAGGTACACTCAGAACCAGGCCCTCTGGCTTCGAGAACAAGGTTATTTGAAGATAGATTAGTTTTCTAAGATCCTTTCCAGGACTATTACAGTTTATGGACCTTATAGCCAGTCTCAACGAGGTTTTTCTCTCTAATTAAGGAAGTTACTAAAGTTTTAAACTGGATCTTATCTCCGCGATTTTATCCTCCGAGAGGGGCAGGAGAGGTTTCCTAGGGTGACCTGAATGATAACCGATCACTCCGAGGGCAGCCTTGATCGCGGCAATCTGAGGATTCTCCCTTACCAGAACCTTATTTACAAGACTCGCTCTACTCTGTAGCTTTCCTGATGTCTCCATGTCATTTTTCTTAAATGCTCTGTAAAGAGATACACAGTCGTGAGGTATAATATTCCCAACGGCAACTATAGCCCCCTTCCCCCCAAGCATAAGAGTGGGCAGTATCATATCGGCTGAGCCTGAAAGTGCGTTTATCTTATCCCCGCAGAGCCTAATTACCTCTGACATATTCCCGGGGTTTCCACTGCTGTCCTTAATTGCAACAAGATTACTGCACTCATCAACAACATCAGAAACGACAGAAGGGCTAACACTGTATCCAGTGAATTTAGGTACATTATAAAGGATAACAGGAATATCCACCGAACTTGTAACATCTATGAAGAAGTCTCTTATCTCTTCGTCTCTGGGTTTAAAGAAGAAGGGTGTGGTTATTAGAGCAGCCTCAGCACCAAGATCCAATGCTTCTCTCGTTAGTTGTATTGTTTCCCATGTACTCATCGACCCTGAGCCGGCGAAAACACTAACCCGTCCATCTGCCTTTTCTATTATATACTCGATAACCTGGGCCTTTTCCTCCATGCTCAGATAAGGTCCTTCTCCTGTACTAGCATTAGCTACGATTCCCGAGACCCCATTTTCTATCCAGTACTCAACGAGGTTACCCAGAGCATCAAATATTATTTCACCCTTCCCATTGAAGGGTGTGACGTTTGGCACGAATATTCCTTCAGGCTTCATACCCTATTATTTGTTCACGAGGTTTTAATGGTTCCCGCACCATGATTTTTATAATAGCATTACTTCCCTGAGAACTGATGAACCAGTCCCAGGATTACCCTGACGGAGTACCGATAAGTATCAAATACCCTGAGATGCCTCTCTATGAATTCTGGGCTAACAGTACCCGCAAGT
The DNA here is from genome assembly GCA_014730055.1 of Candidatus Bathyarchaeota archaeon. The sequence goes on from WJIV01000067.1 coordinate 52,690, forward strand.
TTCCAGATAGAGATGCCTTAATCTATCTGGGAGCCAGGTACTCGTATAGTGAGCTTTGGGAGCAGATTCAGAGCTTAGCGAGGCACTTGAAATCCCTAGGGATCGAGAAAGGAGACAGGGTGGGTTTGATTTTGCCCAATTGTCCTCAATTCATCATAGCTTATTACTCAGTCATACTTGTTGGGGCAACAGTAGTAGCGGTAAACCCACTTATGACCGTAGGGGAGATAGAGAGGCAAGTAAACTCCACTGAATGCAAGATTCTTATTATTCTAGATAGGCTCCTTGATAGGCTACCTGAAAAATATCCGGAGCTGATAGTTGCCAGAGGAGCCTACTTTGCTCCGCCCTTACTTAGGTTACTGGGGTTCCTAAGGCATCGTAAGAAAGACATTCCCAAAGGAGCTATACTCTTTGAGGACCTGACAAGGGGTCCAAAGCTGGCTGAACCCGCTGGTATTGATCCCAAGGATGACGTTGCCATGATAATGTTCACAAGTGGCACCACTGGGCAGCCTAAAGGGGTGATGTTGAGTCACTATGCTCTTATGGCCAACGCTCTTCAAAGCTACTACTGGTTAAGGGGCTGGGGATATAGCTCAAAACCACAGAGTGACGGATACCCAATTATCCTATGCGCGATGCCCTTCTTCCACAGTTATGGATTAGTGGTTCTAAATGAAGCAGTAAGCTTCGGATGTACCATGGTGCTGGTTCCCAAACCCACAGCGGTTTCAATTCTAGAAGCTATTCAAAAGTATAAGATTACACACGCTCCACTGATACCAAGAATGATCAAAGAGATGCTGCTACATCCTGATATTGAGGATTATGATCTCTCAAGTCTTACAACAGCTAGTTCAGGGGGAGCCCCAATTCAAGAGGAAGATATGAAAAAGCTCGAGGAATTAGCCAATGTGCGGCTTTATCAGGGATATGGACTAACAGAGGCAGGTCCCAGTGTCTCTGCTTCAACTGTGCTGGGGGCCCCAAATTACTTGAGTGTAGGTTTGCCATATCCTGACACGGAGGTTAAAATCATGGATCTTCAGATAGGTGAGGTAGAAATGCCTCCAGGAGAGATAGGGGAAGTAGTAGTAAAGGGCCCACAGCTAATGAAAGGCTATTGGAAAGACCCCGATACGACCACTGAGCTGATTAAAGACGGGTGGCTCCACACAGGGGATACGGGTTACTTGGATGAAAATGGGCACCTGTACATAGTTGGAAGGAATAGCGAGGGCATTCTGGCTAGAGGGCACAGGGTCTGGCCAACTGAGGTGGAGGAGGTGTTAAATAGTCACCCAAAGGTTGAGAAATCTGTCGCTTTCGGGGTTCCGGACCCCTTGAGGTGTTCCACAGATATTAGAGCTGGAGTAAAACTCGTAGAAGGAATTGAGCCTTCACCTAACGTAGAGGAGGAGTTACTGTCTTTCTGCTACGATGAACTGGAGGAATATCAAGTTCCAGCCAAAATCTCTTTCTGGGAAGATATTCCTACTACGCCAATGGGAAAGATAGATCGAGCACAAATACTTGAAAAGATTGATGAAAAAATAAATGAACTGATGCAGGAATCAAAGATTCCTCAGGAATATCTCTAATCTGCGAACATTATAGTTGCTGCGGAAGGATAGTCCTCTACGATCTTTATCACTAGTTCGCCAAGAGATTCAAGTCGCGCGTCACGTTTATCACGAATCGAGCCATATGATATCAGGTTTAACTCTCTCAGAATTCTCGCATTCAGTTTCAGTGTAGATAGGGGTATATCGTACTTTTCTGATAACATGGATAGGAGGCTTGTCATGCTCCCTTTCTCATTCTCAGCTATGGCGTTAAGAACAATTAGCTGATTATCATTTAAGGTACGTAAAATCAAATTACGGAGATCATTTACTCCGCCCATAGATATTGGTGGTGATGCACATCCATCACAGAGGTTAGACGGCGAACTTATATTTTAAATCCTTTGGTCAGGTTAACCTGTCCATTTAAGGGAAAATCTATTAATAGATACCTTTGGATGTTAGACCCAATTCCTAAAAAATTATATCTGCAAGAATCCATGCTCTAGGGAGAATGGACATTAAACTACCAGATAACCTCCTAGAGAACCTGAATCCGGACGAGACGGTTATCGATAGCTTGAAGACAGCTACGATAGCCTCCAGGCCCGATTACACGGTCCTAACAAATCAGAGGATAATCTACTTCAACGCCAAGTATCTTGGCAGATACGAGCTCGCCACAATTCCCTACCAGAAACTCGAGAGGATGGTAGCGGAGAGAGGAATGCTGAGATTCGGAACAATCACGTTCATAGATGAGAATGAGGAAGAGATAGCCTTAAACCGGGTTCCCAAAGATCAGATAGAGCCTTTCATCAATAGCCTCGAAGAAGCCCTTAACATGATCGCAGTCGAACCTATCTCAATTAAGAGGAACAAGGGACTTGGAGGGCGTATGAACTGGGAGTTTAACAAGCCACCTGAGATGGTTTATAGGTCATCTGCACGTCCAGCACAGTCCTACCAGAACCATCAGGCACCTAAGAATCAGGACCCTCTTCGAGTACTTAAGATGAGATATGCTCGTGGAGAGATATCTGAGGAAGAATACGAGAAGATGAGAGAAGCACTATCGAAATAATGAGGGGTTGAAACCGGATACCCTTATAGGATCTGATATCAAACTTAGTTTTCGTTGTGCTTCGATGATTAAAACAGATAATACCACGACAAAACTTACGGGTACAGCCATACTCGCTGCTCTTGTACTTGTCTTCGATTATTCTCTTAAATATTCAGGGCTGAAGATACCGTTCCCATGGTACCCTAACTTAAAGTTCGATTTCACCGGTGTGCCGATTGCCCTCTGTTTATTCTTATACGGTTTACCATCATCAGTAATCACAGGTTTGGTTGCGGGTTTGGGTATCTTTGCCAGAAGTGGTAATATTCTCTCGGCATCACTTAAAGCAATAGCAGAGTTATCGACGATCCTTGGTATGGCCTTAGGTATGTTTCTGCTAAAGGAGAATATTGGGGAGACTGGAGGCCAATTAGGTACTATTTTAACAGGAACTGCTTCCAGGGTCATTGTGATGACCGCTGTGAATCTCTATGTTCTACCAACATTTTACGGTGTGCCTCTCTCAGCAACCTATGGTCTCTTGCCATTAATAGGCCTTTTTAACCTCGTTCAAGGCCTCATAACGATATTGCTTGGCTTTTTCCTAAACGGAGCTATTAGAGACAGGCTCGGCGTATCGAGTGGATGATTTTAAAGCCTCATAACATTATTCATGATCGATCAAGTTGAAAGAAACTGCTTATCAATGGATAGATGAGAAGGAGAAAGATATAATCGAGTGGAGCGACAAAGTCTGGGAATTCGCCGAGCTCGGTCTACTTGAGTATAAGACATCAGAATATCTCTCCAAGATAGCTGAGGACAATGGATTTTACGTCGAAAGAGGGGTTGCTGAGCAGCCAACCGCATTCGTCGCTGAGTGGGAGACCGGTGAGGGACCCTGTATCGGGATACTGGGGGAGTTAGACGCGCTGGCTGGCCTAAGTCAGAAGGCGGTTCCTTGGAAAGAGCCCATAAAGGAAGGAGCACCTGGTCATGGATGTGGGCATAATATTTATGGTGCTGGGGCAGTTGCAGCGGGGATAGCGTTGAAGACAACCATGGAGGAGAACAATATCCCGGGCACAATCAAAATATATGGATGCCCAGCGGAAGAAACTCTTGTGGGCAAGGTTTGGATGGTTAGGCATGACCTCTTCGATGGAGTGGACGCTGTCCTGGCACACCACCCCGGAAGCAGTAACACGGCGGGTACCGGGAGCAGCAATGCCATGAATAGCTTCAAGGTTCACTTCCATGGAAGGACGGCCCACAGCGCCGGGGACCCTGAGAACGGTATAAGTGCCCTTGATGCCATCGAGCTAATGAGTAACGGCGTTAATTTCATGAGGGAACACATTATCGAGAAGGCCAGGGTCCATTATATCCACGAGGAGGCTGGTGGTCAGCCCAATGTTGTCCCGGCTTATGCGAGAACTTGGTACTATGTGAGGGCACCTGAGAGGTCACAGGTTGAGGAGATATACCAGTGGGTCCTGGATATTGTCAAGGGCGCTAATCTTATGGCTAGGACAACAAGCGAGTTAGAGTTCCTGACGGGCTGCTATAACAAACTGCCCAATAAGGTACTAGCTGACCTGGTCGTGGAGCAGATGCGAGAGATAGGCGCTCCGACGCACACTGAGGAGGAGCTCGCCTTCGCTGACAAGATGGCTGAGACCATTGACATAGATAAGAAGATGAACAGCCTCCAGAAGTCCAACCGTCCAGGCTGGGAGGAGCTAAGGGACGTCCACTTTGACGAGAGGGTGCTGGATGATTACAGAGAGGGAATGGTAGGAGCCGGCAGTACAGATGTCAGTGATGTCAGCTGGGTTACACCTACCATTGAATTCAGCACGACCTGCTGCATGCTAGGAACCCCTGGGCACAGCTGGCAGTACGTCGCCCAGAACGGTATGAGCATAGGACACAAGGGCCTGATATTCAGCACAAAGGTACACGCGGCTACCGCTTTAGAACTACTAACGAAGCCTGATCTGCTTCAGAGTGTCAAGGACGAGTGGCAGGAAAGACTTAGAGGAAGAGAATACAAACCACCTATACCGCTGGACCTCAAGCCTCCACTGGATCAGCTCAAGAAAAAGGCTTAACCCCATTATATTCCCTAATTTTTTGACTTTAATAATTCCATGGATTTTTATGGTGAAAAGTTTCTCTAATTATCATGTTAAGTGAGCCAAATATCTTGATTGTGATAGCGGTCATCATAGCCGCTGGGCATTACCTGATATTTAGGCTCGCATTTGATCAGGAATTCGAGGATAGGTTTACAATTTACCAAGAGCAGGCTAAGCAGAACCTTCTCAATGATAACCAGGAGTTTGTATCAACAATGAAAGGGATAATCGAACTCGACCCGGAGGCCGTCGAGAAGGTCGGCTATGGTGACCAGTGGAAGAATCGGCTGGATATTATTGGGGAGATGAAGGCTGAGAGGGCAAAGATTGAGGGCAAGATATACCTAGTCTACATTATCCTAATACTCTCGGTCCTAGTCTCTTCTCTCGCCTTTGTGATGCCTGATGGTATCATACTTCCCTATGGCTATAACTTCTACTTTACGAGCGTCAGCTGGTGGCTTCTGGTTCTAGCTATTCTACTCATTCTATACCTACTACTACAGCAATACCTCTTAGAAAGGAGGTTATCCGACCCCAAATACCTAGAGAAGATGGAGGGAGGGCAGCGGATTTCATCGGGTGAGAATGCAATCAGTAGGTTTCTCCGAAAAATTGAGAGTCTTGTCTAGCTCAACTCGAGCTTATCCTTGTATTTGAACTGTTTCTTGTACATTTCCTCGACTGTCTCAAGGATGTCCGCATCCTCTGGATCCTTGTCTTTTCTTATCCTCTTAATCCGGGCAAACCTCAAAGCGTATCCTGATCTGTAATGGGGGCTTTTTTGAATCTCGTTAAACTCGACCTCTACGACCAATACAGGGTATACATTCACGACATGTCGCTCTTCTGATGTCTTTATGCTCAGGAGTTTCTCAGTCATCCACTTGAACTCCTCGTCAGTTAACCCCTTGAAGGTCTTACCTATAACCAGATACTCGTCCCCGTGCTTGACCGAGAGGTGATAGTTACTCAGCCATCCCCTTCTCCTCCCAGAACCCCACTCAGCAGCCTTTATAACCACATCCAAGCTCTCAGCAGGTTTTAGCTTAAACCAGGCTTTACCCCTGCTTCCAGGGGTGTACAAACTGTCTAGCCTCTTCGCAATCAAGCCCTCATGCCCTCCTAAAATTGCCTCTCGGAGGAATACCTTAGCTTCCTCGGACGAACCTGTCACGATTCGCCTCGAAAGGTACTTTTCATGGATATTCGCCTCAAGCAACTGCCACCTTTCCTCATAGGGTTTATCTATTAACAGCTCATCGCCCATGTAAAGCAGGTCGAATAGATGGAGGTGGAGGGGGATCTTTTGTGCCATCTCGTGCACATTCTTGACTCTTGTGAACCTTCTCATGAGGTCTTGAAAGGGCAGGGGCTGCTCAGTCTCACCGACAGCGACCACCTCTCCCTCAAGGATGAAATCCTTTCCTGGGACGAAAGCTTCTACTATATCAATGATGTCCGGTAGGCTTAAGGTCACATCGGAGAGCCTGCGACTGAATATCCTTACTTCTCCATCTCTCCTATGCACTTGGATACGTGCTCCGTCGTACTTGAATTCAAAAGCTGATAAGCCCTCGTGTTCCTCAATTATCTCCTCAGCGTCCTCTGCCATGTTCGCGAGCATGGGTTTTATCGGGATAAAGTAAGTGGCTTTCAGGTTGCGTAAACCTTCCTCCCCCTCTTTCAGCGCGATCTCTGCGACTTTTCCCAGATCTCCTGTAACCATCAAAGCCCTTCTGACCACGTTGGAGGGAACTTGGCTGGCCTCTGCTATACCCTCCAGCATGATACCCTCATTCACGCCAATTCTCATTTCTCCGTAGATTACTCGAACCAGTATCTCCCTTGATTTTCTATCAAGTGAGTTGAAGAGGCCCTCGAGCAACTGCTCCTTATTCTTCTTCGATCCCGTGCCCGACTGTTCAGCTATGCTGTAAAGTACCTTATGCACGTAGATTACTGAGGGCTCTCCTCCGAAAAGAGAGGTCTGTCCGCCATTTTTTGATACCTTGTGAAGTGTCCTCCACCCGACATCTAGGGTTCTATCATCAAACTCCGGGAATATCGACCCTACAATAAGGAGTACTGCGGGATATACCTCACTCGGGTGCAGATTTTTCAGGAACCCGGAGATCAATTTGATCTTCTCGTTTCGCTTACTAGTATTCTCTAACTTGCAGCATAGTTCAGCTAACTCGCCGAAGGCTGTATCCGACACTATTGTTTGCCTCCGAAGTATTCAGTCAGAGACTTTTGCTTATTAGCCTGTATCAATCGATCTATGATGCGCTCTACTCTTGTTAGGCTAAATTCCCTTTCGTTGACAAGAAACTCTATCAATCCCGGCTTATCAGGATCACCGTATCTAATCTCGTAGTCCATGTTAACAGGAGGATTTATGTAGAAATTTCTGATCTCCTCATAGTTATCTGGTTGTTTTTCAAATAGTTCCTCAGGAAGCTCCTCGAGTGTACCGTGCTCTCTTATAAGCTTCAGTGCGGTCTTAGGTCCTATTCCCTTGATGCCCTCGTTAAAGTCTGTGCCTACCAGTATGGAGAGGTCAATTAACTGTTCCCGGCTTATACCCAGTTCTTCAAGGAAGCTCTCCAACTCAATCAACTCTGGTATTAGCTTCCTAGCCCTACCCTTGCTTGGGAGCCACTCCTCTCCGCTAATCGTAAGATACCTCAGCAGCCTGGGTGTGCCAAATAGGAGAGAATCGTAGTCTCTGCTGTTCGAAGCCCAGACCTCACCTCTCTTACATAGTAGGGCAGCCTGCGCTTCTCCCTCGCTTGGCGCCTCTATCCAGGGTATCCCCAGGAGTTCTAGGAGGCGCCTAGCGTCCTCTAGAGCCTGCTCATCAAGCCTACTAGTCATGACCGCCTTGCTGATTGCATCAGACATATCACCCCGAGCAAGTGCTTCCTCGTACTCTAATCGGGCCTTCTTTCGGGCTTTCCTTCGTTTAGTTATCTCGTTCCGCTTCAACTCTGGAGGCCTGCCGTCGAAGACGAAGACAAGCCTGATGTTGTATTTGGAGATTAGGCGGGTAGTTCGGTAGGCTAATCCCACTAGGTGGCTGGTGATGTTTCCTCCACTATCTTTCAGAGGTGTGCCGTCTCTGGTCCTTATGAGTGATAGAAACTGATATATGATATTGAAGGCATCCACGGCGAAGCTCTTACCCCTTATGTCATCCAGGCTCAACTCCTTCTTGTGGATAATCGGCGTCAGCAGGACTCCCATAGGGGCTCGATCCTTCTTATTTTTCCGAGATTATTGAAGTTATTGTTAAAGGCTGTTTAAAATCCAGTGGTAAGCTATCCCCGAGAGGTACAGTGCTACGGCGCTGGGGGCAAGGTACCTTATCACCTTATTGAGGTCGGACCTGTAGTAACTATTGCTCAATACAAGGCAAAGGTGCAGAGGGGATGTGATGTATGTGCAGGTTATACCAACGAAGATAATACTGACAACATGAATGTTCGGGTCATTGAAAAGCGGTAGCAGCAATGGGAAGCTTATTCCTACACCCATAGCAGGGGACCCAGATATAGCTCCTATGAGCAGCGGTATGAAAACAGCAATGGCGATGCGGGGAATCCCGGCACCGAGAATTGCATCGAAAAGGACATCAACGGAACCTGAGCTTATCACCATATCCCTCAGATATAGTGTCGCTAGCACTGCCATGGCGGTATTCCATTGTATCCCATTCCAGATCATCTTAAAGGCTCTCCGAGGAGCCACTCTCCCCAAAAGGAAAGCGATCAATATGCCAGCACCAAGACCTAAATACACCTCCAGGCCATAGAGGACCAGCCCCACTGTTATCATCAAGGGGATGGCACCTAGAAAATCATCCAAGGTAAAGTTCCCACCGTCAGATTTCCTCTTCGGAGTGGATATGAAGTCTCTGCTGAAGAATAGCCCTATCCCTACCATAGCGAAGAACAGGGGCCATTGAACTCGCAGCCAGTAGTTTATAGTAAATCCGGCCAGGGTGGTTGCCATTATTGTCGAGGACGTGACTGGGTTGACCCAGTAGAGGAGGTGCCTGAACCAGACATTGAAATAAGTCTTATATTCAGGCTCAAGTCCAAGTTTATTTGCCTCAGGTTCTATGAAAGGGGCGGACATTAGGGCCCCTCCAGGCATGCTGAGGAAACCGAATATCGCGGGTATCAGGGCGAGGAGTATGTTTCCTGGAAGAACGTTACTAAGGCCTTCGATGAAACGGATCATGAGCCCTGTCTCCTTCAGGGCATATCCTAGGACAGTTATCATAACCACGGCCACCACCAAGACCCATGTTGACGGGGAGGAGACTGTCGTGTAGAGCACCGAGAATACTATGGATACCTGGTTTCCCGAGGTCAGGCCGATTATTATTGCCGCCACGGTGATGGCCACGGAGAAGTCAATCTTCTTTGCCCTGAGAACAAAAATGGTTATGAAGGCCACCAGCAACCCTAAGCTTTCCAACATTATAGCTACCGTCGATCCCTGAACGAACACGGTATTAGTATATAAACCCTGACGAGTAGACCAAGGTCTAAAAGATTACTCTAAGTATAAACAGTAGGATCTTTACCGGGAGTAGCAGGATGAAGAGCGCTATCTTGACCGAAATGGCGACTCCCATGAAGACAGACGCCATGATGAAAGTTAATCCTAGAAGAACCAGGACCGGGATGAGAAACAGCCACCACATTCTAATTAACTAACTGATTAGAGAAAATTAAATTCATTTCGGTAAAAAGAAAAAACGCATATTCTTCATCATTTTTTCTCGCATCTATACCTCAATAATATGACCAAAATTGTTACTAGAAAAATACTATCAGATATTTATCATGGTGCAATATCTAGGGTAGTGAGGAATGGCTTACAGGATTCTGACACAAAACGAACTGTAAAAAGAGCCTGAAAAAGTTAATCATTTTCTAAGAAATCCTTTCATAGAGCAAAACTGAAACTTTTATAAAAATTTTTCAAAAAACTCACATAGCACATAATATATTAGATATCCGAAGTTATTCTCGTATCAGGGTCTCTGGAACCCAAATGTATAATATCGGGGTCCTCAGGAGCATATCTACTGCCAGTGGGATAGCGAAGATTAGCCAGGGCATGCTGCTATCATAAAGTACTCCCCCGACTAAGGGTGCGCCTATTCTTACCATGGCAGTGAAGGTGTTGCTGAGACCCATCCATCTTCCTCTCTGCTCTGCAGGTACCAACTCCAGATAGAGTGTCTCGTATGCAGTAGTGCTGAGGGCTATCCCTCTGATGAACCAGGCAACCAAGAGCCACCTTGGGGACGGTGCTAGAATAGCGATTATGAAGCTCAACCACAAACCGGGTCTTACGATTAGGAAGGCATACTTTCTCCCCCTGTTATCTGCCAGCCTGTTCATTGTGGTCGAGAATAGTAGGAAGGCTATGGTCTCGCAGGTGGGCATGAGACCGAGGGTGTAGGCGTCCGCACCCTTCACCTCCTCAGCATACAGGAAGGCGAATCCCTCCAGGGTCGACCATACGAATGCCCCAAGGGCTCCCACTACTATCATGGTCTTTAACTTTCTTCCTCCCTGGTCCAAGACCTCTTTGAAGTCTTGAAGGAATCCTATGCTGGCGTGCTCTCTTGGTGGTGGGGGGACATTTTCAACTCGTCTGTAGATGTAGGTGTATATTATTAGAAGGCCTGCGAACCTTATTATGTACAGGGGCCTTATCCCGGAGGTATTCAGACCTCCCATTAGGTTTACTATGGTGGCACCGATGACAGGGCTCACAAGTCCGAGGAGGTAGGCCATCTGTAGGCGGAGGCCCATGCCTGTTGAGCGGTCTCGGTTCTTCAGCTCGTTGGTGACGATGACCTGTTGACTCCTGAACATTAAAGCCATTGACAGGGGGTTTATCGCCATGGCCAGGAATATCCACCTCCAGTCCTTAGCAGCGGCGTATAACCCGATCATGATAATGTTGAGGAGCATCCCCGCGCCGAGGACCTTCCTGAGGTTATATTTGTCGGTAATATACCCTACTGGCATACTGACCAGCATACTTATGAAGGCGCTGAAGCTGCTAATGAGCCCGATTAGGAAGTTGTCCGCTCCAAGGGCCTTGGTGTAGATGCTAGTGTACTGACCCGTAAGGTTAAATAGAAAGTGGGCGCCAGCCGTCCTTGCTACCATCATACGGTAATTGTTACTCTGCCTTCCTAGGAAATCCCTGATATTCTTGTATAGGTTAACGAGCGCCGTAATACCACCAGCGATATTCCCCTCAAGTCTCACAATAATCTATATAGATTTACCTATTTGCAGGGATAAGGTGTTAGAGAAATCTAATAGTATAATAATATCCGTTCGCTTCCGTAGCCGCTAAATAGCAAGCCATCATAATAATAGGATGAGTAAAAATGAGACCTGTGATCAATGATGCATTTAATGTGGAATCAGAGATCCTGGATGAGACCAGGGAGATATTTGTTTACCTGCCACCCAACCATCAGGAATCCAGTTTGACTTACCCCGTGATCTACCTTCTCGATGGGCATAACCTCCATAATGTCTGCGCCAGCTTCGTTCAGCATTACTCGGATAGGGACCGCATGCCCCATGCAATTGTAGTGGGAATAGCCAGCACAGATAGGCTCAGGGACTTTACACCCACGGAGAGGGAAGCATACAATGGAGAATACGGTGGAGGTGGGGCCGAAAACTTCCTCAAGTTCATGTCAGACGAGTTGTTCCCGATAGTAGAGGAAAAGTACCCAACCGGGGACTATAGAGTGTTAATAGGTCACTCTTACGGGGGACTACTCGTATCACACGCCCTTGCGTCTAGGCAAAGATTATTCAGAGCTTATCTGGCCTGTAGCCCTTGGTTCTCTGAAGCAGATAACAGATTGATACAGAATATAGAGAGGCAACTGCAGGCAGAATATGAGAAGACCAAGCACTTCTATCTAGCACACGAGCCCATCAGCAGCCCAGGAATCGAGGACCGTATAGTAAGGATGAAAGAGGTCTTTGAGGAATACTCTGACGCTGATTTCGTATGGGAGTACAAGAGATACGAAGATGCGGATCACTCAAATCTGCCACTGAAGGCCATCCCAGACGCCCTGGATTTCTTCTTCCCAGGATTTATCCAAGACTAATATCTTATTTCTTCTTTAACTATAGATGGAAATCAAGTTGTTAATCTAATCTTAATAACAATTTTCGGTGAAAAATCCAGTTATCTAGGATCACTTTTAGCTGGTATATCTCGAGATATTCGGATTGATAATATTGAGTTTTATACTGAAAGGTGGTCAACAACATAAGATTTTGAGAACATATTAATTATCCAAGGATACATACGTTTATTCATAATATAATAACGGGTTAAATTGTGAAACACTTTTATTTTCTTACAGGAAGACCCGGGATTGGAAAGACTTCCATTATCCTTGAGGTTATAAGAATTTTACAGGAAGCGGGATACCAGGTTGGGGGTATGATCAGCAATGAGCAACGGGAGAATAGATCAAGAGTAGGCTTCGTGGTCCGGGATATAGCTACTGGGGAAACAGGTCTGTTAGCCCATGTGGATCAACCTGAAGGCCCTAAAGTTGGTAAATACAAGGTCGACTTGAAGGGTCTTAATTCGGTGGGCGTAAAGTCACTGGTGGATGCTATCAATATATCCGATGTCATAGTAGTCGATGAGATCGGACCCATGGAACTTTATTCGGAGTCCTTCAAGGAGGCGGTTCTCGAATCGATGCAATGTGGCAAGCCGGTTTTAGGTACGATTCATTACAGGTCCAAGAGTCCATTTATCCTAGATATTCGAGGTCGTGAAGACGTAGAGATAATTGAGGTCACAATGGAGAACAGAGAACATATCGCTGAAGAACTCTCTAAGAGTATATTAGGAATTCTTATTTGAATGAAGATCAGAGGTAGAAGACTAGGATCTTCAAGAGAGGTAGTATCTTACGAGCCACACTATGCTTGAGCAAGAATCGGAGGCTTAGCGGGAACTATTCAATGTTTTCAATAATGGAATTTTTTGGTTATTTACCGTAAAGATCTAATTTGAATATCATAAATGCATTCAAAGGGTACTTTAAGTTTGATTAAGAGAACGATGACAATATAATAATGCGGTTGTATGCTCCCAAGATATTGCAGGAAAACTTGAAATCGTTCTGAGAAAATATTTTTGCATTCTAGTTTTTCTCTATTTTTAAGTTCTAAGTATACTTTTACCAATCTCACCCGTCTAAAATTTTCGGAAATATCTTTAAAAGGAGTAATTATTGGCTGTTAAGCGGTGACTCTCTTTATATTCGATGCAGATAAGAGGGAGGGCATAACTACAGGCAAGAATACAGTTTGAAAAGCGGGGTATTATTATGGTTATATTTAGGAAAGAAATAGCAGAGACGAGTTTTACTGGTACTATAATTGATTTAGAGTCAGTAGGGGGTTTCGATGACTCCTATTTTTCAAGTGATCCCCGGCGTTACGCGTTAAACAGAGCTACTATCTTCGGTTACTTATCCGGTCATGGATTAGTACAGTACTGTGCCGAGGGTAAGAATGAACTACCTGTTCTAGTTGACATCATTAATGATGTAACCCCCTCCCTGGATCCTCCCTTTTACGCATTGAACTGTCATTTCGAGAGAGGAGTGTTCATAAATACCTGCTCAATTGTTCCCGAGCCTTTGATTGATGTTAGAGGGCGGAATCTAAGAGGGAGTAAGTGGAGTATAAGAGGACAGCTTGGGATACCAAAGTATGATGACCCCTTTGACGGAAGCGGTTATAAGTGCAAGGAAGAGTGGAAAAAAGGTAATTACCCCGACTGTCTAAAACACAACCGTGCATGCTTACTAATCGAAAGAGACATTTTAATGCTTAGTGGAAACTTTTAATATAATCATTGATGGTTTGGAGACAACGCTAATCATTAGTTATAGATAAGCTAAAAACCTTACAAAACGGGGTTACAAACTCGTTATAACTTTTAAAAACTTTAACTAATTTCTTAGGAAAATTGAATTTCATGGGATTAATTTTCTTGAGGTTAAAGCCTGTCTCTCCTGATCAAATAGAGATATAATAGCACATATCTTCAGTTGAGATGTTCCATTCTATGGTAACATAGTTGGGGTTGATGGAAAAAATTAAGTCACACCATTTTGTTAGCATAGTAAATAGAACACTTTGCTTTTAGCAGAAATTGTAAAAGGTTGTATTTTTCAAAAGTAAATTACTTTGAAAGAATTATAGTGTGTTACTTGCATAGATGAAGGTACGGTTCACAGGACCAATGCTCTCAATAAGAATTTATTTCTAGTGTTCTTCTTCCTCATCGAGGAATAATAGCACCTCTTCGAGGAACACGTCCTCTTCCTCAACTTTTTTCTCCATATCCCACGGTATCAACAAAAATAAGATAAACATGAACACGAAGACTAGCAGCAACATACTACATATTGATCATTATTAAAAGACATAAGTTATAGTATGTCATTTTGAGTACCCATAACTCGTCTAAACTTTTAAGAGGTTAATTTCTCATCCCTGATTTCGTGCACTAGCATGTCTCCTTAATCTGAACAAGATTAGCCTGATTCTGTTTAACCTCCGCGGTTCTCAAGATACTTATCCCGGCTATCCCTGAGATTATGGAGCCAATGATGATACCTACTTTCGAGTAGGTAATATAATTAGGGTCAACAAATGCGAGACCTGAAACAAATATCGACATTGTAAAGCCGATACCGGCGAGACATCCCGCACCTAGTAGATGCCTGAAAGTCATGTTCGCCGGAAGTCTAGCGATTTTTAGTTTAACAGCAAGCCATGAGAAAAGGAAGATGCCAACCGGCTTGCCCAGAGCTAAGCCCAGTATTATTCCCAGACTAACCCTGCTGGTTAATGCTTGGATCCCTGCGTCACCTATATGCACCCCAGCGTTGACCAGAGCAAATACAGGCACAATCGCGTAAGCCACAACCTCATGTAACTCCCTTTCCCATCGCTGGATCAAAGGCTCAACTCTTGCACAGTTTTCCTCAAGATTGGATATGGCGTTTAAGCACACTTTATTAAGGAATTTACTGTCATCCGGTGGTGCGGATTGCTGAAACGATTCCAATATGGTCAATGACTCTGTGATGAAAACCTGGGGATCAAGCCTAGTTCTAGCTGGAACAGTGGCGGCCAGAAGGACACCCGCAATAGTAGCATGAAGACCTGATTTTAACACAGCGAGCCACAGCGCAACACCCAGAACCATGTATACCGAGGGTCTGGATAAGCCTCTCCTGTTTGACAGTATCAACGCTAAAACTATCAGGCCCGCAACCAGGAGGGGTACAAGTTTAAGCTGATCAGTATAAAAGATGGCAATTATCAGTATAGCACCCAAGTCATCAACGATGGCAGTAGCAGTTAAGAAGACTTTAAGGCAAAGAGGAATCTTAGCCCCCAACAATGATAGAATACCCAGTGAGAAGGCGATATCCGTGGCCATGGGCACACCCCAACCTTTGGCAGCAATGGTTCCTTGGTTGAGAATAAGGTAAAACACAGCAGGGACTAACATGCCACCTATGGCCGCGGAGAAGGGTAAGACTGCCTCGTTTCTTTTACTGAGCTCCCCGACCATAAACTCCCTCTTAATCTCGAGGCCGATTACTAAGAAGAAAAAGGCCATTAAGCCATCATTGACCCAGTGGGTAAGGGGCTTAGATAGACCGAATTTGCCTACGCTAATATTAATTATAGTGTTCCATATGCCGAAGTAGCTCTGAGTATAGGTATTTGCCCAAATTAATGCTGTTATCGTCGTTATTAGAAGGATTATGCTACTAGAGGCTTCTGCCTTGAAGAATCTGTTAAACCTGTTTCTTGTTTGATTCAGTACCTCGCTGGGTATTTTTTTCCGGGTTGTCATCCATCACTCACTGAACTCCTTATATATTCTATGAATTGAAGGCCAGTATGTAAATATTTGTTTTTATCCTTAAAGTAAGTAATTATCTTCCGAGCAAATAACTACTAATAACTGGCTTTATTAAATCAGTAAAATGAATTGCGGTCTCTGAACAATTAAGCTTGATAAATCTATGACAAGAAACCTGATATTAGATATAATAGAGCAATAGCAAACAAAAATAAAAAATAGGTATTACTTTAGTTTCATTGGTTGACTGCAACAGATAAAAGTACAGTCAGAGCATACACCTGTATCCTCGTTGCTGCACGTGCATTCGGTCATAACTTGTAATTCAAGTCCACATACCTCACAGTACAGAGTTTGTCCAGATTTCAGGTCACAACATTCGGTCAATTTTTACCAAGATTTTCCACGAGACGGCGCCTTAAATAGGTTTACTCCCAACAAGTTGATGAACTCAGTATAAGTGCAACGTTTTAAACAGCTTCAGTGTGGGGAGTCTTAACAGCTAATTATGCAATTACAAGCTCAAAGCTATCTAGGTTAATAGTCCCAATAGGTGTCTTCCTTGAGTACTCGATATTTTCAGATTCTCATAATCGCATAAATTCATATACTGAACAATACTCGGAGCTGAAGATCACTTAGCCTGGTATCCTAGCCTCTCGACTTGTTTAGAATCATTATCTTTTTTAGATCAAAATAGGTTATCTTATCTCTTTCCTCAAGTCTTTGTTTATCTATAAAGTCAGGTATTCTCGTCTGATCCCGTCTTTAAATGTGAGATAAATGAGGCGTTCAACATTGAAATCGTTTATAAACTTTTGATAAGGGTTACAGTACATGAATAAGAAAGCAGTAGTTTTTGTTATACTGATCATGCTCGGCGTCAGTATGATAAACGGAGTTGTAGACGTCTCAGCAGATGAGAACTATAATGATCACAGCAAAGAGCAGAGTGAAGGACCTGGGTCTCCCCCCGAGAAGGGTCAAGAACGCGAAGAACCTAGAACTCGCTTTAAGGACTCGTGAATCTTTTTTACATATTTAACCTATTTTCAATTATGTCCCGAAATAATGGAATAAGATAAGAAATCCGCCTTTCAAAATTCTAGTACGAAGGTATTATAATAAATTAGTCTTTCAATGCACTTCCATCTTCCTTTTGCCTTAACGGAGAAATATCTATGAGAATCACATATGCATTTAGAGTTTCTAGGATCAGGGCATTTCTTTATCATAAGTTCTATATCTTTCAGCTCAGCCTCTGGAATGTAGATACCTTTATGGTTAACGTACTCTTCTCTAAGGTTGCCTCTTCTAGATTCCTCATATAATCCCAAGGATTTGAATCCGCATCTTGTACATCTGAGGACTTGGAGGGTTATCTCATCAGAGCGAGTGTCGGGAGGGATTTCAATGCTAGAAGTAATTTCAAGTTCCTTATTTTTGCACTCTGGACACAAGAACCCCAAACCAGTTCAACCAGTTATGATTGGGTTAATTAGAGATTTAAATCAACTGAAACATAGGAATAGATTCCCAAGAGTAACTAATTTATAAGTATTCGAACAGGATGCCAAGAACCCCCAATACAAATACAATTGCTGTTCCTGTGATGTTAACTATATTGAGTAATATATTGCCATACTCTTTCGATTTATGCAAAGAGTAGTCACACCTTCGGTTTCTCCTGATATTTTTACAGCGTTCATATTGGTCCCAACAAGGTGTATTACACTCAGAGACGGGAAAAACTGTTAAAGAGGGTAAAAAGACCTGTTCACACAGAAATAAGAACGTGCACCTCTATAATGGATTATAAAACCCGTCTGTTCTCACCCAGACTGGCATAATATAAAGATGATATAAATATAAAACAAAGGGAACCATCAAAGGCTAGAAAGGTTTCATTTAAATCATTTTTTTACTGTATATTGGGTTAGACCATGCGATCTTACCCTCATAATCACTGATTTTTATCCTGACATAGGTCTCACCAACTCTTCCAGGGTAGGAAGCGTAGGTTAGAGGAGAGGCTTCCGCATAGAACCTCATTCCTAGTGAAGGCGTAGATACGAAAGAAATAGTCTTTACTGGCGAGCACTCAACATGGATCACACCTTCAACATCCACGGCTATGTTCTTCAGTTCTGGACCATTACTGGAGTAGAAAAACCCATTCCTGATACTATCCACGATATCTTCCCTTGTTAGCGCTCCTGCTTTTACGTTAATCCAGGCACCACAGGCATCAAGTGGAACCCCTTTTCTGTTGGATCCATGGTGATCATCCACGGCATATATTTGTGGGCGCCTACCAGCGACGATCAATCCATCTATATGCGCAGAGGATAACCCGGTATCACGCTCGTAGTCACAACTGGTGTTGTAGATCTCGACGCCGTGGTACCTGTCGATCTTCATCATGTCATTGTGATTGAGGCCCGACCAGTACGGATGAGCTAAGATCGATATTCCACCCTCGTCGTTAATATAGTTAATTACTTCCTGGGGGTCAAATTTCTCATCAAAGTCATCGAAGGGAAGTGTTTTGTCCACACCTAGTGCGACAATGTGGTAGAATGTTCCTGCCTGAGACTTGCCTATACATATTTCCTCTCCAGGTAAAACTAGGAAGTCAGGCTCATGGATACTTTTAATATCGGTTACCATACTGTGATCCGTTATTGACAGAAAGTCGTATCCGGCATCCTTGTAGATATTAACCAGTTCCTCAGGGGACCTGCTCCCATCTGAGAATGTTGAGTGAGCATGAATATTCCCCTTAAACCATCGTCCCCCAAGCTCGAAGGGATTAGTAAATTCACGTATCAAAGATATTCATATAAAAACGTTATCGGGGTGATTTTAGTTTTCTCAAAAGTCTAGAAGCTGATAACTTTTCGGAAAAACTAAAATCCTGAAAGGGTACCTTTACATGATTGCCTAATGAGCCTACAATCTCCTCACGAGTTCTACAATGTATATAGAGATGACCCAGCTGAAGCTAAAAGAGAAGCATACAGGATAGGTCAAAGAATGGGCTTAGCTATAATGGAAGAGGAAGACATTGAGGGCCAGGGATTGAAAGACCTCTCGGAGATAATTGAATGCGCCATGAGACAGATTTATGGTGAACATAACACGATAGTCGAGGACGGTAGGGTTATTATAAGTAATAGCGGGTTCTGCGCTATCATGAGGGCTGCCTTAACCCATAACTTTTCTTGGAGATGGATCGATGAGCACCTCGCTTGGCCCTGTCTCGAGGGATTAGCCTCAATCGTAAGATGTGATTATGAACTCCGTATCCCCTCGGCAAGGTGCAGAGGAGATAAAGAGTGTATCCATGTGTTCGAATTAAAAAAGGATAAATAAAATTAATTGCATTCTTTTTTGAAGTTGGAATGAACTTGTTAAAATCAAGTCGTATCCAATCCAAGGAGACATCTGGAGGAATATTCATAGGTACCTTTAAGATAAAGCCCGGATAAATTAGAAAAACTCCTATCAGTTGAAATCAGATCTGGTAAATTTCCCCCAGTTTCTAATAACATCCTTAAGCTCCATTTCTTAATCAATTACTTGAATACGGAGAAAGAATCCCTTATACTCATATCATAAATCCTTAAAGATCTCATTAAGCCAACCTTTACTTCATAAACCCAATATAGATGCTCTAATCTAGTTCTATGAGAACGTGGAATCCTCATGGAATCTTTGAGCTTCAAGGAATTTGACAATCCCAAGTTCCCGGTAAAGTCCTCGTACCCCGAGACTGCGAGATACTACGAGACAACTAAAAAGAAGTACTCGTATCAGGTCTTCCTAAGAGAGAGAAAGGAAAAGTACGTGCGAATGTTAAGAGAGGAGTACGAGAAATACAGAAAATACGGAGGAGGTACCTTAAAGAGCGTATTCCCGAAATTAGTCGTAAAAATACAAAAAGTATATGTGCCAGCATATCAGACGGCGGACAGGAAAGCATACTTTATGGACCTCCAGGGCCTTCTGAAACTCCATGGAGTTAAGCATTGGATATATGCATTTTCTGGAACAATAGAATCC
>WJIV01000068.1 GCA_014730055.1 Candidatus Bathyarchaeota archaeon
ACTGGAGGAATACTTCGAAGAGAGGTATAAAGGAAGATACACACTTCCGAAATACCCCCCGGATTACCGTAGTGGTTTAGGGGAGGAAGGCGTGGAGAAAATCCGAGAATTCGTTGAGAATGGTGGTACACTGATACTGCTCAATGAAGCTGTCGAATTTGCGATAAAATCCCTTGATATTCCCGTAAATAACGTCCTTGAGAACAAGGGCAAGGAGGAGTTTTTCTGCCCAGGATCGACCCTAAGAGCGGAAATAGATCTAAGTCATCCTCTAGCATACGGAATTGCCGACGAGACCAGGCTTCTGCACTGGAGGAGCCCGGCACTAGAGATTAAGCCCGTTGAGGACAACGAGGATTACCATGTGATTGCTAGATACCACGATGAGAACATACTCGAGAGTGGCTGGCTAATAGGTGAGCAACATCTTAGCCGAAAGGCTGCGGCGATAGAGGCAAAAATGAAGAAAGGCAGGGTAGTAATGTATGGCTTCTGGACCCAGTTCAGGGCACAGACTCACGCCACCTTCAAATTCCTATTCAACGCACTCCTCTAGAGGTAGATAAAATGAAAGTAGCAATAGGTATGATGATGCATGAGACCAACACCTTCAGCACCGTAAAAACGAGACTTTCTGATTTCAATCCCCTATACGGGAATGAGCTGATAAAACACTTAAAGGGCACCAGAAGCGGGATAGGTGGATTCATCGACGTTCTCGAAGCGGAAAAAATTGAGATTATCCCAACTATGGGTGCGGGGGCAACTCCCGCCGGACCATTAAACCAAGACGATTACATGCATATAGTGAATGAGATTGTAGATAAGACGAAGGAAGCGAATGTTGACGGGGTTCTCTTGGCCCTTCATGGGGCCATGGTTGCAGAGAATGAGTCAGAGGCTGAAGGGTTCCTGCTAAAGAAACTGAAAAGTACCATTGACGAAGATAAGCCAGTGATAGTCACCCTTGATCTTCATGGATTGATCTCATTCATGATGGTTGAGAACTGTGACGCGATCTTTGGATATGACACAAATCCACATATTGATATGTATGAGAGAGGAAAAGAAGCAGCAGAAACACTTGTTAAAACCTTAAGGGGCGAGTTAAACCCTGTTGTGACCCATAAAAAACTCCCCATGATTCCTCCTACAATAAATCAGAGGACTACTGAGGGGCCTATGGTTGAGCTTTTAGAGGTTGCTAGGAGGTATGAGGATAAAAATGACGTTCTCAATGTCTGCCTATTCCCCGCTTTCCCATATGCTGACATAGAGAGAGCAGGATCGGCAGTAGTTGTTGTAACCGATGGAGATATTGATCTTGCAAACTCTGTCGCGAGTGATATGGGTGATGCCATGTGGAGCCTAAGAGAGGAGTTTCTCAAACCTCTCACACCTATCAGAGAGGCGGTCAGAAGAGCGATAGAAGCGGAGCAAGGCCCAATTATTCTGGCGGATGTGGCTGATAATCCTGGTGGTGGGGCCCCTGGAGATGGGACGGAGATTCTGAGAAAGCTCATAGAAGAGAAAGCGGATAATGTCGGAGTTGCCTGCATTAAAGATCCAGGAGCAGTTGAGGAGGCCATCCGAATCGGTGTGAGGAACCAGTTTAAGATGAAGATCGGAGCCAAGACCGATGAGTACCACGGTGAACCCCTATACGTGGAAGGTATCGTCAGAACCCTCACAGACGGAAGATTCATCCACAAGGCAATGGCTGTAGGTGTTCCAGCAGATGTTGGGAGGACAGCAGTAATTGACTTGGACGGAATAGAGGTCATACTCACCGAGAAGAGCCACGCCCCCAATGACCCCGAGATATTTAGAAGAAATGGAATAGAACCAACAGATAAGAAGATAATTGTACTAAAGAGCAGGGGGCACTTCAGGGCGGCCTATGAGCCCTTTAGTAAGGAGGTAATAGAGGTCGATGCTCCTGGGTTGACAAGCCCAAACCTAGAGTGGTTCAAATACGAGAATATACCTCGTCCTATATGGCCCTTTGACGAGATCTAATCCCCTTTTTTATGATGGGTATTCTTAAATTCAGGTATTCATTTTGATGAAAATCCTAAGGCGGAAGTTCATTGAGCAACAAAGGCTATACATATTTGGGATACCTAACATCAACACACTTCATAATACACGTCTACACGATGCTTTTACCAGTTCTTCTTATACCCTTACAAGAGGAACTGGGAATAAGCCTAGTCCAGCTAAGCCTTCTCGCCTCGATACCCCGCCTTGTCACCATGTTTATCTATATTCCCACAGGTCTAGTGTCTGACAAACACCCAGCGTTAATACTTACAGGAAGTTTCATAGTAACAACAATGGGAGCCGTGGTTATCCCATTATCTAATAGTTTTCCATTGCTCCTACTGGGATTCACATTAATCGGTATCGGGTCAACTCTCTATCATCCACCGAGCCTCAGGATGGCGAGCGAGTTCGACTCGGAAAGGCTGACTCTAGCAATGGGTCTCCATAATGTGGGATCGAGCCTAGGCTTTGCCGCAGGACCACTACTACTTGGTTATATGCTTGAGAGGCAGGGTTGGAGATACAGCTTCTGGATATGGGCGGTTCTGACGGCGGTAATGGGAGTTCTATCGTGGAATTACACTAGGAAAATTCTACGAGGTACAGAGACTGCCAGAGAGATAAGCATTTTTGGAAACCTAAGAAGCATAATGACAACGGAATTCATACTTGTGGTTGCCATGAGTACCCTAGTTGAGGGGATCTTCAATATGCTAGTAACATATGTCCCTGCATATTTCACAACAGACCTGGGAATGAGTTACAGTCTTACCAGCATAATAACAGGTATAGGCCCTCTTACAGGGCTTGTAGGAAGCTTCGCCGGAGGTCTGAGCGGTGATAGATTTGGAAAGTACAGGACAAGCATGCTGGTTTTAGGCGTAACTGGTTTATTGATGATAATATTCCCAAGTCTCTCAACTCTATACGTGGTCGTCATAGTCTACGGTCTCAGCAGAATGTTTCAGGCAAGCTTTATGCCGCTCATGAACGGAATGCTGGCAGCGAACTGCCCAGCAGAAAATAGGAGCTTAGGATTCAGTTTCAACTTTGTTATGGTAAGCCTCTTCGGAAGCATAAGTATTACAGGCACAAGCATACTCATAGAGAGAATCGGAACAGGAGTGATATTCCCCATAAGCATAATTCTTACAGTTCCTACAATCTTCATAATATATCTACTTAGAAATATTGGAAAATAATATTTATGAGTCTGCTCAAAAACAGCATAATTTTTACCTAGCTGGATACAATGAAAATACA
>WJIV01000013.1 GCA_014730055.1 Candidatus Bathyarchaeota archaeon
CATCAAAAATAAAGTGAACCAAATTTTTCTCCAGACAGTTGCATATTTGCTTATATAATACGGCTTAGGTTAATTGGCGACAGGTGAGAGCTTGAGGGTAGCTGTAGTTGACAAGGAACGATGCAAGATCGAAAAGTGCACTCAGGAGTGCGTCAGATTCTGCCCCATGGTCAGGACAAGAAAAGAGGCCATCAAGATCGGGGAAGACGGAAAAGCATACGTGTCCGAGTTCATCTGTAGCGGCTGCGGTATATGCATCAAAAAATGCCCATTCGACGCCCTCAGCATAGTAAATTTACCGGATGAACTTGAGTCAGAGCACACTCACCGCTTCGGCCCAAATGCCTTCACATTATATAGACTCCCCACACCGAGGGAAGGATCCGTTGTAGGTCTATTAGGGAGGAACGGGATAGGAAAATCGACCCTGTTGAAGATCCTAGCGGGAGAGATGATGCCAAACCTCGGAAAGTTCGCCAACCCTCCATCAAAAGAGGAAATTCTAGAAAAGTTTGAGGGAAAGCCCCTTTACGACTACCTCTCAGAAGTCTACAAAGGAAACGTAAAGGCTGTGCACAAGCCACAGTATGTTGATAAGATTCCGAAGGTAGTGAGTGGAACAGTTGGAGAGGTATTAAAGAAGCTCGACGAGAGGGATATGCTTGATGAGATCGTGGATGATCTGGAGATTGGTCATCTACTTGACAGGGACCTGAATATCCTGAGTGGAGGAGAGCTTCAGAGGGTGGCCATCGCCACAGCCATAATCAGGGATGCAAAAATATACCTATTTGACGAGCCCAGTAGCTTCCTAGATATATATCAGAGGACTAGAGCAGCTAGAATTATCCGGGGATTAGCCGACGATGAGAAGATGATTGTAGCTGCTGAGCACGACCTCGCAGTGCTCGACTACATGAGCGACGATATATTCATTCTCTATGGAGAACCCGATGTATATGGTATAGTTAGCAACGTCCACACAGTCAGGGAGGGAATAAACATCTACATAAACGGCTACCTCCCTTCTGAGAACGTTAGGTTCAGGAGTAGCCCGATAGTCTTCCATGAGAAGCCACCGGTTGAGGCACAGGAGAGGAAATACAACCTTCTCGAGTGGAGCAAGATGGTGAAAGACTTCGGAGAATTCAAGTTGGAGGTCGAGGCTAGCGGCATAAGCATGGGTGAGGTAATCGGAATCCTGGGAATGAACGGGATAGGAAAGACCACCTTCATCAAGATGCTGGCAGGAGTAGAGGAGCCCACCGAGGGAGGCGTTAGCAGACCAGACATACATGTTAGCTACAAGCCCCAGTATATCAGTGGAGAGATAAAGGGAAACGTTGAGACGCTTCTCAGAAAAGTGGCCGGTACAAAATACGCCGAGAACTGGTACAAGGCAGAGGTAATAGAGCCCCTACACGTCAAGATGCTCCTAGACAGGGACGTAGATGTCCTGAGCGGTGGAGAGTTGCAGAGGGTCGCAATTGCAGAGTGCCTGAGCAGGGATGCAGATATATATCTGCTTGACGAGCCTAGCGCCTACCTGGACGTTGAGGAAAGGCTCGCCGTTGCAAAAGCGATCAGAAGAATAACCAAGATGAGAGCAGTCACAGCCTTCGTTGTAGAGCACGACATAGTTACCCAGGACTTCATCGCCGACCGAATAATGGTATTCGACGGAGAACCAGGAATATACGGATACGCTGGTGAACCCATATCCCTAGAAGAGGGAATGAATACATTTCTAGAGCAAATGGAAGTCACCTTCAGAAGAGATCCAGATACACAGCGCCCCAGAGTCAACAAACCAGCCAGTAGGCTTGATAGGGAGCAAAAAGAATCGGGAAGATACTACTACAGCGCTTAAGATGACTCAACTTTTTCATACTAAGGTTTCAACAGATTTTGGCCAACTTATTATTAATTGGAAAAACCCTGGCCTAATTGAAGAGATCTATCTTCCAGGGAAGAAATTTGAGGAGAAGTCATCACGGAAGGAACCAGATCTCGCTATTCGAAGGCTTTCAAATCAACTTGTAAACTTTTTAGAAGGTAAAGACGTCAAATTTCAGTTGGAGATTTTAAATTGGAATAGGTGTACCTCTTTTCAGATAAGAGTTCTTGAGGCCGAATATAACATTCCTAGAGGTTATGTCTCAACTTATAGTAGAATAGCCTCCCACATTGGAGTCAGAAGAGGAGCTAGAGCAGTTGGCAATGCATTAGCAACTAATCCTTTCCCACTAGTTATCCCTTGTCACCGCGCTGTAAGATCTGATGGAAGCTTGGGAGGATATCAGGGAGGGACTGATATGAAGAAAAAGCTTTTGGAAATGGAAGGTTTAGAATTTAATGATTCGAAAGTACAAATGAGCAAAGTGTTCTATTAGGTTCTACTAGCAAAAAAACCTGAAATTAGTTATTTAGGGATAAGAAAGATCTTTTGGCTAATGCCCTTCAGCACCTAGTAAAAGTGCTATCAACGCTACAGCAATGCCAGAAACTACCATCTTCACACCAGAGACCCATATGTTTTCTCCACTGACTTTCCCAAGATATATCCCGAGGATAAAGAGTGTAAACAAGCTGGCTCCCATAGAAATGATATACGCTGTCCTGTAGTAGAGTAGGGTGGGAACCAAGGCAAAGGGTATGACAGATGGAATGGAGGCTAGGAAAGGTGCTGATCCGTCAACAAATGCCGCGAAGATTGTAACAAACTTGCTTGCTCTTCCGTATATAGTATCCTGTAGGTCGATGAGCATGGCGTCCTCCAACTCATTTAAGCTGTGAGTTCTCTCGGCACTCTCGGTCATGTAGGTTCCGCTGAACCCCGAGACCATCATAGCTATCCCACTGGTTATTATAACTCCAATTATGCTCCTTGGGTCGGATATGTTGGAAATATATGCCCCAATTACCACGCCTAGGCTGGTCATTGCACCATCGAATGCGTTCATAGCGAAGTATCTACGAATTATCTTATGGGCACCTGTGACCCTGATAT
Organism: Candidatus Bathyarchaeota archaeon; assembly: GCA_014730055.1. The sequence goes on from WJIV01000013.1 coordinate 3,011, forward strand.
ATCTACTAAAATTGCCTAAGCTTCGGGTGATACTTTGCTGAAAATGGTTCACTTCTTCATTTTGATCATCATCAGATGAACTCTCTGCCAACTAGCTTGCTCTCCTCACTGTGGTAATCAAACCACTAAAACCAACATCAGACTTCCTCATCTAGGTCTGAACACTCAGCCTTTTTAGGCGCACCAATAATATTAAAGTTATGTACCTTTATTGCTACTATCACAATTAAAATAGGTAAAACTAGCTATAACCATCACCGTAAAAGACAGGGCAGCGTTAAATATTCAACTCATTGAGTATTCTTTTAGCTCAGTTTATGATCTACAACTTATGAATAAATCAGAAGAAAAAGTAAGATGCTGGGGAGATAAAGACCCACTGATGCGTGAATATCATGATAATGAGTGGGGTGTACCAGTTCATGATGACAGGACACATTTTGAGTTCATTCTACTGGAGGGCGTTCAAGCGGGTTTAAGTTGGTCAACCGTACTCAAGAGAAGAGAAAACTACAGAGAAGCCTTCGATAATTTCGACTACGAAAAGGTAGCGAAATATGATCCAAGCGATATTGAAGAATTACTGAAAAATCCGGGTTTGATAAGGAACAGGAGAAAGATAGAGTCCCATATAAATAACGCCAGAGCATTCTTGGATGTCCGTGATGTATATGCTAGCTTCGATGAATACATCTGGGGTTTCGTTAATCATAAGCCTGAGATGAACAGTTTCACGAGTTTTAAAGAAATGCCCACATCGACGGAGATAAGTGAAATTATGGCTAAGGACCTGAAGAAAAAGGGGTTCAGCTTCGTTGGACCAACTATCTGCTACGCCTATATGCAGACCGTTGGGATGGTCAATGACCACCTTACTCATTGTTTCAGGTGGAAGGAGATAAAAGAAAAATATGGAAGTTAGTGGAATAAGATTACCAAACTATACGTTTTAACTATAAAATAATCAAACTATGCCAAATTTATTCAAGTATAAATAAGATGAATAATTTTCTTTCCTGATTAATTTGAATACCCAAGATAACTGCCTGTTTTACACCACGAAAAAAAGGGATAAGAATTAACTGAGGAACCTAAATTTGTCTTCAAAAAAAATTCAAAAAATAATAAGTAATCCATGGACCAAGCCATATGAAGAAGTATTAGAATACTATAGGGTTTCAAGGGAAAATGGACTATCCGAAGATGAAGTAAAAGATAGGAGAGAGACTTTTGGACAGAATACTGTAAGGGAGGCAGAGAAAAAAAGCTTAGCCGAAATATTGATCAATCAACTCAAGAGTCTTCTCGTCGTCTTACTTGGTCTTGCTGCAGTTGTCTCCATTGCATTAGATGAGATCGTTGAAGGAGTCTCAATACTAGCAGTACTGGTAATTAACACCATAATTGGTTTCGTCACCGAGGCAAGAGCTCTTAGCTCTATGGAAGCGCTCCGGGAGATGACAAAGATAGACAGCAGGGTACGTAGAGATGGAGATGTAAAGAAAATCCCTGCAGAGGATCTCGTTCCGGGAGATATAGTAATTCTGCAACCTGGTGATATGGTTCCTGCGGATCTAAGGGTATTAGAGTCATCCAAGTTGCAGGTGGATGAATCTGCCTTAACCGGGGAGTCAGTTCCAGTGGGAAAGATCGAGAACACCCTTGAGGAGGATACACCCCTCGCTGAAAGGGATAACATGGTATACAAGGGAACTTATCTGACAAGGGGGAACGCCGAAGGGGTAGTGGTCTCTACCGGGGAGGAGACTGAGCTTGGTAAGATATCTGAGTCAATCAGGGAGGCAGGAGAAGAGAAGACCCCCTTAGAAGAGCGTTTAGATCAACTTGCTCAGAGATTAGTGCCGCTACTAATTGCAGTTGCACTGATTGTTGTGATCTCCGGGGTTTTTAGAGGAAGGGATCTCCTTCTGATCCTTGAGACTGCGATAGCTCTAGCCATCGCAACAGTCCCGGAGGGCCTCCCGGTAGTTGCCACCCTAGTTCTTGCCAGAGGTATGCTTAGGATGGCCGATAAGAATGTCCTTATCAACAAACTATCTTCAGTTGAGACCCTAGGTTCAACTAACATTATTTCCACGGACAAGACAGGGACACTAACGGAGAATAGGATGACAGTAACAAGGTTTGAGTTATATGAACTGTCTGTCGAGGTGACGGGGAAGGGCCTAGAGACAGAAGGTAATTTTCTGGTGGGGGGAGAGAAAAAGGAGGTATCCGGTACCCCTATGTTAAGAGAAGCTCTTGAGATCGGTGTCCTCTGCAACAATGCTTCACTCACAGATGATAACGGTGAGGTAGAGGCAGTTGGAGAACCAATGGAGGTATCGCTTCTCATCGCTGGACGCAAGGGAGGGTTTAGGCGGGATGAGTTAACCGATTCAATGCCTGAGGTGGAGGAGGTACCTTTCGATCCATCCTCGAGATTGATGGCTAAGTATCATAGGATTAATAACGAGTACAAAGTTGCAGTAAAAGGAGCTCCTGAGGAAGTACTGAATTCATGCTCTAATATATTGACTACAAACGGTAGTAGGGAGTTAAACTCCGAAGAAGAAGAAAAGTGGATTAATAAGAGTGATAAAATGGGGGAAGAGGGTCTAAGGGTCCTTGGGCTTGCTGTAAAGAAAACTGAGGAAATAGATGAGAAGCCTTTCGAAGGCCTTACCTTCATCGGTTTGGTAGGCATGATAGACCCGCCGAGAGAAGAGGTCAAGCCTGCCATCGGGACATGTCAAGATGCCGGCATTAAGGTCATTATGGTTACAGGAGATCACGCTTCCACAGCTAGGAACATAGGTTATCAAGTCGGGCTAGTAGACTCGAAGGATGCAGAGGTAGTATATGGTAGCGAGATCAAGCCTTATGAGGACCTCAAAGAGAATGAACGTCAGCGATTTCTGAACGCCTCAATATTCGCTAGAGTTAGCCCTAACAACAAACTTGACTTAATAGATTTGTACCAGAGAAATGAGGCCATAGTGGCCATGTTTGGAGACGGGGTAAATGACGCTCCTGCTCTAAAGAAAGCTGATATTGGAGTAGCAATGGGGATGAGAGGCACCCAGGTAGCACAGGAGGCGTCAGACATGATCCTTCAAGATGACAACTTTTCAAGTATAACATACGCAGTAGAGGAAGGAAGGATTATCTTCAGCAATATCCGTAAATTTGTCATCTACCTGATATCGTGCAATCTGAGTGAACTTTTAACAATTCTCCTAGCGTCACTGATTGGGTTCCCCCTACCACTTCTTCCTCTTCAGATCCTGTTTCTTAACGTTGTAAACGATGTATTCCCAGCTTTCGCACTTGGGACCTGCAGAGGAGGCAGGATGGTAATGAAAGTTTCACCAAGAGACCCTGATGAGTCCATAGTTGATAGAATTCACTGGTTAGAAATAGGTTGGTATGGAGCCCTGATATCGGTTGTGACGATCCTTGCTTTTGGCCTTGGAGGTAGAATCTACGCAACTGAAATGTCCAATCATAGGATCGTTACAATTTCTTTTCTTACATTAGCCTTTACCCAGCTCTGGCATGTATTTAATATGAGAGAACTAACATCAGATATATTCAGAAACGAGATTACAGAGAACAAATATATCTGGGGAGCCTTAGCACTAAGCTGCATGATTCTGTTATCTGCCATCTATATTCCTTTTATTTCATCAGTGTTAAGCATCGAACCCCCTGATCTTCAGGGATGGGGTCTGATCCTAGGAATGAGTCTCGTGCCACTAGTAGCAGGTCAAGCAGAGAGGCAGATAAGAGGAAACAGCACCTAGGAAAACAACTATCTATATGCTGGAAAAGATGGATCTAAAAAGGGTCTAGCTAGTAGAAAGATACTGTTTAACCCATACCATTAAAAAGCACCATATACCTTATCGTAGTTAGTATCTACCAGAATTTCTGGAGGATATGTGAGAAGTATTGGAACAACCCAAAATAATACACATCGTTTTGGACGTATTGAAACCACACCAGCCACCCCTACCAGACTTTGCGGCATTCGTTGGAGAATTAGCCGGAATAGGACGAGTGGATGTAACAGTTGTTGAGATGGATGAAAAAACAGAGAGCCTCAGGATCATTATAGATGGTAACGTTGACTATGAGAGCCTCAGGTCTCACATGGCAAAACAGGGAGCAGTCATACACAGTGTAGACCAGGTTGTCGTAGAGTAGAATATGATTAAACCAGTCCTTCAAACCTTCCTGGATAAACCACCAGCCTTGGATAGTTGCGACTATAAGGTATTCTCAGCACCCCTAGACATAACAACAAGCTATAGAAGAGGCACCAGGTTCGGCCCTGCATCAATCAGACGTGAGAGCAGCTACATGGAAACTTTCAGTCATAGAACAAATCTCGACTGGGATGACTTAAAATTAGCTGATATCGGAGAGGTAGAGTGCCCAGATATTGAAACAGCTCTAAACAGCATAGAAAAAACTGTAGAATCCATTGACGCCTTGCCTATCATGCTAGGAGGAGAGCACACTGTAACACTTGGAGCGCTTAGAGCATTAAAACCAGACCTTGTCTTGGTTTTTGACGCCCACCTAGACCTCAGAGATGAGCTCTTCGGAGAGAGGTTTTGTCATGCAACCTTCCTGAGAAGAGCATATGAAGAGCTTGGATTCTCAGCCCTAATTATTGGAGCCAGGGCGCTCTCGAGAGAGGAAGTAGATTTCGCGGATAAGAAAGAGGATCTAAGATGGGTCTCTGCAAAAACAGTAATGGAAGAGAAGAAAGCGATAATTAACCAAGTAATCGGAGAAATCGAGAAAGTCAACTCTTTCTACCTAAGCGTGGACATGGACGCACTTGATCCAGCTTACTCGCCAGGGGTAGGTAACCCGTATCCTGAAGGTTTGTCTACCGCTTGCTTAATGGATATTATCAAGGAATCGGTAAATGAGAAACTAGTAGGATTGGACATAGTCGAGGTATACCCAGGATATGACAACGGTACAACTGCGTCAACAGCCGCATATATAATCCTGGAAACATTATACTCCCATATCAACAAAA
>WJIV01000069.1 GCA_014730055.1 Candidatus Bathyarchaeota archaeon
AAGTATGCGATTTCACCCTTTTTCCATTCTGATTCTGGGATGTGATCTATACATTCCTTATAAGAACCTAATGTTAGATCGAATGATTCCAGCAATGTAGCGCTTAACAAGTTCAAAGATAATTATAACAACAAATTATTATGAATTTCCACTAATAATTATTCTCAAAATAACATTCCTCGTTTATATCTTAGTGGATCTCGAATCCATTTGTAACCAGTTCAGTTTCTGGGGAAAAACGCAGCTCCATGCAAACCAAAAAACCCCAAAGTTATTCAACTCTGTTAGTCCACCTTGTTTGGGTTCACCCATTGCATTCAACAACACTTTTTATTGTTACTTCACATTCTGAATTGTAAGTGAAGACAAATCGTAAATACTCCTATTTATAAAGCGTGCCTCAGTATATACAGTTACAATGGGAAAGAAGCTAGTTAAGAGCGAGACAGATATTAGGCAAGGAATGAAACTCCCTAACGAATATGACTTACTCGGTGTGGTACAGAAGAACTTAGGCTACACTCGGTTCATCATTAAATGTCAGGACGGTAATACCCGCCGGTGTAGAGTTAGAGGCAAGATGAAGAAGCGAAACTGGGTAAGAGAAGGAGATGTTGTATTGGTATCACCCTGGGAGTTCAACTCCGATAAGAAAGGAGACATAATCTGGAGATATACTCAGAACCAGAGCTACTGGTTGAAGTCGAAAGGCTACCTTAAAATGGACTATTAAAGATCATAAATAAATCCATTACAGTACATTTCTGGATCTGATTGCAAATATTTGATTCTTTATGCCAAATCAATAATAAATATTCTAATTTGCAAAACAAAAATAGTTAATATATCCATAATTTTGATACATATAGGAAAAAGTAGAATAATTAAGACTTGATTATAATTAGTGTTATAAGCTCAAATTATCAAATACTTTTCAAGTATTCTTTTAATCTCTCTTTAATAAAATAGCTCCAACCAGATAAACAGCTTTCTCTCTTGAACTCCGGTATATCAGCTGGAAAGTCCTCCGTAATTAAATGAGTTAATTTCAGTATTGTTGAATTATATTCCTCTTTTAATTCAAATGTAACGAATGAATCTCCCGAATAATCGCCATATTTCCAATTATACTCAATTACCTTTCTTGGTATCACTCTTGTGATTTTCCATTGATGCGTGAAAATCTTATCACCAGTTTTGACATCAAACTCTACCTCAAACCCAACTATAGGTTTGAATTCCGGGATGTCCTTAAAGAACCACTTTCTCATCTGTTCGGTCTCGGTAATTGCATTCCAAACGGTATCTAGATCTTTATTGAAGGACTCCTTTACAATAATGGGGGCTTCATCAGTTTTCATACATATGGTTTTTTACCCGATGCTTTAAGGATTCTTTAGACCTATTAGGTTGAATAGAGGAAAAATTGTTTATTATCTAAAGGGATTTTACTAGTTTCAGTAAATAAAATAGTTAGTAGTTTGGGATGTGTAACTCATAGTACGATTTTGAATGTTTGCAAGCTGGGCAAAGATCAGGTGCTTCCTTTCCGTGATGTATGTAGCCACAGTTAAGGCAGTGCCATTCTACTTCTTCATCCCTCTTGAATACCATTCCCTTTTTCACGTTCTCAAGGAGTTTTCTGTATCGCTTCTCATGCTCTTCCTCAACCTCCGCTATCTCTTCAAAGCTCTCAGCGATATCATGGAAACCTTCTTCCCGTGCAGTTTTCTCAAAATCCGGGTATAGGGTACCCCACTCAAGCTTCTCGCCCTCGGCAGCCTCTAGGAGATTCTCCTCTGTTGTACCTATCCTACCTGCAGGGTATTCTGCGGTTATCTCCAGTAATCCACCATCTTCTAAATACTTGAAAAATACTTCTGCGTGTTCCTTCTCATTCGCCGCTGTCTCCTCGAAGATACGCTGAATCTGGACATATCCTTCATTTCTAGCTACACTTGCAAAGAATGTATACCTGTTTCGTGCCTGACTTTCTCCAGCGAAGGCTTTTAACAAGTTTTTTTCTGTTTTTGTTCCTTTTAACCTCGACAAGATTATCTCATTTCAATTAATAACTCATGTATATATAATTAACCAAACTGAATTTGAATAAAATAAATTATATCCATTTAGCAACATGAATTTAGTATTATACAACTTATTCTAACTATTAAAATTCTTATAAAATAATAACTAATCAATATGCTTTATATCACGGCATACATATAAAATAGTAATGACTAAATGTGTAATTTGCGGAAAGTCTACACAATGTAGAGGCCCTGACTTCCCATTCTGCAAGTTAGAAAAACTGGAAAAATCCCGCGAGGAATCCAAGTAAAACCCTGAAATTAGAGTTATAATCCTTAGGGAAACTTGAACACTCAGTAGAAAATTCACAAGTGACTTTTTCAGTGCATAACTGTTGGTATTTGACTCACAAACTGTCGTTCTAAACAAGCGAAAAAAACTATCTTAGTTACAAAAATCATACCATAAAGGTTACATGGGGTTTATTATATACCCTGTTCAATGTGAGACCATGAGCGATAACGTGATAAACAAGAGAAGAAAGATGCTTGACGGTATAAAAAATCTCACGGAAATGGAAGAAAAGGATAGACTGGAATACGTAAAATCGATAAAGATACACCTGGCATACATCGGACAGAGCCTAGCTGGTTGGGGAAAATGGATAAACAACCCAGAAATAATGGCCACGTTCACAAGAAACGAGCTAGAAGAGATAGAGTCTAACCTGTCGGACCTAACAGAGGACTTCATCAAGAACGATATAGAGACCATGAAAGTCGCTCAGCAAAAGGGACTAAAATTCCAAGCCCGGGAAAAAAAGGAAAACATCAACTTCATCATTTAGAGAATCAGAAGTCTGTGGGAGAGCCAGTCCCTCACATTGGGGGACACAAGGAACTGGCTCTCCCAAGAGCTAATCTAATTTCAGGGATATAACACCTACCTTTTTCGGAAAAAAGTTCAAATGATGACTATTTACGAACCCTTAATAATCACCCCCAAATATGTATTGTAAGAAGCGTTTCATTATTCGCTTAATGTAGTAATTATCGCTTTATATCAAGAGGTGAAAAATTTGAAAGGTACAGTTAAAAAATGGCTAGAGTTTAGAGGATTTGGCTTCATAAATGTTGAAGACTCAGAAGAGGACGTGTTTGTCCATCATACAGAGCTGAATGAGACCACATCCCTGATGAGCGGACAGAAGGTCGAGTTTGAGATTGAAGACACACCAAAAGGTCCGAGAGCCCTAGACGTTAAGATAGTAGTCTAAGATCAGAGTAACTCTGCTCTTAATAATTCAAGATTCTTTGTGTCCCTTTTTAGGGACTTTATATAACTTTTTTAAGCACTTTTTAAAGCTTTTAGCTTTTGACTGGCAGAGAGGTATTTTATCACTTTAAAAAAGGGGGTCGCAAAAATGTTCAGAAAATATTTAGTACATGTGTATATTACTAGACGGAGTTCATTATGTTATCTGATGATCATATTCATCGTTGAGTGTCTTGTAAGGGATTATTTTCAGACTCCCGCTCTCAATACGGTACCCTCTTATCCCATCAAACTCAATGTCGTTATCCTCCAGTATTCTTAGAATTGCTTCCTCGTAGCCCTCAGGTACGTAGAAGAAGAGTTTCTTGTACTTACGACCATAGGGTGCTACCTCAGACATTATATCCCACTTCTCGATGCTTTCCTCACTTATCGCCTCTGCAGGCTCGACCAAGCCATACTCGCGTACGCTACCGTCGCCATTGAAAACCACCAAGCTAGGATATATGATCCCCTTCTCCCATTTGATACCGAATCTCTTTGTCTCATCATTAACAACTGTTCGACGATTATCGGACCAGTTCTCCTGATCAACAAATGGAAAACGTGTAGCCGCGATTATCCTGGTAATTCTGCTTAGAAGAATCTCAGAGTCAACCATATCGGATAGACTGATTAAAGGTATATGATTCTTACTAAATTGTCCAGGTCCAAAAAAGTAAGGAATTTTTCCACCAAAAAAAGTCAGCAAGATAGTGAAAAAACCAGGTAGGCACCAGTCTTCTATTTTTCATAAATACGACCCCTACTAATCAACCTGTAAACGTTTGACCCTTGAACCTGATTATTAAAACGAGATAACTTTGTCCACCCATGTACCACAAAGAAACGAAGAAATTCATTGGGATCTGGCTAATGCTAAACAGGATTCCGGATATTATCCCTGCTTTATTCTCATTAAGCTTAGATATTTATTAACTACCGGTCATACAAAATGGCGATATTAATTACACATAACATATTTTGATTATTTAGATCTATTTAATTTACTTTTACTATATAGAATTATATTCGTATCTAAGCATAACTAGAATTCTTCATAGGTTTCCTCAATATAATATGAAGGGTTTATTTATCATTATTCATCTCCCAAACCAATGATCAAAATGAAAACGAAATTAAGTTTAATACTAGCATTTACAATTGTATTCCTTTCTCTAACTCCAGGAGTTGTATCAGCAGAGGAAATCATATCCCGTGGATCTGTAACCATCAACGAACCAGTTGGCGAGGACCTATTTGTAATGGGAGGCGATATCATAATAAACGCCGAGGTGCAGGGCGACGTATTTGCTATGGCCGGGAACATACGAGTAGATGCCCCCATCCTGGGCGATATAATCGCCATGGGAGGGCAGGTCTACCTGAACGAGGATGTGGAGGGAAAAATAATTGCAGCATCGGGCAATGTCAGGATATCGGGAAACGCTCAGGAGATTATCGTCGCCGCTGGTGCAGTCAATATACGCTCAACCTCGGTTATCCAGAACTACGGTATGCTCGCAGCTGGAGAGGTCACCAACGCAGGTACCTTCATGGGTAACTTGAACGTCAGATCCTCTGAATTCACCAACACCGGTACAGTAGAAGGTAATCTGAACTACCAGAAACCAGAAGAGCGAGGACGAAACAGGTTCTCAGTATATAATATTCTTACAAAAGTTGGCTTCTTCGCAATGGGTATAGCAATGCTAAGGGTCTTCAGCCCCGTGTACTTTACATTCGAGACCGAATTGGAAAGATCAGTATTGAAGAAAGGTGTGGTAGGATTGGTTGTAGGATTGGCCTCTACATTGATATTCATAATACTAATGATAACTGGCGTAGGTCTTCCCTTCGCGCTAGCCTACTCCTCAATGGTCTTTATGGCCCTCCTCTTCTCAGGTATTCTGGTATCCTATCCTTTGGGGCGCTGGATTGCATCGTTAATACGAATTGAGGAGAGAAGCAATAATGACATCATATTCTTTAGCATAGGTTTCATTATAATAAACGTACTTTACTTGATACCTACAGTGGGCTTTTTCACCAGAATAATTGTTGTGAGTCTAGGTCTGGGAGCCACATTTTACGCGACCCTCAACAACTGGGAAATGATAACCGCTTAAGAAACCCTAAACCATTTTTTAGTTTCTTATTTTTTTAATAAATTACTTAAGAAAAAATTTCTTAGTTATTCTCATATGCCTGAGCAGTCTCAATCCAGCAGTCATTACCTTAGAATAAAGTCGTCCTCTATTTGTCGCTCAATAATGTAAGTCTATTTCACAGAAATCCCGAAATATTAAAAGCACGAGAGGATCTTACGGATAATAAATCCCCTTGAGATATCAGGATTAGTGAGAAAATGGATACCCCAAAGATAGTACACATCGTCTTGGACGTATTAAAACCACACCAACCAGCACTCCCAGAGTTTGCAATGTTCATAGGGGAACTCAACGGAGTACAAAGAGTAAACATCACAGTCGTAGAGATGGACGAGAGAACCCAAAGTCTTAGGATAATCATAGATGGAAACATCGATTACGAGGGGCTAAGAGACCATATGGCACTTCAGGGAGCTGTAATTCACAGCGTTGATCGTGTGATAGTTGAGGAATCAAAGAAAACTAAAAATGAATAACCATGTAATCATTTTTCAAAGAATCCAATATTAGTTTTATGAAATTGTGGAGAACATTATAATCACCAAGAAACAAGCCTCACTGATCTAACACACCAAACATTCTGATTCTCTCAGTCGTTCCTAGGCTAATATTATAAATATTCCTGAGGAGGGGACAGGATTATCTCCGATATCAAGCTAAATGAAATCAATGAATTACAGGAAAGATGAAGGAATATTTTAATAATAGTCAAAAAAATGCAAGAAGAAAGATTTCTGATAAATCTCCAGTAGATCTCGATTATTGGTGATGGGCAGTAGAGTCTAGGAGGAATTCACTTTTGAATCCTAGGGACGAAGATCTGTCGAATAGTTGAATCCTGCAAGTTACCCCGTGCTAAAAAATAAGTTAGTATTCTGTGTGCTTTTATTTTAAAATAAATGAATAAAAGGATTTTTAATGAATGCTCTGATTGAATAAAATTGAGAAAGGATCGAGCCTTTACTCCAATGGCGGTGAATCGATAACGAAAGTCCTAGCTGAAGAGGTTAAATGCGGCTTTACAGAGAATGGAGCAGGGGTTGTTAGGTTATTTGGCCTTAATTATTCTCTTACAATGTTCATCCCGACTATGACTGCGATGAAGATAGTCGAGTTTAGGGAGCCTCGTCTGAGAAATGATCCAAGGAAGAGCATAATAGACCTACTAGGTGACCAAATCCGCAGAATGGACATTAAGGAACTTTACATAGATGAGATAAGTGATAGAGGAATATACTCCTCAGTTCTAATTTTGGAAGATGAAAATATTCGAATGGTGCCATCAGAAGGAATTTTACTCTGCTCTATCACTGGATCAACAGTATATTTTGAATCAGAATTAGAGGGTGTCGAGAAAATGGAACAGAAAGAGTCTAAATATCTGTAGGATTTTTTTAAATAATTTCCAAAATTTTTGGTATTATGGGATATTTTGATCAGCTAATAGCATGTCTGAGGGCTTTTTCCGCATGTATTACAGCTGTGTCGAATATCTTTATCTTTGTATCCTTTTGTCTTACGAGTAAAGGTATCTCTGTGCATCCTAGTACTATCCCTTCAGCTCCCTTCTCCCTTAGCTTATCGATAATCATGAGAAATCCTTCTCGACTGTCTTCAGTTAACTTACCGACGCTGAGTTCCTCGAATATGACCTTCTGAATATACTCCTTGTCTTTCACATCTGGAACTATTACCTTGATTCCATGTTTCTCAAGTCCCTTCCTGTAGAAGGGCTCGTTCATCGTAAAACGCGTACCCATGAGTCCAACGGTTGATATACCTTCCTCTAGTATTGCCTCCGCTGTCGCATCGATGATGCTTAGCAATGGAAAGTTAACTTGTTCTTGGAGTTTCTCGAATAGTATATGCATTGTGTTTGTAGCTATCACAGCGAAATCTGCTCCAGCATCCTCCAATACCTTAAGGCCCTTGAGGAGTTCACTCTCTATACTATCCCAGTCTTCTTTCTCCATCCAATCCTCAAATTTCTGGAAAGAAACGCCGAATATTACACATTCAGGATAACCATGATCTCCATGAACTTCATGATATCGATGAACTATATGCATGTAATAAGTTACAGTTGACTCAGGAGTCAAACCACCTAGAATACCTATTCTCTTGTACATGGTAAAATATTAGCTGAGTTACGATATAAAACTGGTCAGAAATTTGTCATTTATTCTTCTGCATCGATCTCAGGGGATTTCTCCTCAGAAATCAACTGAAGTTCCTGGTTAATCTTACGTCTTAGATCAACTATCTCAGTCTCAAGCTTATTAATCTCAGCAAGTCTCTTTCTATCCCTTTTCAATTTGGCATGCTCAATTCTTTTATCGGCCAGATTACCTGATAGTTCACGAACTTTTTCCTCACTCATTTAGGCTCAAAAAATGGAAAAGAATTAATCTATTTAATCCTTTGTCACTTTGTCGATTATAGAAAATTGATAAAAAGCTTCTATATAAATACTGATGAATAAGAACCATGTATAACACTAATATCCCTTTAAACAGTTACTTTCAGAAAAATTATCCTTTGAGAAGAGACTTGACTTTTCAAGTTTCTGATATGGAGCAGGGTTGGGAGACCGAGTTAAAAAAAATTGACATGAAATATTATATTGGTAATGAAATACATCAAGAAAGCATTGTTATTAGAATATATCCTGATAAGCATGGTAGAGAGAAAGCCGGAAAAGAATATCACTTGATGAGGTCTCTGGACCATATTGGTTACCCTGTTCCAAAGGTGTTCCTCTTAGAATCCACGGGGAAAATAATTGGAAGACCCTTCATAACCATGGAGTACATAAATGGAACACTATTGAGCGATATACTTACTACACAAAGTGATTATAGAAAAATATCAGCTATGATGGAGCTTCTTGTTAGACTTCATGAGACTGATCCTAGATTCATTTACCCGGATAGCTCATTACCCACTTCTAAGGAGGCAATAGAACGTTACCTGAAGTTCCACCGAAAATTCATTGAAGAAACTAAAAATTCCATTCTAACACCCGCTGTAAAATGGATAGCGCAACGATTAGAAAAGGTCGTAGAGATGAGATCGTGTCT
>WJIV01000070.1 GCA_014730055.1 Candidatus Bathyarchaeota archaeon
ATTCATAAACACCTGTGTACGGACGACGCCTTGAAGATCATTCAACAAGCAGAACCGGAAGTTGTTTTATTGACACACTTCGGAATCAAAATGCTAAAAGCTAACCCAGAAATGGAAGCAAAGTTTTTAGAAAAAGAGACAGGTGTACCAGTCATCGCTTTACGAGATAACACAAAGATATCAGTTGAAGATAAAATAGTTATACAATTTGATGGAAAGCAGAGCGAGACTATAACCATTTAAGGAGTAAATCACGTAGGTAGTTTGACACATTTTTTGTTATCAACCCTTCTTCAAGGCATCGTAAACTGAAAATATATATTTAACCTCTCCTTCTCTGTAGGTAAGTCTGAGATGAGGTATATGGGGTATTGTTTTGTTGATCCCAGAAAAGGGATCTTATGACCACCAAAAGTTAGAACCTAAGAACCAGACCGTGGCGGACACCCTTTTAAGAAACCCATGCGTGCATTGCCGTATTCAGGGATATGATCCGCAGTTGACAGGAGTTGAATACTAATGGAGATACTACCAAGAAAGATCGATTTTCCCCAAGTGGAGGAGAAATGGCAGAAGAAATGGGAGGAAGAAAAAGTATACAGGTATGACTGGGATGACGAATCGCGGCCTGTTTACAGTATTGACACCCCCCCACCATATCCAAGTGGAGACTTCCACATGGGTAACGTCCTAAATTGGACTTATTTTGATATTAGAGCCCGTTATAAGCGTATGAAAGGTTATAATGTATTATTTCCACAAGGATGGGATTGTCACGGCTTACCAACAGAAGTAGCAGTAGAGAAGGCTAAAGGGGTAAGAAAGAGCGATGTGCCCCCAGATGTCTTTAGAGAAATGTGCGAAGAATGGATTGAAGAGTACATACAGGTAATGAAAACAGCGGTTATTCAACTTGGATGCAGCATCGACTGGTCCACTGAGTACAGGACAATGGAGCCAGACTACATGCGCAAGATACAGCTCAGCTTCCTAAAGCTATATGAGAAGGGAATGATATACAAGGGGGAGCATCCAATAAACTGGTGTCCTCGCTGTGAGACTGCAATAGCCGACGCGGAGGTTGAGCACGATGAAAAGAAGGGGAAAATTTACACAATCCCCTTTGAGACCGAGAAGGGCGAGCTGTTAATTGCGACAACCCGTCCTGTCTATCTCCCTGCGTGTGTAGCCGTTGGGGTAAATCCTGAAGACGAAAGATATAATCAACTTATAGGAAATACAGCAAAAGTTCCATTGTTCAATCAAGAAGTACCAATAATCGCCAACGATGAGGTTGACCCACATTTCGGGACGGGTGCAATGATGATCTGTACATACGGTGACAAAGCTGATGTAGTAGCAGTAGCCAGATTCGATCTTCCAGTTGTGAACCTAATAGATGGAAGAGGAATAATGAAAGAACCTGCTGGTGAATATGAAGGAATGCAGATTGCGGAAGCTCAAAGAGCTATAGTAAAAGACCTCCATAAGGAAGACCTGATCAGAGAGGAAAAAGAGCTAGATCAGGAAGTTGGTCTCTGCTGGCGATGTGATACCCCGATAGAAGTTGTAACTGCTAAACAGTGGTTCATGAAAACCATTGATCTGACCGATAAAGTTGTTGAAACTGCAAAGGAGATCACCTGGTACCCTGATTGGATGAGGCAACGCCTTATTGACTGGGCAACTGGCCTAGATTGGGATTGGGTACTCAGCAGGCAGCGAGTATTCGCGACTCCTGTTCCTGCTTGGTATTGCAAACGTTGTGGATTGATAAGATTAGCCAAGCCTGAGGAATTACCAGTTGATCCAAAAGTAACAAATATCCAAGATACTTGTGATTGTGGATCAGAAGAATTTGTCCCAGACACAGATGTAATGGACACTTGGTTTGACAGCAGCATGACGTGTGCAATTCATGCGGGTTGGCCAGATAGACCAGACTGGAGAAGGCAATTCCCAGCATCCGTTCATCCAAGTGGACAAGACATCATTAGGACATGGGCTTACTATCTAATGGTAAGGCATTTGGCGCTCTTCGATGAGACACCCTATGAGAGCGTCCTCATCAACGGAATGGTACTTGGTGGTGACGGCCGGAAGATGAGCAAGAGCCTTGGAAACTTTGTAAGTACGCCGGAAGTATTCGGAAAGTATGGCTCAGACGCATCAAGGCAGTGGGCATCTGCAGGTGGAAGTACGGGTACAGATATTCCTTTCAGATGGGAGGATGTAGAGTATGGATGGAGATTCCAGAGAAAGCTCTGGAATGCATGCAGGTTTGCATCTATGAGACTTGAGGACTATGATACTTCAGATAGTCATGAACTTGAACTAATCGATCGTTGGATCCTAAGCAAGCTACAGAAGACCATAGGTGAATGCACTGAAGCCATGGAGAACTGTGACTTTATGAATGCGACTGAGAAAGCTCGTAACTTTATATGGCACGTATTCTGTGACCACTACCTTGAGGCTGCTAAAACCAGACTTTATGGCGAGGGAAAGGGAAAGCTAAGTGCACAGTATACATTATACAAGGCCATAGAGAGCATGTTGAAGTTGATAGCCCCAATCATCCCCCACCTCTCTGAGGAAATATGGCGTATAATGTATAACCCGGAAAAGAGTATACACATCTCAGAATGGCCCCTCCAAGTTGATGAGTTCATGGATCAAGAAGCAGAGGAAACCGGGGACCTTTTGATAGAAGTAATAAGTGATGTACGCAGGGAAAAGAACAGAATGGGCGTAAGTCTGAACGCACCAGTAGATACACTACGACTCTATGCGCCTGAGGAGAGCCTTGAAAAACTTTCTCTTGGGGAACAGGATATAAAGGATACACTAAAAGTGAACACTATAGTGTACGCTTCTGGAGATGAAGGCGATTCCAGCATCGGGGAGTACCCTGAAATTAGCTTCACCTTAATTTTGGATGAAAAATCCTAAAACCTCCCCTTTTCTATTAAAAGCTATGTCAGATGAAGAGATGATACCTTTAAAGGAAGCTGAGAATGAAGTAAAGGTAGTTACCCAGCGACTAGCTCTTCTACATCTAGCATTCTCTAAAACCTTAGTTGAAGAATTTGGATGGGAAGAAGGAAAACAGCTCATATTAAACAGTATAAAGCTATATGGTGAATATGTTGCTGAGAGAACTAAAAAGGGGCACCAAGGACTACCTAGATATGGTTTCTGGGAGCGCAGAGAAGGCAAGCCAGATCTATGTGAGCTGGGCAGGATAATGCTTGAACTGGGTGAACCAGAGTTAGGTAGCTTGTATTGTCTAATAGATCCTGCCAAGACGATGGCTGCGGATCCCAAGAATAAAATGATTCACAAGAGATGCATGATACTGGGACATGACGAATGTAAATTCGAGACTATCCCAACAACAGAGGAAGAGGTTGAGGACTTTAAGAATAATAACGATTGGGCATACGTAGATCCAATTATAGAGGAATTTCTAAAGAAAAAGGATCTCTAGTAGGTCCTATATTTTGTTATTGCCGCTACACCACCAAAGCTCCTATACAACATTTCTCCTTCCTCGGTATGTGTCGAAATAACCTCTATCTCAGCGTCTGCTTCTTGGCCAAGTGTGACAAGTTTTTCAATAAAATCCTCTCGTTCCTCAATTTTATATTGACCTTGTTCACATTGAAGGCAGTTCAGGTTTTCTACTTTTTCTTCAAACTCTTCCCATTCGTTGAAGTCCACTATCCGGACCTCTTCAAAGCCACACGTTGAGCAGATTAGTTTTACATGCCATCTTCGTACTTCTTGTGAGATTAAAAGTTTGTATACGTTTACATTCTTCAGTTGTCTAAGAACCTCTTGTTCACCATATGTAGCAAGTCCATCGTCTTCCCCCAAGTGTTCTAAGAATTCCTGTACAACTTTTCGCTCCTGCATATATCTAACTTTTTGCAGGAAGCTACGGGATCTGTTTACAACCTCTTTGACTCCCTCTGGACCGGTATAACCAGTGTCTACGGTGGTCAGTATCATATCCTTGACCTCGTGGTGGAGGTAGTTACCTTTCAGAAAGTCTTCTTTTGTTGGCCCTGGTCCGCCTACAATTATTCCTCTCAGGTTTTCCTGATTAAGAAATATATCCGTGAAATAATCCCCGAGCCTGTTGAAGTATTCATTCAGGTGCATCCTCCTTAGACGCTCATAACGACGGGCACTTTGTCCTCCGGCCCTAGTCTTCCCTGGAACACCGCTTGATAATTCCTTTATGATATTCGCTCGTTCCCCTTTCAAGGTCGCAAATGTCGCATCCTTTGCATCCAATACCACGACCCCATAGACATCTTCAGTTTCTAGTATCTGGAATAGCGGGTCAAGCATGAATCGGTGCTCACATCTATAATAGTAAATGTTAATTGGATCTGGTGGTTCAATGACGTAGGTTACCATCTCCTCATCCCTTTCACTCTCTCCTTGGATGTTGCCGCTGAAGATGGCCAAGCCGTTCTCTGGGACCTCCCTAAAAAGCTTTAGGCGCTCCATTGCTCTAGTAAGTGCATCTTGTACATTTTTCTTCGTCGTCTTAGACTTTATATTCTCTGCAGTACCGTATTCGTTTCTTAGGTCAGTCATTACGTCGTGGATCTGCTTGTTAGGTGGGATGTATACTGTAACCAGCTCAGTTCCACGGCCCTCTAGTTCTTGCAGTCTCTCTAATGAGCGCTGAAACCTGAAACGATCTAGGGTCGTGTCACCTGATTTAGACATTAGTATTCACTGAATAGTCACTCTAACAAGGGGATGGTATATGAAGCTTACTTAGCTATCTTGGTAATTTTATGAATTATCTTACAACAGAACCAGAGTGTTCTCCGTTCACAGCCTTTAGTATCTCCAGTGGGTTTCTACCATCAATGAATATAACAGGTATATCTAATCTTGAAGCTAATTTAACAGCTTTTAGATCAAATAAACCATAATCACCTGGAACTTGATCAGTATTTTCCGTTATTATCATTTCCAGTTGCTCGAATGTCAGCTCTTTAATTTTCGCTGCATTAGGGTATACCCTGGGGTTCTTGTCATAAATACCATCCACATCAGTTGCATTGATTATAAGATCAGCACCCATATTTTTTGCAAAAATAACTGCTCTATAATCGGTGCTACTACCCGGCTTATAGCCTCCACCAATCATAATTTTTCCATGCTGTTTGTAACGTAGATCTGAGCCCCTCTGATATATTCGATTCTTATCCGCCACATTCCCTAGAGCTGCCATTAGCAACAGCGCATTAATATGGGTAGCCTTTATTCCCAGATTATCTAATAAATCTCTATCAGCCTCTAAATTATTTGCTACATGAATGAAGTAACGGGCGGGTTGACCACCCCCACATACTACCATGAGTTCATGTCCCTGCTCATGTATTCTCTTAAGTACAGTAGCATATTTTCTGAATATATCAGGATCTAGAATCGGAACGGGATCCGTACTCTTTCCTGTTAATAAGCTTCCTCCTAGGCTTAGAGATATTTTCATCTCCGCAAGAGTTAACCTCTGATGTTAAATGTCTTTGGGGAACGATTTTAAGGAAGTGTGAAATGTATCTGTAGATGCGCGGGGGTACCCGAGTGGCCAAAGGGGCGGGACTCAAGATCCTGTAGTGTTAGGCTTTCGAGGGTTCGAATCCCTCCCCCCGCATCTATGAAAGGTCCCAAAAATCTCGGGTAGAATCCACTTTAAAACAAGTACTTTATGTTTTTTTGTGGGGGGTTTTGCCCTTAATTACCACCATAATTCAAATTTTATCTTTTCTTCTTCTATTCTCAAATCTTTCAGATCAGAGATTACGTCACTTATCATTTCTGGTGGGCCACTAATATAGTAAAGAGAGTCGTTTTCCAGGTTTAATGAGTCAAGCAATTTTTTATCTATTCTCCCTTGATTTAAACCTGAACCCATGGCTTTTGTTACAGTTGGATGATATTTGATTAGTTTATTTTTATTTGATATTCTTTGAAATTCTCTGTGAAATGCTAACTCTTCTGGGGTTGAAGCACTGTAGACAAGGTTTGCCCTTATATTCCCTATACTATTTGCGTAATGCAGTATTCCTCTGATTGAAGCTATGCCTATTCCAGCTGCTAGGAGTACAATATTTTCACTCATTTCTCTTGTGTAAAATATCTCTCCCTGCCCCCCATCAATATGGAGAGTATCATTCAGGTTAGCCTTCTCGTGTATCCAGTTACTTATAGTATTATCACTTTTCTTTACAGCCAATTCAATAAAGCCTTTATCTAAAGGATTAGAAGCGATACTGTAACCTACTATATGTCTTTCACCATTAATATCGGCATAACAGTCTATCCATTGTCCTGCTTTATATTCAAAATCATGGTCTGATAAATCTAATTTTAAATACTTTATTGTTGGAGTTGCATTTTCTAGTTCAACTATGGTAACAGGTATTATAGTCAATGTTAACAATATGTCAATACGGTATCTTATTTAATATATCTTAAAATAATGTAAGGAATAATTTAAGAGAAACCAATAAATTAAGATCAAATTATGAATTTTTCTTATTGTTTATGATTCCCGCCTCAAAAATTCGAAAATGATAGTCAATTAAGACTTCTCTTGGTCTAAACTTATAAAACCTTGTTTCACTATGTATATAGAAGTAAATACTATCTGTAAAGGCCGATTTTGAGTTCTATTTATACTGTACCATGACCGGATAAGGTCTCATTTCTCTGTTCTTCCAAGTTCCTAGAAATTACCTCTAATAGAAAATCAATATCATAGGGTTTTATCACGTAGGCATCAGCAAATTTCTTCAGTTGTTCGATTTCAAGAGTTCCGTCATTATGACCTGTTAAAAAGATCTTTCTCATTTGAGGTATTGTTACTCTTATTTTCTTAGCTAGCTCTATCCCCGATATGTCTGGAAGCTCAACATCAAGTAAAATCAGATTTATGAACTCTTTGTCTGTAAGATCTTTTGCTGTTAGACCATCTGATGCTTTGAGAGTCTCATACCCTTCACTTTCTAGTATTGTTTGAAGAGAATCTTGTACAAGTTCATCATCCTCAACAATTAAGATCTTAACATTTTCCAAATCTGGAACTTCCAACTAGAAATTAAGGAACCCAATTTTAATACATTCTGGTATAAAGATCAGTATGTTAAAATAATGATCCGTAAAAGTTTAGAGTATTATAATTTCATTTCCAACTAGTTGGAATAAAGGTTGAACATATCTTCCCATTATAAAAAAATCAATCTTTTGATAAAGTTTAAATTGATCAGATAAATATGTTTAAGCGAAACTAGATTTTCGGTGTTATCAGTGTCCAGTGCAAGTTTATGTAATTCAAAATGTCGTGATTTCAAATGCACAAAAAGAGCACTAACCTACAGAGGTAAGACTGGATGGTGTAATTGGACTAATGAACCATGTGAGCCAAAAGGTTGTATTTATGCCCTCTGCCATAAACGCCAGTTATTACCTGATGGGAAGTGTGGTTTAACTATCAAAAGGAAAACTCGCGAGGAAATTCAACCAGAAGACATGTTTAAAGAAGAGATAAGGTTGAAAGGAAAACTCGCTAGAAAGACCGGGGAAAGGTCTATCTTTTAGCTGATGGGTTTGAGAAAAACGATAAAAGAATACCTACAAGACAAGGTTCCTAATCATATCCTTGAGGATATCCCCAGTTCTTTTGATATATTAGGCTCAAGAGAAAAATCCGTTGCATTGATAGAGATACCTGAGGAGGTTGAAGGGTACGATCATCTTATCGCTGAAGCGATAATGGAAGTTCACAAGAATGTCGAGAGTGTTCTTTCCAAGGAGTCAGGAAGGCAGGGAGAATACCGACTGAGAGAACTGGAAGTAATAGCTGGCAATCCTAATACAGAAGTTATTCATAAGGAATCAGGATGTAGATTCAAGCTAGATCCAATGGATACCTATTTTTCCACCAGAGAAAGTACTGAAAGAGAGAGAATTACAAATAAGGTCATATCTGGTGAAGATATCCTAGTAATGTTCAGTGGTGTAGGACCCTTTGCTGTCTGCATAGCTAAGAATCACCCCACAGTCAAGATAACATGTATCGAGATAAACCCCAAAGCACACAATTATTGTTTAGAAAATATCAAACTAAATAAGATTCAGGACCAAGTTACACCTATTCTTGGTGACGTCAGAGAAATCTGCCCCCAAATGGATAAGAAATTCGATAGGGTCCTAATGCCACTCCCTAAAGGAGCAAGTGAATTTCTTGATATAGCAGTCCCAATGGTAAAAAATAGTGGTATTCTACATTTTTATCACTGGGCCCACGAAGATGATCTATGGTCAGAAGCGGAAAAGCTTGTTAGAGAAGAAGCAAATAAACATGATAAAAAAGTCGAGTTTATCGATCATCAAGAAGTCTCTCTTTATAGTCCCAGAGTTTACAAGATACGCGTAGACGGGTTATTATATTAAACTGAGACATATACTTTTGGCTTTGAGATAAGATTTATTTCCTTACCACAATCAGGGCAGAATTCTCCTATGAAATATATCCTTGAACCACAGTATCTACAGTATTTAACAGATGAGAGTTTTCTTTTTTTAAGCATGGTCCCGCAGTGAGAACAGTAAAGGGAGTCAAAGGGCATAACTATGTGACATCTTGTACAATGCTTTTCGTATCCTGGCCAATTTTCAGGGGTTAAACGGGGAATCTCTGTTTGTTTTAAAGGCTCATATTTTCCATCATCAATCTCCTCTACAACATCTTCAGGTAATAGACTTACAGCACCAGCAATGACCGAGCCTGTAAAAGCGCCTGGCAAAACAGTAATTGCTATTCTCGAAAGAATATCTCCAATTAGGGGAAATGTTGCCTTCATGGGTTCTTCGGGTAAATTATGAGAAAAAAACCCCTTAGTTACAATGAATATTATCGAACCTACAAAAATTGTCGTTGTCATAGCAAAATAAGTAAACTTTCCACGCCCCTTAACAATCTCAGTAATATACCCAGCTATTGCTGACCCTATCAGTGCTGAAGAGAATACCATAAGAATATTCTGTAAAGAATTTGGAATACAATTAGCGAAAAGATTGATTGCCCATATTATGGTAATTAATGACAATACGCCCATAGGTATAATCCATAAAGTTGGATGTTCGTCTTCAAATACAGTTTTCAAAGGCTGGGCTACCTCACTACTAGATATTTACTAGAATGTGTTTGGGTTTTGTTACGTTTTTTATATTAAGTATGTTAATAACTCTGTAAGTTATAGGCAAATTTTAACTTCTTATGAAAGACCTATTAAAACCTCAATGACATAATGGAGTCAAATTAGTTGTTAGGAATCTAATAACTTAACAAAAATGGGAAATTTTATGTTGTGTACCTTTAAAATATAAAAGAGGTTATTCCTCTTCCTCTACGTCTTCTTCTTCCTCTTCTGTGGTTTCGAAGTCAAAGTCTTCATCAAAGTCTTCAAACTCGCTATCCAGATCTAGAGGAGTATCCAAGGGTACAGGTGGAGGGGTAGTAGCCATTGTATAACCTATCCATAATACTATGAATAAGATCATATAGACCGCCAATATCACAGGGATCCTTATAGCCCAAATGGAATAAGGGATCAGCCATGCGAATGTTGAACCGAAAAGGCTTGGAAAAGCCCATATGAAGTATCCTACCATAATAACAATGGTAATTATCATGATCGTGTAACCTAAACTCTTATCGTCCATCGTTTCCTCAGCATAGATACCTTACTATTTTCTTTTTATTCTTTTCTGACATATTTCGTAAAAATTTTCAAAATTTCTTAGATCGTGCTAAATTTAGGTCTTTTTGATGATACTCTATGCCAATTAAAACATGATAGACAATGATCTTGTAATCATTGTTTTATTCCATTAATAATTTAATTATTATCTATAGAGTTTTTTATTTCATTTCAAGATAACTATATTAGAATCATTTTATATGTATGGTAAATTACTTCATCATAAATAACCGGTGAACAATTTGGAAAACGTATTTATTAATCAACTAGGAAGGACAGCACTCGAAGATCAACCATTGGAAATATGTGAAAGAAAAGGGCTTGGTCATCCTGATACAATATGCGATTCGGTTATGAATGAAATTTCAATACAGTTATCCAAAGAATATTTAAACAGATTTGGGGCGGTACTACATCACAACGTAGATAAGAGCCTTCTCGCCGCAGGAAAGTCTATACCTGCTTTTAATGGTGGAAAAATTGTTGAACCAATGAGATTCGTATTCGGAGATAGAGCAACTTTTGAGGCAGGCGAAGAGGAGATTAATGTAAATCAAATTGCTGAAAGAAGTGCGTCTAATTGGTTTAAGAGGAATTTTAGATTTATCAATCCAGAGATACATGTAACCTACCAGAGCCAGATTCGACCTGGTAGTATTGCTCTCAAAGATATTTTCGATAGAAAAGGGGATTATCTTGGAGCAAATGATACTTCAGCAGCAGTCGGGTATGCACCTTTCAGTAGAACCGAGAAAATTATCCTCGATCTCGAAAAGTTCCTGAACAGCAAAGAGTTCAAGAGAGAGTACCCAGAGTCAGGTGAGGATATAAAACTCATGGGTCTGAGAAAAAAAGATAGTCTCCACATAACTATAGCAATGGCAATAATCGACAGATTCATCGAAAATGAAAGTGACTATTTTAGGAAAAGAGATAGTATATTTAATTCTATACAGGAATTTGTCGATGAAAGACATGATTTCAAGAAAGTTACATTTGATCTAAATGCATTAGACACTCATGGTAGAGGTATAGATGGCTTATACCTTACAGTCACGGGGACAAGTGCTGAAGCAGGGGATTCCGGTCAGGTTGGTAGAGGAAATAACGTTGCAGGAGTAATTCCACTCAATAGACCGATGAGTAGTGAAGCGGCTGCAGGGAAAAATCCTGTGAGCCATGTTGGAAAGATCTATAACGCACTGTCATATAGAATAGCTGACAGTGTTATCGAAGGTGTAAACGGAATAAAAGAAGTATACGTCTGGTTATTAAGTACAATAGGAGTACCAATTAACCAACCTACCATCGTTTCTGCTCAGATTATTCCTGAAAAAGAGACAAAAGTGGATTCTGTTATTAAGGAAATAGATGAGATAGTTCAACGAGAATTCCAAAACTTGGATGAGTTCATAGATGACCTAGCAAAAGGGAAAATAGATTTATGCTAGTTAAGTAGCTCAAAGATAACTTTTTTTCATTTTGACAAAAATATCGTCCAAATAATCCCATGGTTTCTTACCGTATTTTTTCGCGATTTTCGATATAGTTTTTTGTACTCCTGAACTGTATTGAGCAGCTCTTTTCGGACGATAGCTGATCTCATCTGGAATGCCAAGCGATTTTGCCAGCTTTCTGATAATAATTTTCCTTAATTTATCCATTTTGTCGGGTAAGAGGTAATCCAAAGGCAAACTGAGTCCATATTCTATTAACCTGGGATGAGCGAAAGGCAGAATGAGATCTACTCCAACGTCCCTGCATACTTTTGTATCTCTATCAAAATTGGTTTTCCAACTTTTCTTAAGATCATTATACATTTCCATTCTAGGGTCCTCTCCTCCAAGGTGCATTCTCAAATATTTCTTATAACCCCCGAATAACTCATCACTACCGTTACCAGAACACAAATAGCTGAGATTCATTTTACGTGCTTCTTTAGCACTAAAAAATAGCGGTGCTGCAACTCCAATCTTCATAAGATTGGGATCTTCAACCATCCTTAATATCTCTGGAAGTGCTGATTCTAATTCTTCAGGTGTTTTTGGTTCTACTTTTAAGGGGAGATCTAGGTAATCAGCTGCAAGTTTTGCTTTAGAGTATTCTTTTTGTTGGTTTATACCTACACAGATTAGATCAAGGGTTGCTCCTGATTCTTTTAAATAATGAGCAACTAATGTACTATCTATTCCTCCACTAAAACTGATAGCGTATTCGGGGTTCTTTTTAGTCAACATAGTGGCAATATCTTTCAAGATCTTATCTATGGTTTCTATTGTTACATTTTCTGGATATTTTTGGATCCTTGGTAAGGATAGTTCACTTATTTTTCTGATTTTATTTTGTTTTTTTGATATTTTAACAACTGTTCCTGGTTCGACAGGCTCTGGTTCAAGGTTTAAGCTCCAAAGCATTTTTTTGTTGTTAGCTACAGCAGCAAACGAGCTATTTTCACCAAAGTAAAGTGGGATTGTGCCTACTATATCCCTTCCACACATTATCAAATCGTCGTTTACAGTAATAATTGAAAAAGCACCAACGTTTTCTTTAATCATCTTAGTGATTCCTTTTTTGGGGTCACTTCTGAGTTTATTAGCTATCCAAATAGCGTCTGGCTCATTTGATTGGAACATATAGCCCTCGAATGCAAAGGAATTCCCTTGGAAAAGAGGTTGAAGAGGGTACTGATTTTTATTGTTAACTACTGACATCAGACAATCTTCATCATTTTTTATTGATTCTAGTTTTTGTACATATTCAATACCAATTGAGGAAGAAACTCCAATATAATCTCCCTCTAACACTATAGTGTTCAGAAGCATTTTTTTAATTAGATTAGATGCATCTCCATCATCCTTCTTGAGAGCAGCTGCTATGTATACCATCTAAGAATTCTGTGTAAAACGAGGATATTATGGTTAGGTTTGAACGCTACTCACCGGCTTCAATGATCTCACTCACCTCATTCTCAGCAACCATAATACCATGGAGATAACTTCCTTTCCGTTTGTCGTCAGCTAGGAATGTTTCCTTTATTGGAACTGGTTTTTCGAATTTTATCAAGGGACTAAAGGAAAGTGCACAACGCCATCCGTTATCTTTACAATATTTTTCTTCCTCCGGGGGCATCTCCCATAACATCTCGACTTTCTCAATTATACCATATCCAATGAAACTATCACCAATGTCTGTATTCTTTACTAGAAGTATCGGAGTTCCTGTCTTCCATTTCCTGTGAAACCCAGGATAGTATTTACTTAATCTGTAGACTTGTTCTTCCCATTTATCTTGACTTATTCTTAGGATATATCCGGGGTTACTTTCTTCTTCCATAAACCCATCGTATTATTTAGTATTATTTAAAACTATTCTTCAGTATCTTCATCGTATTCTTCTTCAATGAAGCTCGTTAGAGAACTTTGTTGGGTATCAAAAACCTTGAGCCTCTCCCATTCTTGCTCATCTACGACTCCACCTATTTGCTCTTTTATCGTCCTTGAAATCCTAGGCCCAATAGTTGGTAGGGCAGTAAGTTGCCTTAAATCTGCGCGTTTTAACTTAGCTATGGAGGTAAAGCCTGAATTGAAAAGTACCTGAGCTCTGACACGCCCTATTCCTTTTAATCTTACCAAGGGTAGAAGCTTCTCAGTTACTCCATGTTTTACTCTATCTCTTAATTTTCTCAGATGAAGTCTTGGCTCAGGCATACCGAGAACATCTGCTAGCTCATGAGCTGAGTATAGTAGCCACTCTGAATTTGCGACGGCGCTGTACCTGTCACCAGGCTGGACATTATATCGCTCAAGAAGATCGTTCTCAGAGACCTCATTTATCCAGGAATCTAGAACCAGTGCTGTCTTTACTTCACCCATAAAATCCTCATAGTCTATGTAGTCATGGGCTTTCCTAACTGCAATTGCTATCTCATCTTGATGCTCCTCGAAGTAGTTTTCTACTATTTCAAGATCGTTTCTTCTGGGCCTTAGTATGGGTCTCATATCGGGGGTGTGACAGATTAGGTGTAGCCAGGTAAAGTCTGTAACATCCAGAGCACCGCGTTTCAGTCCATCTCTTAAGACAACCGCAGATAACGGATCAATATACAGTTCGCTTACTCTTTTTCCGAATTCTGTAGCAATTAGCCGCTCACCGTCATACTCCAACATGTCTTCCCTTGCTAGATATCGAAGGATATTTCCCATAATCAGCTTGATTCCTGAAGTAGGGTAGTTGTAACCGTAAAATGTTGAACCAAAGAAATCAAGTAATCCACCTTCTGTATGAGCGTAGTCACTTGCTACAGCAGCTAAGGTGTGGCCCCTGAGAGCTGACTCTTGAGCAAGTCTGCTGTCTATTCGCTCAGGATTTGAGAGAATATAATCCTGAATAAGATAATCTAGCTCATCCTCGGATGAAGCTATTAGTAAAGCCTCTCCATAATCATCATACTG
>WJIV01000071.1 GCA_014730055.1 Candidatus Bathyarchaeota archaeon
CTACAAGGTCATCCGTCACTACTACCTGATGGGCAAGAAGACCATGAACATCTACATAATCATGCAGATTCACATGATCCTACCAATGATACTACAGCAGATAGAAGCCTACAGCGCAGCCTTACAAGCCTTCAAAGATGGAATACCCATAGGGGACGGCGTTGGTCCAATTGTAGCAGCCAAACTAATCAATGGAGCTGAGACCAGAGAAATCGCTAAGGAAATGGTGGCCGCTGAGGTTGAGTTTGAGGGCAGAAAACTCATAATTACAAAGGCACAGGGACCAGGTGGGACAGTTGGCAAGCCTGGAGATGCCGTAACTAACATTCTGAACGAGAACAAGGTTAAGATGCTCATAACCGTAGACGCTGCTGGTAAACTTGAGGGCGAGGAAGTCGGTGAGATTGCTGAAGGAGTCGGTGCAGCGATTGGAGGACCAGGGGTCGAGAAGTACAAGATAGAAGAAGCAGCCAACAAGTTTGGTGTACCCCTACATGCGGTTGCGATAAAACAAGGAATGGAACATGTAGTAGCACCCTTAGTTGAGCCACTTTTCGAGGCGACCGACAAGGCTGTGAGTTCAGTAAAAGGACTCATACTTGACTACAGCCAGGAAGGGGACACGATACTGATAGCTGGAATAGGTAACACTGTGGGGGTCGGGCAGTGAGCGAGGATACAACACCTTTCGCAGGACTCGAGCAGAACTGGGTAACTCTCATTGCCATGATAGTTGTCGGTGGACTGGCTCTTGTAAGCCTGTATATGGGATTCCAAGCTTATGGGAATAATGAGATAGAGAACGCCTTCTTGTACCTTTTAATAGGCATATCAGGTTTCGTTGCAATAGGTTACAGCTTGTTCAGGTCAAAACCCGTTAAGGAGGATAAATTGGAGGCTAAGGAGAAGGACGTTATAACTACCTTAGAGTGCAATCAGTGCAACCTCAAGAGAGTTAGAAACTTCCAGAGAGGCGACTTCATCTTCAAGAGGGATGAGCCTTGTACAAGGTGCGAGGGGATGATGGTCATAACCAGGATTCATACTCGTGAAGATAAGAAAAAGAGCTCTAAGCGGTAGTTACCTCGCATCCATCACTCGTAACTATAACGGTGTGTTCCGCCTGGGCCACTTTTGCCCTCGTTCTTTCTAAGAGTTGAGGGTAACTCATAATACATTTTGAATCCAAAAGTTCCTTGAAGGCGGCTTCTCCTTTCCGGTCACTGAATTTTCTTAAAACCCATCTGGATGCAAAGGGCAGAGTCCTGTACTCATTCTGTATAAATTTGAACATATCCTTAGCAATTCCTTTCATGCTTCTCTTTTTCAGAACCCTGTAAATGTTGCTTGGCGGCCCATCCTGGACCATCCCATCGGCATTGGAAGGTACGGCGAAGGGCTCTATGGCGTAGACATCTCCCTCTTGTATCAGGTGGTGATCATGACCTCCGATATTTGGGATGCTCTGACCCGCATGTACAACATATCTTGCAAGCTTGTGACCGGTCAGGTTCTTGATCGGATTGGCTCCCCTTCCTCTGATAGCCTGCTCGATCTCTGCCCCGATGTCGCTCGCCCTAACATCAGATCGAATGGTGTTAATGGCTGCTTGTAGCCCGGCTTCCGCTGCGTCTACAAGGTAACTTAACATTGGATCTAAACATACAGTCGTCGCAGTGTCAGCGATATAACCATCCACATGTACGCCTATATCTAATTTAACCAAGCTATCTCGGGGTATTCTCGTCGTATCGTTGATTGGGGAGCAGTAGTGAGCGGCGACATGGTCAATGTCAACGTTTGTGGGAAAGGCGGGCTTACCCCCAAGGTCAGCGAGCTTTTCCTGTACGTGATCACAAATATCTACCACAAGAATCCCTGGTTTGATCATTTTTTTAGTCTCTTCTCTAACCTTTGCTGCGATTTTACCGGCTTCGTGAAGGGCTTCAACTTGGTTCATATTAACAAATAAGGTGGAAATAATAGAAAAAAGGGTTACTAATTGGTTACTTGACTACCAGCACTGGAACCTTACAGGACTCGACAACTCTTCGACTCGTGCTACCCAGAATCCAGCCCGTAATGCCACCTAGGCCCCGGCTACCTATAACTATGAGCTCTGCCTCTTTAGTCTCTGATTCCTCTACTATTGTGGAGCTGGGTCTTCCCTCCATTAGCTCCGTTGTAACTTTTAGGTCGGGGTAATTATCAGCTATATCCTCCTGTGCTTCCTTCAAGCTCTTAGAGTAAACGTCTCTCATCTTATGCTGGTACTCGGTCATATCTTGTGCGGCTGTTACGGGAGCAGCGCCAAACCCCTCGTCTGGGAATACTGGCATCATCACCCTAGGCACGACAGAGATTATGAAAACCTCAGAGCCTGCTAAACTTGCTATACTGATACCCTGATCTAGGGCGTGCTTTGATGGCTCCGATCCGTCGAATGCTATGAGTATTTTTTTGTACATACCTATTCGTCTATTGTCTACTCATATGAGTAATATAAAGGGTAGTTATTGAACCTTAAACGACTGTAGATTATGACTGGGAGGTTTTGCCTAGGGTCTGCAATATCTCCAGAGCCCCGTATCTTTTCAGTATATTTTCCCACTCACTTTCGTCGTAAAACCTGCAAAGGCCCCTTCCGTACTGCTTAGCTACCTCTAGACAGTAACGGGATGCTAACTCGATGTCTGTGGGGTGGCTGGCTCCTGTGCCACACCCTGGGACGGGGACCTGAGTTGTTATAGCTATGCCAACAACCGGCTTGTCGGTCGCTATAGTTGGTTGCATAATGCTGTTAATATGATCTAGTTCGTTTCCATACGGTGTTATGTCCTGTGTAGTTATAGGGCAGACTTTTGGATGCTCCCCTGAAACCCATTCCATAATATCTAGAAGAGAGTCACTAACCTTCAACACCCATCCTTGTTTGACGGTAGGGGTTATCGCGAATCCGCGCCAGTTCGCCACCCTGTTACCTTTGGTAGTGTCTATACTGAGTATTGCATCCATCTCAGGGTCGACTTCCTCTTTATTCATAGTGGCGGTATCAACAGGACTACCCATGAAAGGCACGGGTTCATGCGGTTTGATCGGGGCATCGGGGCAGATGTGTGTCGCGATGATTACGTCCCCTTCTAGATAGTCGCCGTTTCTACCCATGTCCAGAATTTTTAGTGCTACGCTGAGAGCTGTTGTCGCACCATCAGAGTCTGATACTAGTCCTATTTGTTCTGGTCTGGCACCGATTCCTCCGAGGCGCCCAATAATACCTAGGGTTGGGTTCTCTCCTCCCTCGGTTTTTCCCGTGATCCCGGGGATCTTTATCCTTATGAAGTCAGTTGATCCTTCTTCTCCTTTGATAGTCCATACTTTCAAGTCAGTGCCTCCTCTGTCCTTCAGATAGCTTGCCACTTTTTCTCCTGTGATAGTGGCGCTATCAAGGAGTTCCATTATCTCGATAACCTGTTTCAGCATGTTTTCATATTTGTTCAAAGGTTTACAAAAATTGTGCTCTTCGAAATTTGAAGAAATAGGATTTGAGGCTTTATACTCTATTAGCTCGCACTATCAGGCTGAATCGGTCGTAGTCATAGCGATGTACCTTTGTGCCCGATGCTA
>WJIV01000072.1 GCA_014730055.1 Candidatus Bathyarchaeota archaeon
CTCTAGCTCTATTGGCTTGTTACCTTCCTGGGGTACCGCAAGTCTCAGGGACTGCATCTTATCCTATGTTATGAACTCGCGAAGTTCTTTTACTACACTGACAGTTGTGGTTATCACCGTTCTCCAGTTTTCCATGGCGATCTTCACGTTTTCCTCATGAAGTTTTAGCATCCTTTCATCTATTTCCACTGGGTTCCCATCAATGTCCTTTACTGGAACCCTTACAATAATGTCTCCGTCTATTTGGATAAGGGTCTTGGCTGATACTCCGGTCTCTTCGATATCATAGACTGTCTTCATTCCCTCCTCGTTAGCTCTGTTGACCTCCTTGGTTATTATCTGTCCCGTCGTTGTTACAACCGATAGCTCCCCAATGTCTTGAGCCATGTCATGAAGACCTGCTACAAGCTTGTTCACAATATCCTTTATTACTTCACTCAACTTACTCTGGCAATAAATTGCTTAGAATACATATATTTATTGTGACATGATTCTTAAGAAGTTATCGATAGTGTTTAGGTAGTATCGAATTCTACCCATAGTGGAAAGTGGTCCGATATCTTCCATGATATCTGGTTCTTGGTCAGGTCCTCCTTCTTGTAAAGGCTCTTCGTGAAATCGAAGCCTCCTCCACTGTGGAACCTTATGCTCAGGGGTGGTGTAGAGCCTTCTCCCATGAACCAAGCTATCTGATCGTAAAAGTGCTCTGTGTCGGATTCATCCGGGTCTGTAAAGATTGTCCTCGGGACCTTGTTCAGCACCTCAGGAACATCCAAGCCTGTTGACGTGAATGCCTCGTACAAAGGGTCTCCTCTGCGGTCTATGTTAAAGTCTCCGAGTGCGATTAGGTTATTATCCCAGGCATGCTCTGACCTAGCCCAGTCAGCGATCCACTCGGCTATCTCCTTAAGCTCCGCTATCCTGTCCTCGGGACCTTCACCGTAAAACACATGAAGGGTAACAAGGACAAAGCTAACAGGCTCCCTAACTGGCGAGCTTATCGTCTTGAAGCCCACTGCATAGGGGGTCCTTGCGAACTGGTTTTTCAAGGATCCTGGGTCTATGGATTCTAATCTCTCTGGGGGTACGACCAGCTCACAGGCTAATCCGGACATCATAAGCTTCCGGGTATCAAAAAGGAAGGCCATCCTCTCATAGTTGCCCTGCTTACCTTTTGTCACGTCAGTAAGTACAAATGACCAGTGCGATCCGAGTGCCTTAAGCAACTCCTTGAATGCGTGTACATGGCTTCTTACCTCCTGTACCGCCACTACATCGAACCTCTGTATAATCTCGGCAATGGCCCTTAATGCCCTCAGATCCCTCTTAGGGCTGTCGTCGTCATCAGCGTTCCATTTTCGAGTTAGATTACTAAGGCTCCTTATATTCCAAGTTGCTACCAGGAGGTTGCTGTCAAGGGACTTCGGTGGCAGCTCCAGATCAAGCTGCATCTCTAGGTTCTCAAGCTCATCCCTTACTTCTGCTGGCGGCTCATCGAGGATGTTTGGTTCGGAAACCATTGTTTAAGGTTTAGGTTCTAAGTTTATTACCTTTTCTTAAAACTAGTCAGGGAATATAATTGCAACTATTGCAGTTATTATTAATATCAAGGTCAAAAATATCTCAATTTCTAAATGGTCTCGGTCTTTTATCCGCGAAATAACCTGCTACTTGTTATTTCGCAAATGGATAGCCCCTTCTCAGGTTTAGGTTAATATTCGGTGAAACAATTTTTTCCCCGGGGGTTCGCTGGTACTAGGAGCAAAAAACAGATGAGCGCAGAGGGACAGAGAGAAGGAAGATACCTTGTAAGCAAAGTTAGAGATATTGGAGATATCGAGGCAAGTATAAATGAAGCTGTAGAAAAAATCGGCGGATTTAACAGCTATATAAATGAAGGAGAGCGGGTACTGATCAAACCGAATTACAATAGTTCTGATCCACCTCCCGCAACAAGCGACCCAGAGTTCATCGCTGCCCTGATCAGGCTCCTGAAAAAAGCTGGGGCAGCTGAGGTCACGGTAGGTGAATCAAGTATGTTCTTACTATCAACAAGAAACGTGCTATCGGAGACGGGACTAATTGATGCGCTGGAGAGAGAAGACGCCAATGTTGTAGTCTTCAATGATTCTGAATGGGTGAAGGTCGATGTCGGGGAGAATAACCTCCGGGATATTAAGATACCGAGAGTATTGAATGACTTTGACTCAATAGTATATTCCTGCTGCCTGAAGACTCATAGGTTAGCGGGCTTTTCGATGAGTCTAAAACTTGGAATGGGTTTCACATATCCCTGGACCCGTATAGGCTGGCACCTGAGGGGTAGGGAGGAGAAAATAGCTGAGTTCAACAAAATACTTAATCCTGCTTTGATACTCCTTGACGCAAGAAAGGGGTTCATACGTGGTGGACCTTTCAGAGGTGAGGTTCGAGAACCCGGTTTGGTAATGGCCTCAAATGATAGGGTTGCTATTGATGTCGAGGGCATAAAGATAATACAAGAATATCCAGGAAACTCACTTAGAAAAAACGCATGGGATTACGCTCAGATAAAGAGGTCTGTAGAATTAGGTCTGGGTTCGTCCTCGGAGAAGGATTACAAGGTTTTAGTATAGAGTTCCGGCTTATCACTGTGATAGTTGGTATATCTGCTGTTAATACTATTCCCAACTATAGAGACCACAGTAGAAATTCTTTAATAATAAATTAATATAACAGAAAAACTGGGGTAAAATGACCCAGGTAACAAACTATCATGTACTAGTTTACGGGAGTCCTTCAGGTTATCAGACAAATCGTTCTCAGATTACTCTCTATAATGGAAATGATGTAATTGCTTATGTGAGATTCAATGATCAAGGGATGAATTTTGAAGACGACTACGTCAAAGATAACATAATAAGAATGCATCTACCATCCTCCATGTTCCAGAGCGTCCTAGACATCCTCAGAAACGAAAAACCGATGAACATCTACTTCGTAGCCAACCGTGCCTTCCTCGGAACAGGAAAAGAACCCGTAGGCGAGGAAGAGCGATCCTAACTTTTTTTTGGTGACTAAGCATCTTCAATTGAGTTATATTCGTAAATAACGAAGAAACTAAAAATTTGATTTATTTTAGAATGTTAAATGACAAATTATAGCGAGATTGATATACTAGGAATTAAGCTTGATCAGACCTTTAGTAAATCATTGATCTATGGGCCTTACTTATCTGAAGGACCCTATCATGGGCATTCTTTAATGGATACTCTGAAGGATATCGACTCATATCAAGCAACATTGAGACCATTAGAAAATAGACATAATATCTGGGAGATAGTAAACCACTGCAGATACTGGATGGACGAAACTTCCAAGGCGATTCAAGGTCAGAAATTAACCAGTGTATTTAGGTATGAGGACTGGCCCCCTATAGATTCATCTGAGGAAGAGTGGATAAGTGCTATTGAAATAATTGAAAATTCTTACAGCAGATTAAAGTTATCGATACTTAAATTGAATAATGATCAGCCTAATGAAATTATTGAATGCGGCTTCCATGGCAGCATTTTCCGATTTACCTTGAGAAAGATGTTATACGGAGTTATAGATCACAACTTGTACCACGCTGGTCAGATCAGTCTCTTGCAAAAATCCAATAATACCTAAATACAAATCAAGAAAATTTTTAAATCCGGAAAATAGTAAATTTCACCCTGTCTTTGGAAAAATAAATCAGCCTCTTTAGAAATAAAACCTATGGCAACTCACGATGAATTACGACATAACAGACATAATAAGTGATTACCCCGATGTCCACATAGGAGTTCTAATTGGGGAAAAGATGGATAATACGAATAAAATATCGGAAATCAGAAGACTCCAGAAACAGGCTATTCACTATGCAAAAGCCCAGATCGGAGATCAGCCTCCAATAAAGCATTCTCACATCCATTCTTGGAGAGAGCTTTACAGGAGCTTCGGAACTAAGGCAGGTGATTACCGTCCATCCGCCGAGGCCTTGATAAGGCGATGTATCAAGGAGGGGGAGATTCCACGCATAAATAATGCAGTGGACCTCTATAATCTTGTCTCAGTCAAGTACATAATACCTATGGGTGGGTTTGATCTGGATCATATTAAGGGTGATATTCGACTTCGGTATAGCAGTGGAGGGGAGGTCTTTGTACCTTTAGGTTCGGGAAATGAGGAGGAGACCTATGAGGGTGAGGTGGTCTATGCTGATGATGAGCGGATTCTAACACGTCGCTGGAACTTTCGTGACGCCGATGCAACCAAGATAACTCAAGAGACCAATAGTCTTGTGATGTTTCTTGATGCTTCGCCTGCTATAAGTTTGGAGAAAGTAGAATCTGCTCTTCATGAGTTAAGAAAATTATATAAGAGGTATTGTGGAGGTGAATATTCCACATTCATTGTTGGAAAAGATAATCCAGTTGTAGAGATATGGGATTAAGCCTCTACGTTGTACTTGTCGTATAGCTTTCTTAGTAATTTATCTAGTTCCTTTGCTCTTTCCTCGGATTCACTGGGCTTTAGTTCCTCGCATTCATAACCCACTATTTCGCGCATATACTCTACGTTTTTCTCGCAGAATACAACTGTGCCATCATCCTTTATTTTCTCGATGCCGTCAATCTTACCGCCGTCCTCATTAATCCGGATTGCGTCCTCTAGTGAGATGCCTGGTAAGACTACCTCGACTCCTTCCCGGCCGAGTCTCGCCGGATATCCCCCTGGTAAACCTTCTACGCCGGTCACACAAGTATGGACCTCTCCCGTATCATAGTATATTGCGAGTACATGTTTCAGGAAGCTGCTAGCTGTCCTCATCTGGTCAACTAGAGCGCTCTTGTACTGAGTGACTTCACCATACCCCGCTTCTTGGTATAACTTTGTGATCCTCTCATTAGGCCACTCTTCAGATACATCCTCCCCGTCCACTATGATCCTAACAAAGTATGGGCCGTCCATTCTCGCAGTGTAGTATGCGCCGTGGTGCCCTACTCCGTAGAGTTGTACTGACCTGAACGGGACCTTCATGGATCTCGCAATGATCCTCTTTACCCTTCCTAATCCAAGGTCCATGTTTCCTCCACCGCATGCAGGCTCTAGACCTATCTTGCTAAGCACCACGTTGGTGGCGTCGGGGAATGCTCCATTTACCACGCTTGTCTCGATATCAGATTTCTTAACAGCGAGCATGAGCTTGTGTGCGAGAGTGAGATGGTTGGGGAGCCAGGGGCCTACTGGACCCACCTTTTTATAATCCTCAGGGGGCAATAGTCTGGTTATCCACCAACTACCTAGGCTGGCGAGGTTACATATCACCTTGGGCTTATGCTCTTTGAGAAACTCCGCAGTTCCATCAATATCGAATAAGTCTATCTTCTCGAAGTTCAGCTCAGGGTAGAATCCAAAGTTATGAGCCACATGAAGAGATTCCTCTATCTCAAATCTTCCCTTCGTCTCATCAACATCGGCACCGATCACTTTTATGGGTAGCCCCATGCTGGCTATCTGGTACATCATATCATGACCTACGCTACCAGCAGAACCAATAATCAGAATACTATCGAGCATCTTTCATCCAAAATCCTAGTGATCGTGGGCTTAAAAGAGCTAACCTGACTTAGGGGAACGTGGTCAGTTGTGAGATTATTTTTTTTGGATCTGAGAATATATTGAAATATTTTTCTACTAAATTCGGTCATAAAAGATTAATTTATCTTCGAATAACCTGAAAAGGATCTAGAAATAGTTTTTGGCAATTGTTCAGTTTAAATCTACCATAATTTACTTAGATTCTTGTTTCAACAAATAATATTGGTTACATGTTCTTATTCTATGTGTTTCAACTTATTTTTATATAGGCACTTGTTCCTGTTGCGTTGGGTCGATTGAGAATAAGTAATATAGACAGGAGCCAAGTACACCCAACCCACCTAATATTAATCCTAAATAACCATATCCAAATTGTAATAAAACTAATCCTCCAACACTAACTCCCAAGGCCATTCCAAAACTGCTAGAAGCTTGATTTAGAGACATTATTGATCCTCTATATCTTGGGTTTTGTTCCAGTGTAAGGCTTGTAGCTGCTGGGAACCAAATAGTCCATGCTATACCGGTTAATGTTATTAATATTCCTGCAATCCAGAAATTATTATAGTTCATGAAACATATGGTTAAAACCCCCATTATAATTGAGCTAATCACCGTCACCCTTTTTCTCCCAAATCGTGCTACCAGTAAACCACTGAGATAACTTCCAAACGCACCAGTGAACGTTAATATTGACCACATTGGGCCTCTCAACTGGGAAGACATATTAAATCGTTCCACGAACGATGAAACTCCATATGTACTAACAGAAGTAAAGGAAGCTGTTCCCAGGGCTGCACAGATAACGCATACTATTGCAGATCTATCTGTGAATATTTCCTTTATTGCAGTAACGTAGGTTTGTTTTTGGTTAGTATCAAGAATTTCTATCTTTGATTTTGGGATACCATAATAAGCGAATAAAAATCCGATGATTGCGCCTGGTAGTGCGTATCCAAGAAGTGCGAGTCTCCATCCACCCCAGAGTGCTAGTTGATTCATTATTGGGCTTGTAACCAGGGCTGAGACGAGGGTAAAACTCATTAGCATGTAGCTTATTGCTTTGGCCCTATTATCAACATCAAAGTACTCGCCAATGATTGCTTGTGAGGTTGGGATAATCATGGCGTTTCCTAACCCTGTTAAAGCGTAGATTATCATCATTACATTGAATGTTCTCGCCAAGGAGCATCCAATTGCCGCTATTATAAAAAAAGATAAACCAATCATAAGTAATGGTTTGGGCTTGTATTTTATGCTCAGAACTCCCATTATTATGGAGAAGATCATGGTTACTATTGATGCAAGGCTTCGAATCTGGCTCATTACCCCAACAGGGACTTGAAAGGAGTCTGCAATATCTACTAAAAGTATACTGATTAGTATAAAATGAGGTCTTGCAGAAAGTCTAGCAAATATTAGTGAAATTAGGATCCTCCAATTCATACTTTTCCGGGGTGCAGAGACTTTTATTTGCACCAAAATCCCCCTAGATTTGATCCCCGATGACTTGATTTGATTTTCTTACGCTCAAATTATTACTGTTATAATATTCTCCTAACTCAGTCCATCTTCCTCCTGGATTTGGGCTGAATTTATTTTCCGTCAAATTCCATTGTAGTATTCCCTTAACATTAAAGACCCTCATTTGATTTCTGAGTCTACAAAACCCCCAGCAACCATATTCTTTCCATTCTTCATTTGTTAATATAAAATCTGGTTCAACTTCTCGCTCGGTTACTTCATTTTTAATAGGGCCGCTATAATAGCTAATTTTTATAGTTTGGTGCTCCACTGCACCCTTTACCCAGGTGTCTAAGAGAGATAATGTCTCTTCCATATGATTATATTCTGATAAAAATAAGATATGACTAACTATTGGCCAATATCAACTAATATTAATTGTTCAATAATTCTTATGAATAATTTATTCTCAAATTGGTATCATTATTTAAATAGAATAAACTAATATGGCGATCTCAATTGTTGCTAGAATCAGATTATTTTTGCAGCTAGAGCAATTAAACACCAAGTATACTTGTAATGAGACGCTTTTATTTATCTAAAGTTTACTTGAAAGTTTATAAATGCAATTTATTCAGAGGAGTAGGGATGTTGTTAAACCCTGTGAGCATATGAGATATTCTGTAATTACTGTAATGATTTTTGTGAAAAATAAAAAAAGGATCTTTTATCATCCAGGATATTTATTCAAACGCTATGATCATCCCCAAGTCTAGTACCTACAGGCCTACACTAGAAGATTTCAAGAAAGCAGCTCAAAGGATTAAGGACGTAGCATTTAGAACCCCGCTCATCCCATTGAGATTCTATGATGAAGACCCAGAGATAAAGCTAAAACCTGAGATGCTACAACCTATCGGGAGCTACAAGATAAGAGGCGTCTACAACTGGGTGGCAAAACTAAGCTCAGAACAAAGAGCCAAAGGAATATCCACAGCAAGCTCGGGGAACATGGCACAGGCAGTAGCCTATGTTGCAAAACTATACGATATACCCGCTAGAACCATAGTATACGAAACAGCGCCTGAGACGAAGAAAGAGGCAATTAGAAAATATGGTGGGGAGGTGATACCTAAGCCATGGAAGGAGTGGGTTGAGTACACGAAGAATCCTGAAAGTGACCGCTGCTTCCTTCACCCCCTTGAGGAATATGGGCTGATGGACGGTCATGGGACCATTGGTTTGGAGATAATGGAGGATGATCCTGAGACTGAGACTATATATGTAGCTCTAGGCGCAGGGTTCCTGGGGTCGGGAGTAGCCCTCGCCGCCAAAGCTCTTAAACCCTCTGTAAAGGTAGTTGGAGTTAACTCTGAGAATTCTCCTCACTATTATGAGAGCTTCCAGCATGGAAGAATAATGGACACCCCTCCTGAACCCACCCTGGGCGATGGGTCAGCAGTTAACCTTGATGCCTTTCCAAACACGGATCAACTACTTGAATTAGTTATGGAGGTAATAGTTGAGGTTGTTCTTGTCTCTGAGGACGAGATCAAAGATGCAATAAAGTATCTAGCACTTGAGAATAAGCTTGTAGCCGAAGGATCAGGTGCTTTAAGCTTAGCCGCAGCTCGAAAGGTCTCGAGAGAAGAGCGGGGAAAAGCTGTTTGCATAATAACTGGTGGAAGCATTGATACGGATAAGCTTGTTAAAATTCTAAATAATCAATGATTTATTCATTTCATGAAAATTCTGATTCTTTCTCAGATAATAACTTTTAATCCAAAGAAATTTTACGCAAAAATATTTTCCAAGTCATAACCAAATAGGAAATATGCAATTTTAATAGAAAATTTGAGCAAAGATACATCTACATCTGCCCAGAAACAGGTTCTAGGTTCTTAAAAGAATCACAATTATGCAGCCACCTGAGTAAACTATAGACTAATCCACTTTTTTTTAAACCAAAATTAGATTTGGTAATTTTTTCTATAACTAAATCTACCCTTAAATACTCGATATAATATGTTGTAATTGATTGAAGTGGAGTTTAAAGAAGTTATAGAGAAGAGAAGAAGCATCCGAAAATACAAGGAAACTCCGGTAGCTAGAGAGAAGATAAAGGAAATTCTTGAGGCAGCTAGGATAGCACCTTCCGCTGGTCACAGGCAACCATGGCACTTTATAGTAGTAGAGGATAAGGAGAAGATCAAAAAACTTGCTAAGAGTGATTGGGCAGCAGATGCTCCGGTGATGATTGTGGGACTTGCAGATAAGGAGGCTTCTCCAGGTTGGTGTGAGAACGATCTAGGAATAGCCTTTGAGCATATCGTTCTAGCTGCGACTGATCTTGGTCTTGGTACTTGCTGGATGGGGCAGTCGAACAGAGAGGACATGGTAAGAGAACTACTTGATATCCCTGATCATTTCAAAGTAGTTGCCGTAACTCCAGTAGGTGAAGTCAATGAGAAACCTTCTCCAAAGGAAAGAAAGAGCCTCGATGAGATAGCAAGCTGGGAAAAATACGGCTCAAAACAAGTATAATCAACTCTAATTTTTAGGTAAAGTCATATTATGTGAATACATTTTCTCTTGATCAATATGATTAAAGGGATAGCCTATGTCGGAATAGCGGTCAAGGATATTCAGCAAGCCAGAGAAAGATTCAAGGAAAAACTTGGATCAGAGATAATTCGGATAGGCGAAAGCGAAATTGATAAAGTGAAAAACACCTACCTGAGACTCGGAGAAGATATCTTCGAACTCATGGAGCCCTATGATCCCGAAAGTCCCGTTGCAAAGTTTATAGAGAAAAGAGGTGAAGGGATTCAGTATATTGGCCTTGAAGTGGAGGATCTAAATGGAACGGTCTCATCTCTGAGAGATGCGGGGATCCGCTTCACATCGGATGAGCCAATTAAGTATCCAGATGGAAGCAGATGGGCATTCATACACCCAAAAGAAATGTATGGTGTAATGTTTGCGTTGATAGAGAATCCTATCTAAAGAACCCGAAGACTCAATATCTTCGATAACTACATCGATGCTTTTATCTTTTATTCAATACTAAATAGGATATGATTCACTGTGTTTGAGTTCTTAAACTTTGATGAAATTGATTGGGAGGATGCTCCAAGAGGCTATTATCTTACCGATGTTAAGCAGAAAGTCCTATGGAAAGATCATAATACCGGTGCGACACTTGCGTTAATAAAATTCCCAATAGGGGTTGCAGATAAAATTCATTCTCATCCAAACGCCAAACAGATAACCATAGGACTAAGTGGCGAGCTTCTAATGCCCCCAGATAATAAGCCAATGAAAGTTTTACCAAATATGGTGGTGACAGCCCCTAAAGATGGTAAACACGGTGCAACAAACTTTACAGAGGAGAGCATCATCTTGTTCTTCTGGGATGGTTCCCCTGCTCCAGAAATTCATGAATAATCCTTTTTTAAATAGTCTGCCTAGGAGGCTCTATTATTTAACTGCTATGGGTGTCAAGGTGAGGATACCTGTGAAGTTCACATGTACTTAACCCACAAATAGGACATTCGAATACTG
This sequence comes from Candidatus Bathyarchaeota archaeon, assembly GCA_014730055.1. The sequence continues at coordinate 10,636 of WJIV01000072.1, forward strand.
GCTTTCTTTTACAACCCTCGAAAATACATACCTCTCCTTTTAGGCTCTTCTTTTTCCTTTCCTGATAACGATTCCATCTAAGGCTCATCGGGTTTGTACCACAATATTTGTGGGCTCCAACTACTTAACAACGACTGCCATATGGCAATGAAAGTTACTATTTCAACTTCAAGATATAATAGTTTTATATTTATTTAATGAAAGATACATGGTTCTTTTATGAATCCTGGAACTCCTAAGATGGTTAGAATTGTACCCATATCCGAGGAATATGTCGAGAGTTTTCACTGCTGCCTTGACTCAGTTGCACGAGAGAAAATATATCTTGCAGGGGTAAAAGCAAGACCGTTAGACTCAACCAAAGAATTCGTATTAAACAATATCAAACAGGGATATCCACAGTATATTGCTCTTGAAGGGGACAGAGTGGTCGGCTGGTGTGATATTATACCAATGAAAGGCATTGATTTCAATCACTGTGGCGTCTTAGGTATGGGCGTCCATAAGAGTTATCGCAGGAAAGGAATCGGCTCAGCATTATTAGAAGCAACTTTGATTGGAGCCAAAGAATTTGGTTTGGAGCGTGTAGAACTAGAAGTTTACACATCTAATAAGGTAGCCATTAGAATGTATGAGAAATACGGCTTTGAGTTTGAGGGAATAAAACGCCGAGCAAGGAAACTTGAGGATATGTACTTTGATATTCAAATAATGGCACTATTCCTTAATCGGTAATCTTATCTTTATTAAAATGTAATAGTTGGTGTGTCAAGGAAAATAGATGCGTTTGGGGAAATCTATATGGCTTATCTTCTAGGAGAGCCATCAAATCACTGTACAGAAAGAGATGACGGATATAAGCGTGAATCTGAGAGTGCACATCATTATTTTAGAGATTATGACGAATGGGAATCCTATGAACAGGAAGCGATCCAGGAAGCAAGAGGCAAAATACTGGACATCGGGCTAGGAGCAGGAAGACACGCGTTATACCTTCAGGAAAAAGGACTTGAGGTTGTTGGAATAGATACATCTCCCCTAGCTATAGAAGTATCCAAGCTTCGAGGAGTCAAAGATGCCAGACTTATGAGCCTGTATAATCTGAATTTCACTGATAACTTTTTTGACACGATATTATTACTCGGCCAGAACCTCGGACTTGGGGATGTCGAAGGGGTAAGGTTTTACCTAAGAAGACTCCATGAGATTACAAGGCCTGATGGGATAATATTAGGTGAAGCTAGAGACCCCTCTGTGACAGATAAGCCAGAGCATTTTAACTACCAGAAAAGAAACATTGAGAAAGGACTCCCGGCTGGATTAGTAAAAGTGCGAGTTGGCTTCAGAGACGGTTTTGGGGAATGGTTTGACCTGTTCCTAATGGACCAGGAGACCCTGGAGGTGGTGATTAAACCAACGGGCTGGAAGATAGACAAAACCTACCAATCTTCTCATGGAATGTACATTGCAATATTATCAAAATAATCGGTACATTCATCCTTATTTAAAAATTATTTAAAATTGTAAAAAACTCGAAATTAGAAGAGCAAATGGATGGAGAACTAATAATAATAAATGAGGGGAAAAATAACAAAATATCTATTATTTAAACTACAACCTTTTTAAAAAAAGCAATGAAAACTTCATAAATCGATAACTGAGATGTATATGCTCTTCATCAAAAAAATAGGAAAGGTTATTTTTATCTAATTTATAATTTAAAACATGGGTCAACAGCCGATCTTGGAAACTGAACGCCTATTCCTGAGACCTTTCAATTCAAATGACGCAAAAACGGTACAAGAACTGGCAGGTGATAGATTAATCGCCGCAACAACCTTGAATATCCCACACCCCTACGAGAATGGAATTGCGGAATCATGGATCAATAGACATGAAGAGATCTTCAATCAAGGAAAAGGAGTAACTTATGCTGTTACCCTAAAAGATAACGGGCAACTCATCGGCGCCATAAGTCTAATGAGTATAGTTGAAGGGCACCAGGCAGAGCTCGGTTACTGGATCGGAGTACCCTACTGGAATAATGGATACTGCACCGAAGCTGGTCAAGCATTAATAAGATACGGATTTGAAGAAAAAGGTCTCCACAGAGTACATGCCTGCTACCTAAAAAGAAACCCCGCCTCAGGCCGAGTACTGGAAAAACTCGGTATGTCCCACGAAGGAACAAGAAAACACCACGTTCTAAAATGGGGAGTTTACGAGGATCTTGAACTAATGGGATTATTAGAATCAGAACAGAAAAAATAGATTTTCAATAAATGTATAATTTATATCGAGTTAAATTTCCTTCCTATCCTCTTTGTAAACAAACCTAAGCATCCTTTAGAATGATATCAAAAGATAATTATTTTTAATAAAAATAGAATATAATAATTAGTATGATTCGTCATCTGACACCACAGTATGTGGAAGGTTTCATTGAATGTTACATACAAGTTTTCAAAAGCCTTTATGAAATACTACCAGATGAGTACGTTACGAAACAGATACGAGAGGCATCTCAAGGAGAATATTACTATCGAGTCCTGGGTCTTCTCGATGATCCTTCAAACATTCTGCTCATCTCGCATCAAAGCAGGGAGATAACAGGTATAGCTTGGGGCAATGTGAAAGGGGAACTCGGATGGCTTGGGTTCATGGGGGTCAAGAAACTCTTCAGGAGGAGAGGAATAGGTAGATCACTTTTGAACCGATTCATCGGGGAGGCTAAGATAAAAGGAGCAGCTATGCTAAGTTTGGATACACACTCCTCTCTTATCACTGCAATTAGGCTATATGAAAGCGAAGGCTTCAAGAGAAAGGGCATGGTTGAGAATCCATATGGTTTAGAGCTAATTCTTTTCAGCAAGAAACTCATAATTTAATAGGATTAAATTTTTAGTTAAGAATAAATAGAAAATTCAATTCAGATCATATTAGTAAACATAAAATTTTGTTTCTCTGTACTTTTACCAAATATATCAAGATCCGAGGGAACAGTTGCATTTCATGTCAAATAAAGCTCTTTGAAGTAAAAACAAGTTCAGAATCAACCGATTCCGCTAAAAAAATATGATTTTTAAAATAGGAATTTGATCCATTGGCCTTGAAACGGACATTATTGAAAAAAGTTAAACCCTTAATCTAGATTTGGAATTGGTTTCCTTTTTAACGGACAAACTGTACATATTATTGAGATGAATAGAAGCAGGTTCTCAGTACTATTAATACTAAGTATATTTATTGGAGGTTTAACCCTCGTTTACGCTCAGGTACCGTATTCAATTAATGTTGATCCTGAGAACGCCTTAGCTAACCCCGGAGATCCTTTAACATACACAGTAGGCGTCACAGCTGAACCGGAATTCAATGATCCTATAGATTTCGAACTCCAGGTAACAGTCTTGACGTTTCAGGAAAACTACACCCTAGGAACAACAACAGGCCCCTATCCCATAACTGAGGAGTTCACAATCACAGTACCCGAGGACGTTCCGAGTGGTATGACAGCAACAGGACTGATAATTGCAACGAGCGGGGAATATAGATTAGAGAAAGAAGTTACACTAGAGACACCAGGTCAGGGTATAGCTGAAAAAATTATCGAGTATGTGAATGATGTCATCGATGAGATTATACAGTTCTTAAGAGACCTTTTTTGATTGTATCTTAGGTGTTCTTAAGTTAATCTCTTTAGATAAGTATGCGTGCAAAGAGGCTCGGAAATTGATTAAATTAAATTGAACTAATCTAATTGTTTAAGGATAATAACGAATAGTTTTTGGTTGAAATTTTTTGGCGCAGCGGAAGGGATTCGAACCCTTGAGGCTCGATGGCCACTGGTTTTCGAGACCAGCGCAATAACCGCTCTGCCACCGCTGCTCCTCATTCATCCAGATCCCCCTGAAATATAGAAGTATTGTTAAGAAGTCAGATAAGTAGGCTCAGTTCATCGAAGACCAGTATTCCCAGCACGTGTATTGCAATTATAATCAGTCCCTCATCAATAGTTAATCTGTTGTCATCCACGATGCTTTTTTTCACTATCCATAGTGTCACGGCAATGGCCAAGAACTGGTAGAGTACGTATCCATCCAAGCGTACTGGGATGATTATAGCTACGATTGGGAAGATCAGCATTACGCTCTGCACTATCCCTGATAGCAGATTGCTGACACCAAGCTCAACCTCTCCGTGATGTGCACCAACCAGTGCAAGGGAGTGCTCTGGGACGCTGCCAGCAAATCCAATTAGTGTTGCGGCAATTACTACGTGTAGGTCAAACATATGTACCATGAACTCTGCACTGCCGGATATTAGCTCGGCTGCTAGTACTATCCCAACAAGTCCAAGTAGAATTGGCATAGCCCAATCATTTCCCTCTTCGTGTGTTTCATGATTTGGCGTAAGCCTAGGTGTTTTGGAGAGGAAGTATAGGTATCCACCATATGCTACAAGCTGGAAAATCGGTATCTCTCTCGGTAGTAAAACTTGTTCAGGAACGCAGTTCAAGCTTAGTATGATACCTGTTCCAAACACAATCATGCAAAGGGCTATTGTAACTCTCATTACCTCAACATCGTGCTCTAGGGCCTGCTTAGGAACGTTAACCTCCCCTCCCTTGTATGTGACCATGACTACAAGGATGCCCAATAAGAGTCCGTTAAATGCGGATGCGAGTAACACTGAGAGGATCGCTACCTCCCTTAGATGTGGGCTGAGAATCATTAGCATCGTCATTACCCCTTCGGGTAGGTTAGATGCAATGCTAGATAATATTCCGGTTATATGCGAGGATATACCTGTTTGATGACTGAAGGCTCTAAGACCTTCCACCATAGGTTCACCTACCAATATAACTATCGTAAGACCTAGTAACATTGAAATTACTGAGAAGCCGAGATTCTCCGGCCCTAGCAAATATACCGCTAAGCCAACGATCATTGCTATGACTTTGAAATAACTCTGTGTCTTCGGTTTCGGCATGACACCGAATAATCGGTTACTATTTTAAACTATTTTCCTAGTTCTTAGGTTCTAAGAGCTCTTCGAATACCCTGTGGACGCCATCCCATCCCTCAGTTCTCTTCGCCTCCACGACTCTAAAGGCATCATAGGCACTGTTTAGTTTCGGTCTTTTAGCACCACTCTTTCTCAGGAGATACTCAGCTCCCCTGAGAAGCTTGTTATTGAGTTCGCTATCTGCTAGATCGGCAACAGAGACAATGAGGGCTTCGATTGTTTTGGGTTTGGTTGGACTTACGTCCCCGTGATGGGAGGCTATTATGTGAATTACCTCTAGGGGGAAATCTCTCTTATAGAGTTCAGCGACCATGAGGGTAAGATGATCTATCATTCCCCCTAACTCGCTGGTGATGAATCCTCCTTCAGGGTTATCCTCGTAGCAGTAAACCTTCATGATATCATGGAGAAGAGCCCCAGCGAGAACATAATCCCTGTTGACCTCACCACCATATTTATCCTCGATGATCTTAGTTAGTTCCAGTGATAACCTGATTACACAGAGTATATGCTCTACTAAGCCACCTCTGTAGCTGTGATGTTGATAGGCCCCAGCCGGGCAAATACTAAGGGGAAGAGCAGAAGCAGATATATCACAAGGAGGGTCCCTCAAAAACTCCTTCACCTTACCACGCAGGACCTTGTCACTTATCTGTTCTGCAATTGAGAGTAGCTCTTCGCTCATCGATATCACCGAGGCTATGAATCCTAAAAACTGGGAATACAGACTCTTAAATTCTTCCAAAAAGGAACCTTTAAAACAAGTTCACGTATTGTGCTCCATTCGAGGCTGGCTAAACTGAGTGGGTTCAACAGGAGACTATACGCGCTTATGCTTTCTGCCACTACCTTTGTTCTAAGCTGGACTGTAATTCAACCAGTCTTCAGCTTGTATGCCCTCGATGTCGGTGCCAATGTTGTCCAGGTAGGCTTCATATATAGTCTCATGAGCTTCTTCCCCCTGATTCTCCGAATACCAATGAGCCTAGTTGCTGAGAGGGTGGGAAGAACCAGAATGCTCGTCGCTGGTCTTGTGATTACCTTAACAGCCTCGGTATTTTATAGCCTAGCGCAAAGTTATATACATATTCTACTGGTCACTGTTTATAATTCACTTTCTACTGGCAGCTTCAATCAGGTAGCAATGTCCACCGTTAGCGATCTCGCTCCACCTGATAAACAGGGAGATGCCATGGGTAGGTATCTAACATTTCTTGGTCTAGGTATGCTTCTTGGTCCCGCTATGTGCAGTGCTCTCGTCGAGTTTTTGAGCTACGGGCAGCTATTTATACTCTCAGCCTTGTTCCCTGCTATTGGGTTAGGCATGCTACTATTATACTCTCCTCGACTCCCTAGGAGAGAACGAGAACAATCCGATGAGGAAAGTATCGGTACAATAGAATCCCTCAGGATGATCTTTCGAAACAGAAACTTAATGCTACTCAGCTACTGTAGAGCGAGTTTCAGTACTAGCCAGGCGATTTTCCTCGCGCTATTCAGCATATACGCAGTAGAAAATCTGGGAATAAAGGAATCTACAGTAGCCCTTCTATTCACAATAAGGGGATTTAGCAATACATTAGCGCGTTTCCCTGCTGGAAGAATAAGCGACAATATAGGACGAAGGATTCCTATGTTGATAGCTTATGGTCTACTCGTAATCAGCTTTGCAATAATAGCAATATACGAGTCCGTTACACTGCTCGGAGTCGCTCTAGTCCTTTATGGCCTCTGCTGGGGAACCCGTGCTGTATCTGAGTGGGCTTTCCTAACAGACCTCGTGGAGCCCGAGATAAAGACACTTAGTATAAGTTATCTTTCAAGTGTATTTGGCTTTGGTAGTACTATAGGTAGTGTTGCTGCTGGGTGGCTGACTACGATATTCCCGTACTCAACAATATTCCTTATAGGAGCAGCCCTAAACCTGGGGGCTATACCTGCCATTATTTCTATGAAGAAGAAAGACTAGCCATCTTCTCAACAATAGCCACATAAGCTTCCTCAGGATCACTGATTCCTTGGACCATACGCTCAAAGGGACAGAATATTCTCCCATCCTTTTGTTTAATATGAGAAACAAGCTCAATGTACCTATAGTCAAATCCATGATCATCAAGGACATTCTTTCCTGGTCCACTTAGGATAACAGTATAAGCCTCTGAGGCTCTGCTGTAAAGAATAAGGAGTGCAGCGGCACGACCAACAATCTTGTCCACCATGATGGAACCATGAAGCTTCTCGCCCAACTCGTCTATAGCCTCTAGATGTGGTCTAATTCCTCTACTCCTGCTCTGGAAAATCAGCTCATCTCCCGCATAAATCATAAGGCTATTATCAGAGGCCTCAAGCTCTTCCAAGTATTTCTCCAAGGTGATCTTAGACTCCAACTGAATGGTGGTTTTTAACTTTTGATGAAACGCTTACTGAGCGTTTATCAGGGAAATCTTGGTCTGCTTTACTCCCCTGACAGCGGATACGTCTTCATAAAGACTCTTTATTCGGGAGGCTTTACCTCGTACAGCAATAATTTCCAGGCAGTTATCATGATCAAGGTGGACATGTGTAGTTGAAGATATCAGATCAGAGTATTCATGTTGGCTGTCAGTTAAGGCTTCATTAAGACCCCTGATATGGTGGTCGTAAAACAGTGTTATTGCTCCAGCTAGGTCACCATCTATGTGTCCCCATTTGTGTTCCGAAAGGTAGTCGCGCATAGCAATCTCTATTGCCGTTGAGCGATTATAACCTAGATCCGATATCACCTCATCAAAGTTCTTCAGAACTTGAGGATCTACTGAGACGCTGAATCTAGCAACTTTATCGACCATCTTTTATCTCCTCGTTTTACTTGATACCTGTTAATAATAATATTCAATTATTGATTAGAGAGTTGGCCAGCTCTGAGATACCTTCTAATGCATTCTCAGCCCTAATCCTTTTCCCTTCGAGGCTTGACCTGAAAATTTCATCGTCGTACATTATCTCAGCTGATGCCTCCATACCTGCTGCTCTAATTTTTTCCATCATTACTTCTCCAAGATCTCCGGTAATCTTGTTGAGAACTACATAGAGGGGTTTGTCAATGCGCTTAGTTTCCTTTTTAAGCATCTTGGCTATCTCCACACCTTCTGCGGTCGGGTCTACTATAACAACTATTTTGTCAATCCCCTCCTCAATCCCTCTACCGAGGTGCTCTATTCCAGCCTCAGTATCGACGATTAAAGAGTCTCCTTCATCCAGTACTATCCTTTTCAAGAGTTCCTTGGAAAGGAATCCATATGGGCAAGCACATCCCTCACCATATTCTTCGATCTTACCAACTACTGCAAACTTTATTCCGTCTTCTGAAATTTTCAAAAATTCATTAGGGAGCTCATCCAATTTTACCTTCTGATATTCATCAATGCGATCCCTAAGATCCGTTCTGCCACCAAGATAATCTGC
>WJIV01000073.1 GCA_014730055.1 Candidatus Bathyarchaeota archaeon
CCGCTATATCCATAACAAATTCATCATCCAAAACATGGTCAGGAATTTGAGAATAGTCATTTAAAATATGGGAAGGATCCAGTTCCATAATACCACCACAGCTACTCAGAGTATCATACCCAGTCAGAGTAACAGAATTATCCTCATTCAACTCGGTTGTTAGATCATCCTCAATATTTCCTGTATGGGTAATGAGTACACAGTCCTCAGGGTCAACGATGGCGCTGAATACCTGGTCCGTTAAGATGGCAGAGTACCCTGGATCCAAGTCGGAGGGCAGGAAGAAAGAGATACTAACATGCTCAAAAGGATTATACGTCATATACTGTATAGCTTCTTGTCCAGCCAATCTCAAGCTAGCTATTCCATTTCTGAAGGTTCTATCAACTGAAACATCATATCCCCCTTCATCATCTCCAAAGACATCCTGAGCAATGGTTACAGTTAATTCGCTCCCAGCGGGAACAGGATCAGTCCCTACGTTTACTACTGCAACTGACAATGTGAAAACTAGACGTGATCTCCCATCTTGTAATTTGGTCTCTTGATAACCGCTGACATAATTTAGATCTAACTCCAAGTCAGGATAATCACATAAGTCACCTATATCATCACCATCAGAATCATTTTGATCCGGATTATCCGTTTCCGGGCAATTATCCTCCAGATCGTAAAATCCGTCACCATCATAATCGTTCCAGACTGCTACAAAGCAATTGTTATCCTTTAACAGAAGAACATCAGTCCCACACGTCCAATGAGTATCTCTCATTAAGCTCGTGTCAGGGATAAAAACATCAGATTGTACTCCATCATATGGGTCAGTGCTATGATATTCAGTAGTGGGCAGCAGCCACCCGTCTCCATGACCAGCATAACTGGGCGCAGTATCTGGAACAATCGTGTATAGATTATAGTTAATCCATGCAGCAGGCCTCGCGTAGTGATCAATCTCAATGTACTCGTTATTACTATAAGATTCATCACTTCTGTAAGTATTCATATATCCACTTGAGGACTCTCCGCTTCCCCAATTGGCTTGAATAATCAGGTTTCTCAAACCATTAGATTCATCGTATCCAACAACTACCGCATAATGTGTTGCATACCTATAGCCGTCAGCTTCTTCATCTCCATCAGCGCGGTAAAGATACACAAGGGGACGTCCACTAATTATCTCATTTTTCAGCATACTCCAAAGTGAATCAAAATCGGAACCACTGCTTATCGAGTGCTTTGTCACTGTAAAAGAGGTCGAGGAGAAATCATTAAACCACCTCTGTAAACCCCCACTGAACTGGTCCGGGAGAACCGCAGTCTGATCGCAATCAGTTATTCTATCCATATACTGTCCAGTTCCCAGCTCAAATATCGTGTCAAAAGGTAAACCATTCTCATCAACTCCTCCGAGCATTAATCCTGATACGCCTCTACGCGTCCACCACCCCAATATAGATGCCCCTGCTGTTGGTCCGCATCCGGCAGGAAATCCTTCTCCGTCACAGGAACCTGTTATTGTTATCGGAGGTTGATAATATTGTGGAACTCCTGAAATAATTGCCCGCTCACCTGCTTCCTGCCCAGAAACCGTTCGCAGATCAAAACGTGATTGGATCAGGAGTAGGAATATAATTAATACTCCAACCTTTTTGGATAACTTTTTTATCATCGGTAATACTGAAAAAATTTAGTATACAAAGATTTAGTTTTTTCCCTCGATATCCATGGATGACTTGAAAATTGCTCTAGAGCCTTATATGAAGATTTAGTGTACCTAAGGCATGTTGGTATTGCCCTAAATACTGGGTCAGAAGGAGACGTTGGGAGTGCTGGGGGATTGTACCTGGAAACTTAAACATAGGTGACAATCAGCTGAGGAGACTCATGTAAGGTTCTCAGTAAATAATCGATGATTTTATCCCCGCTCGACCGGTTCATGTTAAGTCCAGAGCTTTCAAAGTCTAGGAGTGGGGTTCGAACCCAGCCCCCAGTGGAGATATTATCCGCAAGTCACTCCACTTTTTTCTTTAATTAAATGCGTGCTGTTCTAAAATGAACTTTATTCAAATGCATGCTATTTTGCTAATCCAGAGAAGAACCCGCTCATACGCTCGGTATAAGACTTGAAGGCCTTCCTCCCGTAATCTGTCAGTTTAATCGTAGTCAATGGTTTTCTATCAACAAAAGTCTTCTCAACCTGTATGAATCCCTCATCTTCCAGCTTCTTCATGTGTGTGCTTAGATTACCCCATGTCAACCCGATCTGATTTTTAAGGAAAAGAGCATCTGCTGAGTCCAATATAAATAAATGAGCCAAGATACTCAGCCTCATGGGTTGATGAATAACCGTATCAACGTCGGATATATCCAGTTTATTGCTTTTTGAGTCATTATCGCTCATTCTCATGGACCTTCTCTAGAGGGTATTCTTGAATAAATCTGTACAAGTATCGTACTCCATTTAGGAATACAAGGGAGCCAAAGATAATTAGCAGCCATTGACCCTGTACTGTAGCTATGTACCCAATTAAGAACACCGTCAATGACAGCAGGGCATAATGGTACATCCTACTAATACTGGACACGTATCCAAACAAGGAGAAGACGCCTGCGAAAATCAGAGCTATGACTATTTTCCAGTTCATAATGATCGGCTCAAGCCAGCTAAACCCCCTTGTTCCACCAGCGTAAAAGACCGCTATACCTGCTAGGAAAGCTAGTGTGCCAAGTGCCAAGGCAAGTCTAACAGAGTTCTTAGAGTATCCTTGTCTTGTCTCACTAAACTTAACGTAGCCCAGTCTAGGTATAGTGTATTGTTTTTTTGATACGCCGTAGAGTATCGGGAATAAAGGTATAATTCCTGTTACTCCCGGGTTATATCCATAGAAAAAGTTGAGCGATGCTGTGGCTATAGCTATACCAAGATATATGTCAAGTATGCCATCCTTATGGTAACTTGTATAAGCTTTTCTCTCAAGCTCCTTGAGAAATTTTTCTTTATCCATTCCTTCTCTAACCCTAAGAAATACTCCTTATATAAAAGTACTTTGTAATAAAGAGTACTCTTTACTCTTGTACATAAGCAAAAACTGGCAATTACTCATAACAGACTAGGAAAATAGTAAAAATATTAATAATACCCCTATCTTAGCTCTTCCCCATTCATACATGGATATTACAAAATGGAGAAACCAACATAGGTATAGTAGACGCTTCCGTAAATTATTACTTTGTAATAATCGATAAATCGGTGTTTGGATATTTATAAGAAAAGTCTATGTAAGAACATGTGTACAATATTGATATATGCCTTACAGGACTCGTAATAAAATTACTAGGACTTTAGCTGTATCCGTTGTTCTCATTCTCTTGATAATAATAGCATCATCAGGTTTTCAACCCTATACGTTTGAAGCATATCTTCGTTTCTTAGTCATAGCCATTATGGCTTTCCTCGGGGTTCCCTTGATGTGGATCACCTTGAGGGGTGAAAAATCGGGGGATACTGGTGAGAAAGACTTGTTGCCTGAGGATCTGACCCGAATCCATAGAGAAGATCTTGATAATGCATACAAGTACCCAGAATATTTTCACCCGGATACGCGTAACTTTTATTACAGTAAAAAAGAGGAATTAAAAAAGAAATGATCTAATTCAATTGGATACTATTAGAACCATGTCCAATGTTTAGATCTTCCGAAAAACATTCTCATTTTTCATTATTATTCATAGGTCATACTTTATTTTAGATATGAACGCTTTAGAAGGTCGTGAAAGTATTGAGACTGAATAAGTATACTTATACGATAGATTTACAAACGTTATTTCTATTTTTGGGGGTATTCATTAGATATAATCTCTACGTTTCTATTCGTGGCATTCAATGCTGGTAAAGAAGCACACCCAATATTAGAAGAATTAATCCCAATATCAATCTGGTTTATACCAATTTACTTATTCATAACTAATGCATTTTTTATCCCATTTTTACCGGTTTTCTCAGAAAAACATTAAGCTATACTATTGGTACAAGTAGCGTACTTTTTGCGATGGATAATTTTTCATTGATCTTATTTGGAAACGCGTTTCTTATCGATACATTGGGTTATACTTCAACTATAATCATTTTTGTTTTATTCGGTTTAATCCTGTTTATTTACTTTATCAAGGAGAAAAGGACAAGTTCAGCCTAAGTTTAACGAGTCTTGCCTTGGTTCTGCTGATATACTCTATATCAAGTAATTCTTTAACTCTCTTTTTCTTTGGCAGAGCTGAACGTCTTTGGTTTGAACCATTTAGCTTCATACCAGATATTTTCCCACACTTGCTGAGGTTATACTACTATTCCCGTCGAAAAGTTGAGATAAATGGCTATTTGACCTTGAAATTTATTCAAGTTGATGCTCAAATTACTACTATCAAATGGAAACGAGGAAATGCCAAATTTTGATCAAATTTTGGTGAAAATTTGACAAATTGCTTAATATCTGATTTATTCTTAATCAAGAAGGCGAAAAATAGTTGAAACTAAATCGGATAAAAGGAACTTGTATAATTATTCTAATCTATATCTTTATGGTTTTTCCCGTGTTCGTATCAGCACAACTCGAAGACGCTGGGAATGTACATGGGTACATAGTAGATAAAGAAGGGAGACCGTTAAAAAATGTAAAAGTAAGCGCTATCTCAAACTCTGGAAACGTACAAACCACAGATCACACGGACGAAGACGGCTTCTATAGATTCGCGCTTGAAAAAGAAACATACACCATTGTAATAGAAAAGCAGGGCTATGCATCAGAGGAGGTCATAATAACGATCCCTAGGGCTGGTTGGTGGAATGACCCGGAGAGTGATTCTGTGAAGATGGGTGAAATCGCTCTCGAGAAGGCCATTAAGCTATCTACAAACGCATTGAGCAGAGTAGCCAACCCTGGACAAAAACTTGACATAACATTCACTGTATCAAATAAAGCGGAAACAATCCAAAATGTAGACTTTGCATTAAGCCTCCCGGAGTACTGGTCCGCAGAAATTTATGATAGCACCAGCGAAGTAAGTCAGATCCAAGTAGCACTAGGAAGCACCCAGTTGACACTAAGATTGATGATTCCCCAGAGCATGAACCAGACAGAAACAATAGCTCTCACAGCAGTATCTTATCTGAGTGACACCCTGGAGATTAACATCAACCCAAAGGCAACAACTGACGATGTGGAATTAAAGACAGCCTTCACATCAGTCTCAGAAGAAAAAGGCAGAACTATCAACCTCCCACTCAAGATAATTAATAATGGAGAGGTAGACAGAAACATCAAGCTTTCAGAAAATGCTCCAGAAAACTGGTCAGTTAACATTCTCACTGATAATCAAATGGCTGTTTCAAGCATACTATTAGAACCCGGTGAAACGTATCTGCTTACCGTTGAGGTTGAACCCCCAGATGAGGCAGCCACCGGAGAGTATAGCATAAGCATCATGGCATTAAGTGAAAGTGACATTATTCATGACATGGTGAGTGTAAGCATCAATTTACGTCAACCTACAAGCGACGTTGAGGTGATAAGCACATTCACCGACGTTACAATAGAAGCTGGTGGCAGTATATCCTTTCCAATTGCGATCTGGAACAGAGGAGGAACAGATGCTCTGGCTTTACTATCCATTGAATCCACTCCCAATAACTGGGATACAGTGTTCATAACTGATGATGTTAAGGTTTCAAGTGTACTGGTAGGATCAGGAGAATCAAGTACACTTGATTTCAAGGTAGAGCCTCCGAACTCGGTTGAGACTGGTGAATACGCTTTAACTGTTGTAGTCGAGACCAGCGAAGGATTCAAGGAACTAATACCATTGAAAATCAGCGTTGAAGGTAGTTACAATCTAGAGCTTGAGTTATCCACTCTCTATACTACAACTCGAATCGGCGACAGTGTCGGATTCTCGGCTCAGGTTACGAACATGGGTGCCACGCCTGTTACCACGCTTTACTTGGACTTTGTCCTACCGGAGGACTGGGAGGCATCCTTAAGCCCA